>VBOL01000036.1 GCA_005887945.1 Nitrospirota bacterium
CTGCCTCAGCGCCATAGACGCCCTGCCCCCACTCGGCGACGTTGAGATACAACTCGAGAATACGCTCCTTCGTGAGATGATGTTCAAGGGAGCGCGTAATCAGAGTTTCCCGCACCTTTCGAAGCAGCGACCGTTCGGATGACAGGTAAAGGTTTTTAGCCAGCTGCTGAGTAATGGTGCTCCCCCCACGCTTGAGTTTGCCCGCATCGAGGTTATACAGAGCTGCGTCCTTGATCCCTTCCCAGTCGAATCCTTCGTGGATGAAGAACGACGCATCTTCCGCCGTCACGACCGCCTGGCGGAGGTAGGGGGAGATACGTGAGAGCGGCACCCAGATCCAATGGCGTCCGACGGTGTGGCCTTGTGCCTCAGCCTGAGCCTGTCGCGCTTCCATCAAGGCCGTCACGGTTGGATTGGTCGCGCGTAAGGCCGAGACGTTGGGCATCGTGAGCAACCAGAGGAAGAGAACTGCCCCGACCGGGAGGCAGAGACCGATGATCAGGAAGGCCCTCATGCGGGATCGGGATTGTGCGATTGACTTCCGCATTAGAGGCTGCGTATCACAGAGGCGATGAATTCCTGTGTCAATAACCTGGTGTCTGATAGGCGGATGTGCGGCATGAGAATCCTCACAGCAGAGTTTATCAGAGGTTGTGCGGGGCCAGAACAGTTTCTGAAAAGTGAACTCCCGGAAGTCGCCTTCATCGGACGATCAAACGTCGGAAAGTCCTCTCTCATCAACTCCCTCTTGCAGCGGAAGGGGCTGGCCAAGGTGAGCCGCACGCCGGGAAAGACCCGCTTGGTCAACCTCTTTCGGATCACCAGCGACGATCCTGGGTTGGCGCGATTCGTGGTGGTAGACTTGCCCGGGTATGGATACGCGAAGGTGTCGAAAGCGCTGCGGGCTCAGTGGGCGCCATTGATCGAGCAGTACCTCGACGGCAGTAAACAACTGCGCGCGGTGGTGGTGTTGGTGGAAAGCCGTGTGCTGAGCGAACAAGACAGTCAGACGATCGCATGGCTTGTGTCCGTCGGACGACCTCCCATCGTGGTGGCGACGAAAGTGGACAAATTGAAAATGAGCGAGCGCGTCGGTACGCTTCGTCGGCTGCAGAAAGGGCTGGGATTGGTCGAGGGCGACGAAGTTATTCCTTACTCGTCGGTGACGGGCGAGGGGAGGGAGCGGTTGTGGGCGGTCCTGAAAGAGCGGATTCGAACTTGATCTCGATGTAGGCCTTGTTCTTGAGGTCTGCCAGCCACGCTTGGTAGACATCTTCGCTTTTCTGCTGAAAGACGAGTCCCTGGATTTCAGTGCGGACTTCCTCATACGGGCGGAACTGCTTGGGTTTCTTGTCCTCCAGGCGCACGATATGAAAGCCTTCCGAGGTCTCGATCATATCCGAGATGCCGCCGGGCACCAGGTTTGCGATGGTGCGCTCGATCCCCGGCAAGAGCTCTCCCTGCCGCACCAAGCCCAGACGCCCTCCGTGTGAGGCGTCCGGGCCGTCTGAAAAGCGCAGCGCCAAATCCTCGAAGGACTCCCCCTGCTTGAGCCGCGCCATCACCTCACGAACTTTCTCCCTCGCGTCGGCCGTATCGTCCGGTGAGCGGGGCCGAATGAGAATCTGGCTGAGCGTGTATTCCTCCGAGAGCGCAAACCGATCGCGGTGTTCCTGGAAGTACCGTTTCATGTCGGAGTCTGCGACCATTACCCCACTCCGCACCTCGCGGTCGACGACCCTGAGCAGCGTCAGCTGTTCTCGGACCTTTTTCATGTCTGCCGGGTTCGTCTCGTCGATCGTTCTCCCCTGTTGCTTCATCTGCTGAGCCGCTTGCCGGACTTCCTGATCGGTGACCACGACGCCTCGCACCTTGGCTTCCTGGAGTTGCAACTTGCGCTCGATCATCGAGGTCAGCGCCATGTACTCCGCCGTTTTGAGCCGACGCGCGAGGACGTCGCCGCGATACTCTTTCTGAATCCGCTCCCGCTCCGGGGCGAGTTCCCGTTTCATCTCGGACAGCATGATGAGGTCCGAGTTGACGATCGCGATGATCCCATCCTCCACCTGCCCGGCTGAAAGAAGGGATGCCTGTGCGATCAGCCCGAGCGCGAAGAAGACCGTGTGTCTCAGCCAGTCTGGTTCCATCGTGATGAACGGACGGATCGTGATCATGGACATAGGACTCACCACGCGCCGAGGGGATCGACCGGTCGGCGAGGGTTGGATGGATTGTACACGAATTGCGAAGGACTTGAGGAGTCTGAGTGAAGGCAATTTCGATCCGCGACGACTCAGCGTGTGCCGACGTCGTCGGTGACGTAGCGGGAGGCGTCGGCGAGGCGGATGATCGCCTTCGCGCGTATGTCGGCGATCACGCCGTCAAAACGTTTTCGGCGCTTCTCGTTGAGCAGTTCCTGTCTGAGGCGTTCCCGAACGGCCACGTCTGCCTGAATTGTTTCTTTGTCGAGCGCTGTAATCATGACGAGGTAATAACCGGACTCCGTCTTGATCGGCGCACTGATCATCCCGGGTTTGAGGGTATGAATGACTGCATCGACTTCGGGGATGACCAATCCCTTGCGATAGGGGCCGAGATCGCCCCCTTTCGCTTTCGTCTTGCCGTCAATGGAATAGCGCTGCGCAAACTTGGCGAAGTTCCCTCCTTGGTTGACCTGCTTTTCGAGATCTTTCGCGGCCGAAATATTGGGCAGCAGCATCTGTGACACTTGCACTTTCAATGGCGTGAGGAGTTCGTTGGTATGCTGTTCATAGAAGGCGTCCAATTCCTCCTTCGAGAGTTCAACCTTGGCTTTGATTCGGTCCTTGAGGAGTTCGTCGAGAATCAATTGCTCCCGGTAGCGTTGCGCTCGATCGCGGATGGCATCGTTCTGGTCGAGTCCTAGCTTGCGCGCTTCCTGCATGAGCAGTTCACGGGTGATGAGTTCGTCGAGGAAGAGGCGCTTCCCCCCTTCTTTCTCGTACCGCGCCCTGGTGGCGTCGGCCAGTTCTCCCCAGCGGGTTTCGAATTCGGTCTGCGTGATCTGTCGGCCGTTGACAAGGGCCAGCACACCTTCCTCGGGCGGTGGCTTACAGCCGGTGAGCAGCAGGAGGTTGCCAACGATGGCGCCGGCGAGCAGAATGACGAGGCGGAAAGCGACGACGCTCACGGATCCGTTCGATGCACGAGTCATAGGCGCGTGAGACCTTGTTAGCGAGATGATTGCGGGGACCTCGTGGTGTTGGTATCACAGCCTCCCAGGCTTTGCAAGGTTGCGGTGAGTTCTCGAAACGTGGAAGGCCAGTCCTGATGCGGCATCTGGAGTTCGAACGAGAGAGGAGACAGAAAGCAAATCCGCTTCTTGTACCGGTCCATCATCCGGTGAATTGCTTGGCTTGAGACCCGGCTCTTGGCGTCGAGCGTGACGACGACGGAGCGGGTCTTGAGTTCGATCGTGCTCAGGCGCAAGGCCTTGGCCTGGAGCCGCACCTGCATGACTTCGAACAGTCGCTCGACGGAGTTCGGGGCCAGCCCATACCGATCCTGTATTTCGCCATGGAGTAAGGCGAGATCTCCGACTTGGGTGCAGGACGAGAGTCGTTTGTAGCACGAGAGGCGCTGGTGGGGATCGGCGACGTAGTCATCTGGAATAAAGGCGGAGACGTTGAGCCGGAGGGTGGGGTCCGGCTCTTCTTCCACCACTTGGCCTTTGAGACGCTGAACGGCTTGCTCTACCATCTGCATGTATAGATCGAGTCCGATGGCAGCGATATGCCCCGATTGCTGTTTACCGAGGAGGTTGCAGGCACCACGGATTTCCATATCTGCCGCGGCGATGCGGAAGCCGGCGCCCAGTTCGGTAAATTGCTGAATGGCGGTGAGGCGCTTCTGGGCGTCTTCGCTTAACTGTCCCTCATCGGGGACCAGGAAGTAGGCGTAGGCTTGGTCGCCGCTTCGCCCCACTCTCCCGCGTAATTGGTACAACTGCGCGAGGCCGAACATGTCGGCACGATTGACGAAGATCGTGTTGGCATGGGGTACGTCGATGCCCGATTGGATAATGGCCGAGGCGATCAACACATCCGCCTCTCGGCGAAAGAACTTCAACATCACGGCTTCGAGCGGTTTGGCGTTCATCTGCCCATGGGCCATCACAATGCGTGCGTCTGGCACCAGTTGTTGAAGCCAGGCTCCCGTCTTCTCCATCGTTTCAACTCGGTTATGGACGAAGTAGATCTGCCCGCCCCGCCCCAGTTCGCGCAAGATTGCCTCTCGGATGAGTGTGTCACTCGATCGGACGACCTGCGTGCGAATGGACAAGCGGCCAGCCGGCGGGGTGTCGATGATCGAGAGATCACGCACGCTCGCCATGGCCATCTGCAAGGTGCGAGGGATGGGGGTGGCCGTGAGCGTCAAGACGTCGACTTGGGTGCGGAGTTGCTTCAGGTGTTCCTTGTGTTTGACGCCGAACCACTGTTCCTCATCGATGATCACGAGGCCCAGGTTGCGGAATACCACATCCTTCTGGATGAGCCTGTGCGTTCCGATTACCACGTCGACGCTGCCGGCTGCCACGTCTTTGAGAATGGCTTTGGCTTCCTTCGGCGATTGGAATCGGGAGAGCAAGGCCACGCGAGCCGGGAACGGCGCGAACCGTTCAGAGAAATTGTCGTAATGTTGGTGAGCCAACAGGGTTGTGGGGACGAGCACCGCCACCTGGCGATTATCTTCCACGGCCTTGAAGGCTGCTCGCATGGCCACTTCCGTTTTTCCATACCCGACGTCGCCGCAGACCAGGCGGTCCATCGGTTTTCTTGACTCCATGTCGTGCGTAATATCTTCGATCGCTTTGAGTTGATCCGCCGTTTCTTCGTACTCGAACGCAGCCTCGAACTCGTGGTACATTGTGCTGTCGAATCCATAGGCATGGCGTGTCACAAGCTCGCGGTTGGCATAGAGGTCAACCAACTCGTGGGCCATTTCCTCGATATCTTGCTTCACGCGCGCGGTCGTTTTGGCCCAACTGGCGCCACCCAAACGCTCAAGGCGCGGCGCATGCCCTTCCGCCCCGCTATACCGCTGCACATGGTTGAGTCGCTCCAGCGGAACGTACAGCGTGTCGCCGCCGGCAAATTCCAGGATCAAATAATCGCTGTCAAAGCCCTGCACCGAGAGGCGTTTGAGGCCTTGATACTTGGCGATGCCATGTTGAACATGGACGACATAGTCGCTCACGTTGAGGTCTTCCAACGAGGAGAGGAAGGTCGCGGCTTTACTCTTGGCTTGCGGCTTGTGACGCGCGCCTTTGGCAAAAAGTTCTTCTTCCGTCAGAAGGGCCAAGCGCAAGTCCGGTGCGAGGAATCCCGCGGACAAATCGCCGTGCAAGACGTAAAACGGCGCTTTGGTTTTACTGGAAGCGGTCCAGGCCCCCACTGTCCACTCCATCGCCGGCACATCGTGTTCGCGCAAGAGCGCCAGCAAGCGATCCACTTGGCCGCGACTTCTTGCGACGAGCACCACGCGGCAGTCCTCTCGGAGGCGATCTATGATGGCCAGGGTCTGGCTGAAGGGCATCCCCCGAGCTCCGAGGCCTGCGCTGGACGGGGTCTGAGCGGGAAAGGTCAGGACCGGATTCCAGGATGCATCACTTGCCATGAGCGGCTCGAGCGCGAGCGTGGGCCAGCCGTTCGTGCGATCCATGAGTTCCGGCCAGGAGAGAAACAATCGCTCCGGTGACGGGTATGGTACGACCGTTTCTCGATCAGCGTGGCGGAGATAGCCGTCGTCGATTTTGCTCCAGAGGTCCGCGCAGGCCCCTGTCAACGCAGCCGGCTGATCCAGGACCAATACAGGCTGTTCGGTGAAATAATCGAAGAGGCTGTCCATGTCGGGATAGAGGTCCGGTGCGCGCCACTCGGCATCCGCCGGAATGGGAACGAGGGCATCGGACGAAGTCTCCGCACGCAGATATTCCCGCGCGGGAAGGACCACCGCGCAATCCAACTTCGCGGTAGATTTCTGCGTGGAGGGATCGAACAGACGGAGTGAGTCGATAGTCTCGCCAAGAAATTCGACACGTAGCGGTTCGGCATAGGCCGTCGAGAAAATATCCACAATGCCGCCTCGAATACTGAACTCGCCCGGGATTTCTACCACCGAGACTCGGCGGTAGCCGAGACGTAAGAGTCCTTCGGTGAGGGCCTCTCGCTCGATCGTGCCGCCCAGCTTGAATCGCAGGGTGGTGCGGGTGAAGGTCGTGACGGGCAAAAGCCGTTGCATCAGAGCCGCGATGGAGGTGACCAGGCAGGTCTGTGGTGCGGTTCGGATGTGATGCAGGGTATTCATACGGTGTGCGATCAGACCGACATGGGGCGCGCTGCCCTCGTATGGCAAAGTTTCCCATCTCGGGAACAGGGCGAGGAAAGCGGTCGGAAGACCGATGAAATCATGGAAAAAGCGCAGGTCATCAAAGAGGCGTTCAGCCGCCTCGTCCGACCCGGTGACGATCAGCCACGATCGATTTCCCAGTTTTCCCAGCAGGGGATGCAGGAGCGTGGTGAGGGCAAGTCCGGCGGTGGAGCCATGCAGGCCGGTGACTGCGGGACGGCCTGTCTTGCCCGCCAGTGCCGCAGCGACAGGAACGAACCATTGGGATGCTGAATGGGTGTGGGTAGTATCGGACACTGCAACGGCTTATGTTGTGGTTGAGCGAATGCGTTGGATCAGCGACGTGGTGGAGACGCCGGGGACCAAAGGAATAGTACGGACGACTCCGCCGCGCGCTTCGACGATCTCGCGGCCAACGATGTGTTCCACCGCCCAATCTCCGCCTTTGACGAGGACATCCGGTTGAAATGCCGCGATCAGACTTTGGGGGTCCGGTTCGTTGAACAGTATCACATAATCGACACAGCCCAGCGCGGCGACCACTTCCGCCCGCTGAGCGTCCGAGACGATCGGCCGATCCGGCGCCTTATTCAAACTCCTGACAGACGCATCGCTGTTGACGGCGACGACAAGCAGGTCGCCCAGGTCTTTCGCAGCCAGGAGGTAGCGCGTATGGCCCACATGCATAAGCTCGAAGCAGCCGTTGGTGAACACGATACGTTTCCCTTGGGTCCGCGCCGCTTGTAGAAGTGGGACGAGCTGGTCTCTGGTCATGACTTTCACGGACATATCTGCATCATACCGACTGTGCGCTCGGATGAAAAGAGACAGAATGCTACTCGGTGTCGTCGTGGCTCACGCCGCCTAACCCAATCACCGACGACCCGTGCTTAGCAATCAGCGCGTCCATCGTCTCGATGGCTTTCGTCCGCCGTTGGTCGAACAGCCCGGGCGGAGCGGGCGTCAAGGAGGAGAGCGCGAGCCCGGCCAAGCGGTACTCGGTACCGGGCCGAACGAGTTCCTGTAGCGCTTGTTGGACGGTCGGCCATATGTCGGGATCGTAGTTCAATGGGTGCGGAAAGCGATGCTGTTTGGTTGTGATGACGAAACGGGCGTTTTTCAGCTTCACCGTGCAGGATTCGGCGGCCAATCCTTCCTGTCGGAGATCCCGAGCCAGGTCGCGGAGGAATCCGCGAAGGGTTCGTTCTAGGAAAGGACGATCATGCGTATCGTGTTCGAATGTGATCTCGTGACTGAGGCTTTTGGATTCGCGATCGGCCACCACCGGTTCGTGGTCGATCCCCCGCGCCAGCTCTCGAACCCAGTGGAGTCGCGTTCCGAAGATATGACGCAAGGGTTGATCCCAGCGTTGGTCCAACAGCTCGCCGATCGTCTTGAGTCCGAGCGGCTCCAGGCGCGCGGCGGTTTTTGGACCGATCCCTGGCAATGCGCGCAGAGGCCGCAACGCTAAGAATTCTTGTTCCGTACCCGGTGGGACCATCACCAGTCCATCCGGCTTGTGAACATCCGCTGCAATTTTGGCGACGGTCTTGCCGGTCGCGACGGCGATGGTGCAGCGCAATCCCGTGGCCTCGCACAGTGCATCCTTCACGAGTTGTCCGAGTGAGCAAGGATCGGGATGGCGGCTCTGGAGCTGTGTCGTGTCGGCATAAAACTCGTCGATGCTGCTCCATTCGGTGAACGGGAATAACTGAACGGTCACGGCCCGCATCGCATCATGCAGCTGTCGATAGAGAGGCCGATCAGGGGGAAGCAGAATGAGGTTGGGACAGAGCTGGAGGGCTTTCGCCGTCGGCATCGCCGAGTGGATGCCGAATGGCCGCACGGCGTAGCTGGCCGCGGCGATGATCCCGCGTGGCGGTGGACCGCCGACCGCGACCGGTTTACCCGCGAGGCTCGGGTCCTTCACCACGGCCGCTGAGGCGAACATGGCGTCGACGTCCCCGAAGAGGATCTGGCGCGACCAACGCATCGCTTGCTCCTGAACAGAGCCTAGCAGACTGCGGAAGGACTATAGTGCTACGGTGCAACTTCGATGGCCTGCACGTCAGGGACACGAGGAGAACATCCCCCAGAATGCTCAAAATGGCCGTTCAGCAAGGCCGCAGCGAGCGAAGAGGCGGAAGGCGTACGCTTCGGTATTCGGTAGTTGAGCTTCTGAGCGAAGCGAGAACGCCGCTGGCGGACTTTTTCAGCATCCTGCTAGAAGGTAAAGCACAATTGAAGAAGCTGCAAGGGGCATTGAGAGGGAGGCACTGCCGTGTGGGAAGAACGTTCGGAATCAGTCGGAACCCGACTGACTGATCCCACCAGTTCCTGTAACAATCCCCGGCAGATGCCGCAATGGTGCCGACGCGGCTGAATCGTCCGTCGCTGGCGTCGGTACACTCGGCCGCATTGCCGACAACGCCAGGCAAATCGCGCGAGAGCGAGGACTTCCCTCTGTAACGAATGGTAGATGGTGATCGCCAGGGCGCCGTCCCGATTCATCTCGGTCATCTTGCGAAGAAAATCCGCCCCATGACTCGGCCGTCGCTTCAGGATGTCGTATTGCCATTGATGAATCATTTCGTGCGCCAGCGTGCTCACGATCTCCTGCTCGCCATACTCGCTCCGTTGGGCGACCTGTTGGAGCAAGCGAAGGGATAGGCGAATCTCGCGCCTGGTCGGTGGGCGAAGACCATCCTGATCCAACCGTGGTCGCGGTCCTCGACGACTCACGAACATGCCGACCGAGGAGGTCAGCCGGCGGCTCCAGGTTATGTCGATCGACGGGAGGCGGCCATCGAAGAACCGGACGTTGAGATCAACCCAGACATCTTGAAGGTGTTCAGTTGTGAAAGTAGGCAACATCAAATCGTTCAAGAGTTATTTTGAACGGATATATGTTCAGCTGACTTTACGTGAACAATACCATTGATGGAGATTTAGGAAATGAGCTAGGTCCACCAGAATATGGCTGCGTTGCTCCGAGCGGTTCATGTTCTGATTCACAGGAAGAAATGTCACGTTCAAAGGAATCAAACCCTGTTTCAGCTCTATCTTGTAGTCCTTCCCGCGAACTGTTTCAACCCCAGCATCTGGCAGCAGGTGATTCCCACAATTAAGTTTTAAGCAAGCGTCCCACGCCGCATTTCCCATAGCAAGAATACCGGTTGGGCTAATAAGACTGATCTCACGTTCTAAGTGTATAACGGAGTGTTCGACCAATCTACGTTTCTCCGCAGGCCCCAGTTTGTTAAAGCTTCCTTTCTGAATAGGCCATTTAATCGTCTGTATGAGAAAAAAGTTGGCGTTCAAAAAGTTTTGAAGAGCCTCCTGTTTGTAGGGCTTGGCTGGAAGTCGCAAGCCGGCCAAACTGAGCAACTCCGAGACATTTCTTCGAAGATGATCCTCAGATTTAACATGCCAAAACCCACCTGATTCTGGAGGAGCTTCGGAGACAAAAAGTAACCGTCCCGGTAGCCCAGGGTTCCATGGCCGGACTGGAGGAGGATCGACGGGAAAAAGAGCACGATCATCTTTACAGATCATACAGGCGTCGATCGTATTCTGGATTATTTCCCAGTCAATTTCCAATTGCTCATTCATTGTATGTGAATTCTGCCGGTCGCTCAAAAAGGCCTTCCGGCTAGGCCGCAGGAAGCGAGGTCCCCGAGGCGTACGTGGTGTGTACGTTGAGGGGGCCGAGCGACTGAGAACGACGCCGGAGGTCTTTTTCAGCGACCGGCCAATTCTTCGTGCACCGCCGCTGCTAACAACGGCACCATGATTTCGTGGTGGCCGATCAGGGAGTAGCCTTTCCCGCCCTTCTGGGTCGGCCGAAGCACCACGTTTGTGAGCGGGCGGTAGTGAGCCAAGAAGTCCATGTCCACGGTCGTAATGTTGGTCAGATCATGACCCAGATTGCGCCCTAGTGATACCGCTTTGAGGAAGACTTCCGGTAAAATGACGGCAGAGCCAATATTGAGATACACGCCCCCCTCCATCCCTGACACGATGGCCGCAAGCCGTCGAAAGTCCAGCAGCGAGGTCGCTCCAATGGCGGCTCCGTCCGCGGCAGGATGCATATGGATGATGTCGGTACCGATGGCGACGTGCACAGTCACCGGAATACCGAGCCGCGCTCCAGTCGCCAGGATGCTCGTCTCGCGATGGGGAAACTGCCCCTGGCGTCGGTTGATGTAGTGGCCGACGGATTCACCGAGCCCCTCGCGATCGTGGGCCCCGCGGACAATCGCCTCGTTCAGCATGCGGCCGGTTTCTTCCGCCATCCCGAAGCGTCCCTCGTCGATCTCCGCGTCGACTTCCTCAGACGTGTGCCCCATGAGCGCCAATTCGAAATCGTGAATGATCCCGGCGCCGTTCATGGCTACGGCCGACACGATCCCTTGCTGCATGAAGTCCACGAGAATCGTACTCAATCCGACTTTGACGACGTGTGCGCCGATCCCCGCGATGACCGGTCGGCCTTTGCGATAGGCCTTCGCGACGGCTTTGGCGACCGCGCGCAAAGTTTTAACACCGAGGATATCCGGCAACGAGCGATAGAATTGGCTGAAGCTGCCCCCACGGTGCCAGGGGCGAGCACAGTCGGAGACACGGACCTTGCTGTACCGTTTCTTGAGCGGATACGTCGTGAGATCCGTCACGTTGATCGGCGGGATCAGGCTCGGAGTCGTGACAGGGGGCCGCTGCCGGTCAGGAGGCTTTGCCAAGGAGCTGTTCCTCGATGAGTTCACACAGGACGTGGCCGAGCGTGATGTGACTTTCTTGAATGCGGGCCGTGACCGTTGAGGGGACGACGAACGGATATTCCACCAGACCAGCCAGTTTCCCGCCGGTCCCCCCGGTCCAGCCAATGGTAGTGAGGCCACAAGCCCGCGCGGCGTCCACACCCTTCAACACGTTGGGTGAATTGCCGCTGGTGCTGATGGCAATGGCGACGTCGCCTTTCTGTCCATGGGCGCGAACCTCGCGGGCAAAGAGTTCGTCGAAGCCGTAGTCGTTGGCGATGGCGGTGATGTCGGCAATGTTGGTGGCCAGGGCGATGGCCGGGAGCGGGGCCCGCTCGCGTTTATACCGTCCGACGAACTCGGCGGCGAGGTGGGCCGCATCCGTGGCACTGCCTCCGTTGCCGAAGAGCAGCACTTTGTGTCCGTCGCGAAAGGCCGTGGCGATCAGCTTCGCAACCTGCACGATGCGATCGGCATGCTCGTGCGCGAACTGTTGCTTGACGGTCGTGCTTTCGGCAAATGCACTGAGTACACGTTCTTTCATGGGAAGCAATTCTAGGCAACCTGCCGTCACCTGTCAAACGTGATTCGCAGGCCGGCTACGACGTTGTCGGATGAGTAGGCGAAGTCTGCCGGATGGCGTTCATCGCCAAGGCAACCATTGAGTCGACATCGGAGACAGTCGCCGACAGGATGAGCGTATTGGTCGTGTTGGCCAACTCTCAAAACTTCGTATGGATGCACCCTCTTCAGGGCAATTCACGTATTCTGTCGTACAAGAAAACACGGTCATGGACAGAGGCATCGTCACAGAGAACGACCCATTTGCCCCTTCAGGCAGGGCGATGGGCGAACAGTGAATTGATCGCTCGATGTGGCGATGCTATAGTCCGCGCGCAATGGCGCAAGACCAACCAGTCAAAGCCTTAGTGATCGCGCTCACCGACCATGCGGCGGCGGCGGTCTATTCGATTAATCGTCTGCAGCCGGATTCACTCTGTTTCGTGTTGCCTGAAGGGGCGAAATCGCTCGTAGAATCCGACATCCAGCCGAAGATCGAGCATATGCCTAGACGGTGGGATTGGGTGGTGATGGCGGAGACCTACGAATTTGTCGGCTGTTATCAGACGCTCGCCAGGACACTCCCGGAAATGTTGCGTACATGGGATGTGCAGCCAGGCGAGCTGGTCGTCGATGTGACCGGGGCCACCCCAGCCATGGCGGGTGCGCTGACGTTGGTCACCATGCCGATGAGTTCGCGGATCGTGTCGCTCGTGCCGGCGCGAGAGGGGCAGGAGGGGGACAGGATTGATATCGCCGGGCAGCCCTTCGTATGGGCGCAGGTGAATCCGTGGGATGAGGCGGCATCTATCTCGCGTCGCGAAGGCTGTGAGTTGTTCAACCGGAGATTGTTTGCCGCAGCGGCGAAGCTGTTCCACGAGATCGAAGCACGGGTGAGCGGCGGGCAAAAACCGCTCTATCGTGCCTTTGGAGACCTGGCTGATGGCTACGATCTGTGGGAACGATCATACTATCGTCAAGCCTGGGAGAAACTCAAGACTGCCGTGAAGGCTTTTGAGATGGCGTCCCTGTGGGGCGGACCACCTGGACTCACGTCGCTGTTACCAGCCATCAAAGCG
>VBOL01000246.1 GCA_005887945.1 Nitrospirota bacterium
GATCCAACTCCCTCCCGCAACGGCCTCTACTGCCGTTTGGCTCGTTGCAGCTGGCGGCCTATACCCATATGGCCTTGATCGGATTCATCCTGCAGACAGTCTTTGGGGTTTTGTCCTATGGCATCCCTGAGATACTGGCAGCCGACCGAACCACGAGCCTGAAAAAGCAGGGGCCTTATCGAGAGCAGCTTGCAGCCATCATGGACCGGTGGCGAGCCGTTCAGCTGGTTGGGTTGAGCCTAGGAACGATGGGATTTGGCCTGCTCGCTACACTCACCTGGAGCTTCCCGCTCAATTCACTCTCGATTCAGATTGCGACCTGGGTCACCGTTTGCCTGCTCCTTGGCGGCTTGACCATCTTTACTGCGAAACTCGCCTGGGTTTTGGGGGTTTCGCCCTCAGGAATTGTCGTTTCTCTCCCTAACAAGATACACAAAGAATCCACCAGCGCCATAGATCCTGCTGCCTGAGACGTGCGACTTGCGAGGAAGTCGCACCGTGGACGGATTGGGCTCCCACCTCGTCTGACTCATCTAGCTTGTCCTGCTTCTCGCGCTCGGGTATCCTGAGATATCTCATTCAGTTGTGCCACAGGTGCGGACCATAGATTTTCCCACATGCGAAAATACTTTTCCCCAAGCATCCTGCTCTATTGAAAGACCGCTCCTTGGAAGAATCTCTGACATTTCATGATCGGCATGGTCACGGTATCGCCGCAATCCTGAGCACACCCGACAGACCAACCACGCCTCTCGTTGTGTTATGCCATGGATTTCTCTCCGGCAAGAACAGTACGACCAACAGGACCTTGACCCGCCTCCTAAATGAACAGTGCCTGGCGACCTTTCGGTTCGACTTTTTCGGCCAAGGAGACAGTGACGGACCGTTTGAAAAGATCACGACAACCCTGGCCGTGCAGCAAGCCCAAGCCGCACTGGATCTGGTAACCGCCAGAGGATATGACCGAATCGGGCTCGTCGGCTCAAGCTTTGGAGGGCTCGTCGCCATCCTCACGGCAGCCCAGCGTCGCGATATCGTCTGTTTGGCCCTCAAATGTCCTGTGGTGGACTTTGCGGAAGAGCTTCGCTTAACATTCGGGCCAGAAGAGTTGGCACGGTGGCAAGCCACGGACACGATTCCAAACATCATGGGAGGGCCGGATCGGGTCCGTTTGCGGTATGACTTTTACGAAGACTGCCTCAGACAGATCGCCTATGGGCCGGCTGAACGAATCACCGTGCCCACACTAATTGTCCAGGGTGAACAGGATGAATGTGTCCCCCTCCATCAAAGCCGGCGATTGCGTGACGCGCTGGGAGGCCCGAAGAGGCTGGATCTCCTGCCGGGCGCCGATCACCAATTCACTCGGGGGGAAGATTTTCGCCAGATGACCGCATCGATCAGCGATTGGCTCGTTACCCACCTCACAGCTGAGGTCTAGGTAGAACATGATTACCGAAGGCGTCCAAGAAGTCTTGACGGTTCTGTATCCCCTCTACAAAGAGGAGGTCTACCGACGACGCGAACAGATGATGCTGCTCACTGCCTATGGTTCACTGGGTCTGATCGCGATGCTCTTTGCGCTCCTCTTGAGTCCACAGAAGGATCGGCTGACGCACTTCGACACCCTGTTCATCGGGCTCGCGAGCCTGATCTGGTGCAGCTTGTTCTGCGCACTGATCCTTCAACAGCAGTACCGTCACCGGCAGGCCAAACAAGTCCTGGTTCAGCTCGAGCAAGCACTGGGATTTTATGAAGAAGGTCTGGTTGTGGAACATCAGGCACTCTATCCCGAAGGGTGGAAGACCGCCTGGCTGAGTGATCGAACCGGCACGCTCTACTTCACCGCGCTCTGCTTGTTGACGGGATTATTCCTGCTCGCCCTCCTCTTCTCATAATTCCGATCAGCTGGGGCTTGTTCACATTCGCTTTCCCCTAGGAGCCTGTCCGACCTTGCCTTCGTCACGAGGCGACGGAGAGACAGGCAGATGCGCGGCCGCAGGCCTCGAAAAACCGGAGGCGTATTCGCTGGAATACGGTGAGGATTTTTCGGGGCCGAGAACAACGCAGATGCCTGGACATCATTCGCCGCAGTAGAACGGTCAACGTCGGACAGGCTCTTAGACGCGAGTGCACTTCCCGCTCACCGCAGAAAGAGTTCCCCTAGCCAGCATTATTCATGACGGTTCGTCACGAAATCGCGCAGTCGCCACGCGAGACAGGTGTGTGGAGCCGCGAGGGAGGGAGCCCGCCTGCCTGGACGCCGGGCCACCGCGTCCAGGTGCGTCACCGCCGCGCTTGCGAGGTCGAGCGCCCTTTGCATGATCGTGGCGCGAAGAGAGAATACCGCAGTGAATTCTGACTTCCGCCTCCGCGATTGCAGCAGAAGCGTTCGAGAAAGATGCGGGCTAACTTCATGATTGATTCACGACTGACGATGGGCACACCCTCCGGAATAAATTGATATTTTTCTGGCGTACCACGCACGTCCACGACACAATGCAGAGGAGTCACAGACAGACGTCCGGACACACACATGGCGTAGTCGTCTCCATCTGACTGAGTATTATTATATGGCCTGTCAAGAATGATTCCCGTGACAGACATCGTGACGCCCCGGTTCCAACTTGCCGTCCTTGCGGCAATACTATTCCAGAGCCTGCAATCTATAGCGATGCCCACTATCATCTCAGCTGCAGAACAAGAGATGCCACCCCGTCATAGCTTGATTCACCGTTCAGCCGTTGAATCCCCTGCTCTGCCTGCCACAACTCAAGGGACCATCCTCCAACCTCCCAGCGCTGAGTCACCTCGCATCACGAGCCCGATCAGACCACCCAAACCTCCGGCTTCTCTACCGACCATGCCATCGACGCATCATCGGACATTGACCAAGCGTCCGGCCATTGCCTCGACAACCGCTCCTGCGACCTCATCCCAGACACTTCGTGCAGCACTGACATCGGGCACCGCAGCCGGGCAGGTCACGCAGACGACAGCCGATCCCACCAAGGGGACAACCCCCACGACAACGGCGCCCATCACGAAGTCGATGGCTGCGCCTCTTCCTGGAGTGACATCGACTGGCTCTGCTGCGGTCGCTCCGACCGCTCGCTCTCCGTTCGCTGGAGCGGCAAGCGTTCGCTCTGCAGCCTCAGCAGGAAGCGGCTCAGCTCCCTCGTTTAGCGGTTCGCGATCGGCATTGAACTTGCTCCAGAACTCAGCGATCGCGAGCTTGTTACAACCCTCGACTCCTGTGGTCACCACACCTCCGTCACTTCCTCCACCCTCAACTCCGCCTCCTCCCAGCCCATCGCAAGGAAGCGTGACACTCACATGGACGGCGAATAGGGAACCTGATATAGCCGGCTACAAAGTCTACGTTGGCACGGCTTCCGGCACGTACAGTTTCCCTGGATCAGCTTTCGTGATAGGAAAAGTCACGAGCTACACCGTCTCCAATCTTCCGATGGGCCAGACCTATTTCTTCGCCATTTCCGCCTACGACAGTGCCGGCAACGAAAGCTTGCTCTCGGCGGAAGTCAGCAAGAGCCTCTTCTAGCGGCTGCTGAAAACGGTTCCCAGCTTCGTTCTCACCTCGTCAACATCCTCATCGTAGCTCAGAGGCTACGCCTGCGGTGTTGCCATCGGCTGTGGCCTCGCCGGATCATCGTTTTGAGCAGCCGCTTATGAATAAGAGAACGATGAAGCGTGCTCTCTGTAGAAGGATGCTCAAATAGACGATCCAACAAGGTCGCAGAGAGTCAGGCGACTGAGGCGTACCCTCGGGGTACGTCGCAAGGACACGGACAACCGAGAACGACGTTGGGCGTCTATTTGAGCATCCTTCTAGGATTTGGCGCAGCGGAAGCCGGTGTAGCTGTTGCGCGTTTCTGGTGAGAGCTTGAAGCGGCCATAGGTGAGGAGATACTTCGGCAGGTCGGACCACGATCCACCGCGGAGCACTTTGAATTGTCCCTGTTCGGGTCCTTGCGGACTTTGTTCCGGCGAGACTTCGTAATAGTTCGCGGCGTACCAATCCTGCACCCACTCCCAGACATTCCCAGCCATCTGATAAAGCCCGTATGGACTCTTGCCTTGCTCATAGGACTGCACGGGCATCAAGACCTGGCTGTAGCTGAACCGCGCACCCAACGCGAAATTCGCCAGATCGTTGCTTGGGACCCGATTGCCCCAGGGATACAACCTTCCATCCGTTCCTCTTGCCGACTTCTCCCATTCCGCTTCGGTGGGAAGCCGCCTCCCATTCCACCGACAATAGGCATCAGCGTCCCACCAGTCCACACCGATCACCGGCCGATCGCTATGCTGCGACAGATCTACAGTATTCCACTGCCAGGGCGCGAGACGGTTTGTGGCAGCGAGGAACGCCGCGTACTGCGCCGTCTCCACTTCGTGCAGATCCATGAAGAAGGCGGGCAGCCACACTTGATGCTTGGGGCGCTCATCTTCGAGAGCCTGAGTCCCCTCGAAGCCCATCGGAAACAACCCTTCCGGAATCTCGATCATAGAAGTTTCAGCGGTGGACGGCTGCTCCAGAGCCTTCGATCTCCTTAGCCGGTCAAGTTGAGCCTCGCTGAACGGAGCCGTAAAAGTTAGAAACAGAAGGATGCTCAAAAGGGCCAACCAACGCGGCCGCAGGCGAGAGAAAACCGGAGGCGTAACTTTCTCACCCACCCGCCCCGAGCTGGCAGAACAGCTCTTTCCCGGTGGGCTACGTTGAGGATGTTGTCGAGCCCAGAACCAAACCTGGGTCAGGCGCGTCTCGGCGCACCGGGGTTGGGCAGGCGAGAAGGTGGGCTTTTTCAGCATTCTTCTTAATGAATGATTCCGCTGACCACCCAATGCCGATCATCCACCACATCGACGATCAATCGGCTCAGATTCATCTCCGCCAACTGCGCCGCCACTTCATCTTCGGTGAACGCCGCCAGCAGGGAACGGTAAAAATCACGCCGCAAAATCTCCGGCTCCTTTGCCGCATTGCGATCCACGATGGCCTGCGCCTCTTCGGGCGAGTCCGGTCTGAGCAGATCCATCACGAGCACTGGGGAGCCTGGCTTCACCAGCTGCCGCAACCGATACCAAAACTGCAAGGGATTGGGCACATGATGCAACAGACTGTTTGAGACCGCGGCGTCGACCGGTTCGATCAGCGAAACACCCTGAAAGCGCTCGCAGCAGAAGGTAATCCGGTCGGCTAGACCAGCCTGTTTCACAGCCACGCCAGCCAGTCCAATCATCGGTTCCGATGCATCGACGCCGGTGATGCGACAAGAGGGCAATGCCCGCGCGAACCGGACAGGAATGTCGCCAGGTCCACAACCCAAGTCGAGGATGTGGC
>VBOL01000247.1 GCA_005887945.1 Nitrospirota bacterium
AGGGCACGGCGAAGGGGCAGCGGGGCGGGTCGTACATCAATAGCCCCTACCGGCTCCGGTCCGCTTTTCGGACGAAAGGCGATCCCACCGAGCATGATCCCCACGTCGGCTTTCGCTGTGCCCAAGATGTGCTGGCCCTGCCATAGGCGGGCCTAGCGTTTCGGACTGTTGGCCGGGCTCCCGGCGATGAGGGGATAGACCACGCCGCCGATGGCGCCGCCCAGGATCGGGGCGACCCAGAAGAGCCAGAGTTGTTGGAGGGCCCACCCATCCGCAAAGACAGCGGAGCCGGTACTGCGCGCGGGGTTGAGGGAGAGATTCGTGACCGGGATGCCGGCCATATTGATCAGCGCCACGGCCAGGCCTATCGCCAGGGGTGCAAAGCCCTGCGGCACCCGGCTGTCCGTGGCGCCCAGAATGATCAGGAGGAAAAAAAAGGCGAAAACCGTTTCGGCGCAGAAGCCAGCCAGCAGGGAATAGCCGCCCGGGGAATGGTCGCCGTACCCATTGGAGGCGAAGCCGCCGGGGACGAAGCCGGCCCGCCCTGTGGCGATGAGATAGAGAACCCCGGCGCCGAGGATCCCACCGATCACTTGGGCGGCAATGTAGCCGGGAACCTCGTGTGCGGGGAACCGCTTGCTGAGCATGAGGCCCACGGTGACTGCGGGGTTGATATGACAGCCTGAGATATGGCCAATGGCGTAGGCCATCGTGACCACGGTCAGCCCGAAGGCGAACGCGATCCCGAAGACCCCAATGCCGAGTTGCGGAATAGAGGCGCTCAGGAGCGCGCTCCCGCAGCCGGCGAACACCAACCAGAACGTGCCGATCGCTTCTGCCGCCAGTCGATTTGCCATGTCGCCTCCCGGGAAAGTGTGGTCCTGCCCCGCACTATGCCCGTGGGAACGAAAAAGCGCAAGCCGCCAGATGCCTCGGGGCGAAGCGGGTCGTTTTATTCTTTTCTCGGACCAGTGTGTTTTCTTGGGGGCAAACTTATGATGAGAGAGGAGGCGAGGATGATAGGCTATCCAGTGAAGGTAAGAAGCACACTGACGGCACCGGAGACTACAAGAAAGCGGGTCAAGTAAAGAGAAGGCAAAGGCCATGACGGTAGAATTGATCGGGCTGCTTGGCGAACCCCAAGTAAGGCTCTACGCGAATGGGAGTCGAGCGGTGCTCATCACTCGCGTCCACGGGTAGGTATCGGACACAAGGGCTCAATCAGGTCAAAGAATTCGAGAGACTGCTCTATGAGAGCGGGACAACCATTCTCAAGTTCTTTCTGCACATCTCGAAGGACGAAGAGAAAGAACGGCTTGGTTGGGCGTCACGGGGAGGAGCGGCCATGACGCCGTTTCCTCACTTCTTTTTCTATCTGGGCTATGTGATGTGGAAACGACCTCGCTCCAGCGTGGGATCGAACTCTCCCGCTGCGACCATTACGGCCTCTTTCTTCCGCGACCGCTTCCCTGGTATTCGGCGCTCCCAGTGGGTATGTTTTATGCTCAGCGAGTCAATGCGGGGGAAATTAATTTCTCCATTGACACGTATTCCTAATGGGCGTAAGAGGAAACTACGGCCCATTCATTCACTTGATCAGGGGGACTGGACAGGGCGTGCGGCTATCAACGGGTTCCCCCGCCAACTTTCCAAGAGAGGAGGGTAGCGATGGATGACCTGACTCCACCTGGCCACACAGGCCCGCCGACTCGAGGGCGGGCTTCTGATCGGTCGTGCTAGCCGGTTTTCCACTGGCTGTGCCTAACGGCACCATAGACCAACTGGATACTAGCCTGATCACGTGATGGAGAACTCGATGCTCGCACGAGGAACACAAGCGCCTGGGATGATTTCGTTTTCCCCCGATCAGTAGTTCTATACCTTGCTTTCGCGCGGGTCTCGGTTTCTACTGGGCCGAGACAATTACACAGTCGATCTGGCGCCCTAAGCGCCACACACGGGCGATCTCCCACCTTAGTGCAGGGTCGCCCGTGCTGTTCTCGGCTCGTGAAAATCTCCTCGAACGTCGTTGTCGCTTCGCTCAATGCCTTGCCGTACGACAAAAGTACGACTCGACATTTTGCTCGCTGCCGCCTAGTTGGAAAACATTTTGACGAGCCTCATCGGGGCTTGTATTGGTGGAGGTCGTGACGTCTGCGCCAGAAGTAATAGAGCGGAATTCCACTCAGGACGGTCGCCGCACCATACAATGATTCTGCAGGTCGTTGGACGAGACTGTAGACGACTAATGTGAAGGCTCCGATGACGAGGGCCGCAGGTAAGAAGGGATAGAGGGGAGCGCGGTATTGGTGGGGGTTCACAACGGTTGTACGACGAATACGAAAGATCGTGGAGAGGGTCAAGGCCAAAAACAGCGAGAGAACGAGGCCGCTGTAGACGAGGAGTTGTTCGAAGGTTCCGCTCAGAATGAGCAGCGATGCCCACAGGCTTTGGAAGACGATGGCGCGGGCCGGCACCGCGGTGCGGGGGTGGAGCCGGGCAAGCCATGGGCTGATCATGCCATCGCGCGCCATGGCCCAATACACGCGGGGTCCTGCCCAGGTCATGGCGCTCACCGCTCCTGCGATGGAGAGACAGAGGATAGCGGCAACCAGTTGCCCGCTCTGTGGCCCCCATAACGCTGCGGCTACCTTCTCCGCGACCGGTACGATCGGCTCTCGGGCCAATTCCGTGATCGACAGCGCTGACAGATAGACGACGTTCAGCAACAGATAGATCACAGCCACGAAAGTTGTACCCCCGATCATGATCTTGGGCAAAGTCCGCTGGGGGTCAACGATGTCGCCGGCGATGTAGCCCGCGACGTTCCAGCCGAGATAACAGTAGGTCACAATCACGAGCGCGATGGCGGATGCCCCAAGCGACGGCTGTTGCACGGTGGGCCTGGCAAGGAGAGCGTCCCCGTGGCCTGCCACCGCCCATAACCCACCGAGAATCAATCCCCCAATGGCAACGACTTTTGTGGTCGTCAAGAGCAATTGCATGCGGCCGCCTGCTTCTACACCTCGACAATGTACGAGGGTTGTACCCCACAACAGAGCGAGCGAGAGCCCCTTTGCCAGCCATCCCCGCTCATCCTCGATCAGAATGACTCGCAACGCATAGGAAGAAAAGCCGATGGCTGAAGCCGCGACTGCCGCGCCAAAGCCGATGGTGAACGATGTCCATCCGCTGAGGAAGGCCGCCAGCGGTCCATAGGCCTCTCGCAGGTAGACGTAATCCCCTCCCGCATGAGGCAAGGCGGCCCCCAGCTCTCCATAGACCATGGCACCACCTAGAGCAAAGAGCGCCCCGACGAACCACAGTAGGAGAATCAGCATCGGGTCACCCAGGTCCCGGGCCATGAATCCTGTCGTAGTGAAGATACCCCCGCCAATGATGTTACTCACGAGCACGCAGGAGGCCGTGAACCAGCCGATCTTCTGCGCGGCTGATTTTAAGCCTGGCTTATTGATTGACGGATGGCTCATCGCGTTTGTGGGTGGACGAGGATCGGGGGCTTTCTTTTCTCCTTCTCCTTCCCTACCATACTGAGCGATGCCTGGGAAGCAACCAAAAGTCTCTCGTGCCGCCGGTGGTGTGCGACGTCGTCGCCAACCTGCTCATGCGTCGACCGGTTTGGCCGCGATTGAACTCCAAGCCGCGGCTCCTCCGGCCGAGGTCGCCGAAGCGCATCGAGCGATCGAGGGTGATGGTGGGAAGGTCCTTGCGATCTATCGGGAGCCCTATGGCGGACGCTGGGTGATGCTGGCGGCCTTGCCGATCGAACTCGTTGAGCCGACCCCTTATCAGCGCAATCTCTCCGACACGCACGTTCTCAAGTTAGAACTCGTGATCGGGAAGATCGGGCGGTTTCTCGATCCGATCATTGCGGTGCGTGTGCCAAAGAGCGAGCAGATCGCGAAATACTGGACTCCCAATGGCAACCACCGGCTCTCGGCAATGAAGACGCTGGGGGCGAAGAGCATCGTCGCGATTGTGGTACCGGAAGCGGCAGCGGCCTATCAGATTCTTGCGATGAACACCGAGAAGGCGCACAATCTGCGCGAGAAATCCCTCGAAGTCATCCGTATGTACAGGGAACTAGCGCGGCTCGATGATGCGACGGAAGAGACCTATGCCTTTGAGTTCGAGGAGCCGGCCTTCATTACGCTGGGCCTGTGCTATGAAGAGCGACCCAGATTCAGCGGCGGGGCCTACCATCCGGTGTTGAAGCGGGTGGATGAATTTGTGAAGAAACCGATGCACGCGGCGATTGTACTGCGGCGAGAACGGGCAAAGACCGTGCTGGTGCTGGACGATCAGATCGTCGAGCAGGTTGAGGCGCTTAAAGCGAAAGGTCTGACGAGTCCTTATCTCAAGAGCTTCGTGGTCGCACGGGTAAATCCGATTCGGTTCCGGCCAAAGGATGCCGCTCCCCTCTCATTTGATGAGGCCTTCGACCGGATGGCGACCGCAACGGCCAAATTCAACCCCGAGAAGATCAAGATGGAAGACGTGGCCCGCTCGGGCGGCGCAGTTGATGAGACCGAGTAACCACTCAATCACCTACTTCCCCCCACCTTGCCCTTCCTCTCGAAGCCCCTTTAGAATACCTGTCCTAGACAAGATCGATATGCAGTGTTGATTTTTCATACCCGGAGGTGGTGCCATGAGCCTTGCTGATAACAAATGTATCCCCTGCCGCGGCGGTGTACCTCCAGTCCCGGCGGATCGTGCGCAGGCTCTGTTGAAAGAGCTAGGGCGAGGATGGTCGCTGAACCAGTCCGGCCATCTTGAGCGCTTGTACACGTTCAAGGATTTCGCCCAGGCCTTGGATTACGTGAACAAGGTGGGTGCCGTGGCGGAAGCGGAAGGCCACCACCCCGATCTCTATCTTGCCTGGGGCAAGTGCAAGGTAGAGATCTGGACACACAAGATCAACGGCCTGACGGAGAGCGATTTTTACATGGCCGCCAAGGCCGATCGCGCGTTTGAATCATTCAAGCTGTGAACGATGAGTTCAAATTGATGAACGGAGGGATCGCTCTCGTTCATCGCTCAGCGTTCTACGGTCACCGTTTCTCATAGGTTTCCGCATGCAACATGACAGACCGGCAGTGGCGCTCGTCAATATGCCGTTCAGCTACTCGAAATATCCTTCGATCCAACTGGGCACACTCTCTGCGCTGCTCAAATCGAAGGGGATCCCCGTCGACTGCCATCATCTGAACGTGCGTTTCGCCTACAAGATCGGCATGCCCCTTTATGAAATAATCTGCGAGAAACGGGCGCTGTTTGGCGAATGGCTTTTTTCATACCTCTTGTTCCGCGACAATCCTGAGCACGTTGAGTACCCCCACCAATTCAAACCGGTTTTCGAGCAAGTCGCCAAGGAGAGCGGGCATCCGGCCTCGTTCTTCGAAGACATGGCGACGAGGGCCGCGCCACAGTTCTTGACCTGGGCCCAGACCGCAATCGATTGGGGACAGTACAAGATTATCGGCTTCACCTCCACGTTCGATCAAAACGTCGCGAGCCTGACGATGGCGAAACTCATCAAGGATCTCTATCCCAACGTGACGATCGTCTTCGGGGGAGCGATCTACGACGGCGAGATGGGGCTGGAATACTTCCGGGCATTTCCCTTCATCGATCATGTGGTGGTGGGAGAAGGGGAAGAGGTGTTCCCGGAATTGGTTCGATACCTTCTCGGGGGAAAGGCCGGGATCGTTCCCAACGGTGTGGCCTATCGAGAGAGAGCGGCGATCGCGTTCACTCCGAACAACTCACTCTTCTCGGACTTTGCGAAGACCGGTCCACCCGATTATGACGATTACTATCATCTTCTGGCTGACCTGGGGGAGGCCGCGCAGGGGCTCGACCGGATCCTCCTCTACGAAGGTTCGCGGGGCTGTTGGTGGGGAGAAAAACATCACTGTACGTTTTGTGGATTGAATGCACAAAGCATGAGGTTTCGGGCCAAATCGTCCGAGCAAGTGGCCCAGGAGATAGCCTATCTCTCCAGCCGATACGATACGGTACGATTTCGATTGGTGGACAACATCATCGACTTGAAATATGTGGAGAACCTCTTCGGTCGATTTGCGGCTGACCATTGTGATCTCGACGTGTTCATCGAAACCAAGAGCAACTTGCATAAGAACCAGATTCGAACGCTCGCCGCCGGGGGCGTGAAGTGCATGCAGCCGGGATTAGAGAGTCTGAGCCTTAATCAGCTTCAGGCGATGGATAAGGGCGTGACACCGATGCAGAATATGATCTGTCTCAAGTGGAGCTACTACTATCATGTCGCGGTGTCCTGGAATCTCTTGCTCGGGTTTCCCGGAGAAACGAACGAGGACTACCGCCGGCAGATCGACATGATTCCGTCGTTGTTCCATCTGCATCCACCGGAGTCGACCGGGAAATTCTGGCTGGAGCGGTTCAGTCCCTACTACACCAGGCCGCACGAGTATGGTGTCCGCATCACAGGTCCGGGGACGGCGTACAAGTATGTCTACGATGCTCGGCAGGTGGACTTGAACAAGATCGCCTACGATTTCGAGTATGAGCTGGACAATTGGAACATAGACCCGCACCTCTACCAAGAATTGGTCGACCTGGTGCACGAGTGGCAGCGACGGGTCGGTTCGAGCGATCGGCCGTTTCTCTATTACTCGAAGGCGATGGGCTATGTCACCGTATACGATGGTCGGACTCCGAAGGCACCAATACGGCGGCGCTACAATTGGCCTGCGGCTGGAATCATCGAGGTCTGCAACGAAACAGCCAAGAGTGTAGACCAACTCCGCACGCTGCTGGCAAACCGACCTGACAGAAGCGCGAATATCGACGGAGAGATTGATCAGGCGCTCGGTGTATTGACGGCTGCACGGATTCTCTACGAAGAGCGCGGCAAATACTTTACCCTCGCCATTCCCGAAAACCCCTATCTCTAGCTGAACGAGTCACCGGTCTCATCACATCGACAATTTGTCGTCGACGTTGCGCATCTGAACGCCGTGCGCGAGCGAGGCGCCGCCTCGGATGGCGCAGGCGACGTGGACGGCTTCCGTCATTTCCTCGATATTCGACCCTTTTTCAAGGGAGGCCTGCGTATAGGCATCGATGCAGTAGGGACATTGGACTGCGTGGGCGACAGCGAGGGCGATGAGGGCCTTCTCTCGTTCCGTCAAAGCTCCTTCGGCGAAGACGGCGCTGTAGTAGGCCATGAATTTCTCCCAAAGGTCCTTGTTGCCCTTACCCATCTCGGCGAACTTGCGCAGATCATGGGGATGATAATAGGTCTCCATAGGCAACTCCAAATTATGAATGGTAAAGTTGTGAATAATGAATGAGCGTGCACCCCTTCATTCATTATTCACAACTCATCATTCAACATTGTTTTGCAATCATGCGTTGCTGGCCGGTTCGGGATCAGCTTGCGTGAGCACCTGCGAAAACCGCGTGCCGACGATACCGGTCACCTTGGCCATGAGATCGGTCACCTCTTGCCATTCCTGCGGCAGAAGATCCTGTTTCAGTTGGGGATGAATCGCCCATTGGGCATCGACTTGTGTTCCCTTTCGGCTCACGAGCACCCGAAGCAGTTCCACATCCTTGGTATGTGATTCGGCCCCTGCATCTTGGGGTGGATATCCGTTTGAATCTCCCGATGGAGGCGTTGAACGTGCCATACAGCTAATCTCTTTCCCTCTGTAGGAGGAGATCATACCTCATCGTCATTCTATCTGTATATCTGCCCAAAGGTCCCTGTGCCAGTCTGGACTGTTCGGTCATCTGACTGATCTGTTGCGAGCGCAGCGGGACTGATTACTTACGAGGGAGTTGCGTCTTCTTGAAGCAGGTCGAGCATGGCTTGGTGGATAGGCCCGTTACTTGCCACCAATTCTTGCCCGTAAATCGAGTGAGGAGCACCTTTGAAGTCCGTCACTTTGCCACCGGCTTCGCGGAGGATGACGACTCCTGCCGCCATGTCCCATGGGTTCAGTGTCACTTCCCAAAATCCATCGAACCGGCCGGCCGCGACATAGCAGAGATCCAGCGCTGCCGTTCCAGTTCGGCGCAATCCCTGCACCTTCAACGCGAATCGCACGAAGTGGTTCAAGTTATTATTCGGGGTTTCGCGAATGTCGTACGCAAATCCGGTCACGAGGAGCGCACGATCGAGGTGGTCCGTTGTGGACACGGAAATGGGCATTCCATTGAGGTAAGCCCCGTGACCGATTTGCGCGGTGAAGAGTTCGTCTCGAGTCGGGTCGTAGACCACCCCAATAATCCCACGTCCGTCGCATTCCACCCCAATGGACACACAGTAGGCGGGGAGCCCGTGGGCAAAGTTGGTCGTGCCATCAAGCGGATCGATCACCCATTTGTAGCGTGATGGAGGTTGCTCGGTCAGCCCACGTTCCTCGGCAAGGATACGATGAGTTGGGAAGGCACCGTGAATGATATCGATGATGCGTTGCTCCGCCTGGTAATCCGCGTCGGTGACAAGGTTGATGATCTCCTTATGTTCAATACGAAAACCGGTGCGCGTGCAGTCCGCTAGAACGGCTCCGGCCTGGCGGGCCGCGTCAGTGGCGACTGAAATGAGTGTGCCTAGGGGGATATCCTGGCCATATGGTAGGGACATGAGACGGCATCATAGCACGAGGCTGTATTTTACTATGTGGAGCGAAGAGAGCTCTCGAACGAGAAGCCATCCCACTCATTGAGGCCAAGATCTGACCGGTTTCTTGTCACTGTTGTTGACCGAGCAGATGGCATTCCGAACAAGCACGGACCCGTTTTAAAGCTATCATGCTATGCAAGCCACGATAGCAACTTTATCTATTGACTTGCTATGCAAGCAATGCTATAAAGCAAGTATGCTTCACCTGGGGGCAAGTTCGTGGAAGAAC
>VBOL01000248.1 GCA_005887945.1 Nitrospirota bacterium
GAATCCGTTCCTGCCACCAGCTTGATCTTCTCAAGTACGGCTCGCATTTGGTTGTTCGCTCCGAGAATCCCCCCGAAACTGAACTTATCTTCCAGCACCGCTTTAAGATCTTGATTTTCGCGCCGCAAGGTCACGACGCGACCCACCCGCTCGACGATCAACAGCAATTCGTCCATCTGGAACGGTTTCGTGATGTAGTCGAAGGCACCGAGTTTCATCGCGCCGACCGCCGTTTCCACCGATCCGTGGGCGGTAATCACTACGACCTCGATGTGGGGTAACTGCTCTTTGGTCGCTGCGAGTACCGTGAGCCCGTCCGCGCCGGGCAGCCGTAGATCGGTGATCACCAGATCGAATGGCCGTTGGCGAATGGCTTCGATACCTTCTGTCCCAGATGCGACCGCTTCGACGTCATGGCCGATCGCCTCCAATGCATCGACCATCGAAAGCCGCATCAACGGCTCGTCATCGACGAGCAGGACCCTGAGACCCTTCATGACACCCGCTCCATCAACGAACGTTCCCGGGAGACAGGAAGACAGAGGGTAAAGGTCGTCCCCTTCCCGACCTCGCTGTCCACCAAGATCTTTCCTCCGTGGCGCTCGACGATGCCCAGACTGACCGACAGGCCGAGTCCGGTTCCTTCGCCTTCGCTCTTGGTCGTAAAGAACGGATCGAAGATCCTCGGCAGGACCGCAGGCGGAATGCCCAATCCCGTATCGCAAACCTCAATCAGGCAGACCCCTTCGACCACGGTTGTTCGGATCGTCAGCATCCCTCCGTCTTTCATCGCTTGCACCGCATTCAATACCAGGTTCATCAGCACCTGCTCAATCATGTGCCGATCGACCATGACATTCGGCAACCCCTGACCGAATTCTGTTTCCAACACGATTCGCTTCGGGGCAAAGAGATGCATCGTCAAGACCAACACCCGATCGACGACGTGATTGATGTCCGTCAGCGCAAACTCCGGCTCATGCTGCTGGGAGAAATCGAGGAGCTGCCGAACAATCTTTTGCACACGCCGCACACCGTTTTCCATCGACACCCGATATTCTTCTTGCCGGCGCGGCGACAGCGTCCCCTTCCGTAAGTTGTAGAGGCAGTTGAGGATGCCCCCCAGGGGGTTGTTGATTTCGTGGGCCACCCCTGCAGCAAGCCTTCCAACCGAGGCCAGTTTCTCCGAATTCCTGATCTGCTGCTCCAATTTCTTGGTCTCGGTCATGTCGCGCGCGATGCCCAGCACACCCAGGATCGCTCCCTCGACCGCATGCAGCGGGGAGACACTAACCATCACACTCCTCGGCTCCCCCGTGCGAGTCACAACTTCAACCTCATAGACCTGTTTCGCACCAATATCCAAGGTATTCTTGAGACGTCTCCCTCGATGGCGCTTGGAGAGAAGGACGAGATACGGGCGCCCGAGCAGATCGTCCTTCCGGTAGCCCCATGCTTCGATCTTGCTGTTGACGTAGGTGAACCGTTGCTCGGTATCGAGGGTGTAAATGACATCGTTGGCATTCTCGAGCAGATTTTCAAGATACTGCTTGGTCTCTTCAATTTCCCGAGTGCGCTCTCGTACCTTATCCTCCAACTCTTCTCGGTAAGTCTCCAACTGTCGTTCGAGCCGCTTCCGGTCGGTAATGTTTCGCAGCTGCACCATCACCAATAGTTGGTCGGCCGCTCCGACTCGAATCAAATCCATTTCGACCGGAGTTTCCAGTCCGTCGGCATGGCGCACCATGATCTCCTGGGTGGACACTTTCCGCTGCCCCGAAATGATGTCGCTCAGCCATCCGCGCAACGCGTCGTGATAGCCGGAGAGGACGACTTCGAGTAGACTGCGGCCGACCACGTTCGCCTCTGCATACCCCAGAGCTTGCTCCTCACGTTTGTTGACGGCTACGATCATACCACTCGGATTCACCATAAACACCGAGTCCGCCACCAAGTCGAACAACGCCTTGTACCGCGCCTGCGAGGCCACGAGCTGTTGCGTCCGATCCGACACGGCCTGTTCGAGCTTCGTCGTGTATTCTTGCAGTTGTTGCTCAAGCTGGTGCCGTTCGGTCACGTCGCGCACAAACGCGCGCGAGTGAACCAACCCGCCCCGCTCTTGATCGATCAGCGCCGTGGCGTGAATCTCCACGTCGATCGGGTGACCGTCCTTGGCCAGAAGCACCGTCTCCATTGAACTGCGCCCTTGCGCCACCAATCGTTCCAGATATTGCAATACGAGTGGCTCCTGGCCACGCGGCACGAGATCCCAGAGCCGCATCGACAGCATCTCATCGAGGGTGTATTTCAGCTTCTCGAGCCCCGTCTTGTTCACGTGGACGAATCGGCCGCTCCGGTTCAATTGATAGATCATCTCCGGAGAATGCTCGATCAAATCGCGGTACTTTTCTTCCAAACGGTGCACATCTACCACGCGTTGTTCGATCTGCGCAAACGATCGTTGCAGATTAGTCGCCATCTGGTTGAACGCATCGGCAAGCCCTTCAATTTCATCGCCGGTCTTCAGCTCCAGTCGACGGTCCAATCGTCCGCTTCCGATTTCATGCACCCCGTCGTGTAACAACTGAATGGGACGGGCGATCCGACGTGCGACGACCACCCCTGTCCCCCACAGCATGGCAAGCACGAGCAACCCATAGATCAGCACTCTCGCCACGAGTTCGGCGAGCGGCGCATAGGTCTCCTGGGGATCCTGCCGCACCACGGTGATCCACTGTTTTCCTCCGAGGCTCCCTGGGGCCAAGCTCTCGCCGAATCGGACCGGGGCGAACCCGACCAAGGCGTTCCGGCCCCCATGCGAATCGTCGGCGGCGACGGTCCAACCAGCTTTCAGCCCGCCGATTGCACTGATCAACTCGGGCTTTACCATATGCTCTTCCGGGGCCAGGACCGGACAGATCACAAGCACACCATCGGAACTGAACAACATTGCGTGACCGGTCGCCCCGATGGTGACCTCGGCAATGGCATGGAAGATCGTGTCTCGACGCAACAGAATTGTGACCGTCCCAATCACTGTCCCCTTTGTGTCGTCCAGAATAGGCGCCGCCACCACGACCACATGAGTCCCGAAACCGGGATCAAAGGCAATCTCGCTCACATAGCCCCTGAGACTCCCCCCTTTCACGACCGCTTGCCACCACGGCGCCTTCCCGTAAAAATATTCCACTTGTGGAATGGAACTGACCACCAGCGCCCCCTGCTGGTCGGTCACCAGGATCCCGACATAGTCCGATTTGCGGATATCGTGCCACTGAATAAGGTAGTTGGTGACGATGCGATTGATGAAGAGGGGAAACTCGCTCTGTTGATCCCGCTGGCGCCACCGTTGCTGCCAATCCTTGATCATGCCCTGGATGTTTTGCGCATCCTTCCCCTCGTACGTGCGGTTGGCTTCGGTGACGGCGGTGCGGAGAAGGGGGGTCGTGGCGAGCTGCTGGGCCTCGTTCATCCCACGACTGACCTGCATTTCGATGCGGCGAGCGGCTTCCACGGCGACTTCTTTGAAGTTGGCGCCGGTCGTTTCGTGAAGCGCGCGCCGCTCCTCGACGTAGGTGAGCGCAAGCAGAAGGGTCAGGGGCAGAAGTCCGACCAGCACGATCGCCGTGATGATCTTGCGCTGGAGACTGTGCGACCGACTCCAGAGTGTCATGGGTGTGCCAGCGAACCGCTGAGTCGTCCGGACGGCCCGGTCGCAGACCTGTGCCTATCCGCAACCGACAGCAGGCTAACTCCGCTTCAACAGCCGCCCGGACGCTCCCGGCCAGAGCAACAGCAATGGACTCGCGACGAAGATAGACGAATAGGTCCCGAAAATCACCCCCCACAATAGGGCGAGAGAGAAGTCGTGCAAGACCTCTCCGCCGGCCAGTGCCAGAGGAATCAGCACCAACACGACGGTCAAACTGGTGACGATCGTGCGGCTCAAGACTTGGTTGACCGCATTGTTGATGATTGTCTCTTCGGTATCCCGCCGTCGCATCCGGAGATTTTCCCTGATACGGTCAAACACAACGACCGTATCCGTCATCGAATAGCCGGCTAACGTCAGCAATGCAGTCACGACGAGCAAGGTAATTTCCTTATCCAGGACATAAAAGGCGCCCAACACCGCCAATACGTCATGGAAGGTCGCCAAGGCCGCGGCGATGCCGAAGCGAAGCTCAAATCGTGCGGCCACGTAGAAAATGATCCCGGCAAAGGAAATGACGACCGCGATGAGGGCATCTTGCTGAAGCTTCTGCCCGATGGTCGGTCCGATTTCCATGCTGGAATCGACCACGAAATGGTTCGAGGGAAATTCCTTCGTAAAGACCGCCACGACCCGTTCAGCAACCTTCTCCTCGATGGTGGTCGAGGCCTTTAGGCGGATCAGGAGTTTGTTCTCTTGACCGAATTCTTGCAGCTCGGCGTCGGCCAAGCCGTTCGCCTCCAAGGCTTTTCTCGCTTCGTCGACCCGGATCGCTTGGTCGAATTTCAACTGCACCGCGGTCCCTCCCGCGAAATCAATGCCGAGGTTCGCCGACCCTCTGGCAACCTGAATGACCGCCACAATTCCCAGTACCACCATGATACCGGAAAAAAGAAAGGCCCAGCGGCGCTTCCCCATGAAATCGATATCGGTTTTTCTAAGGATCTCTAACATGCCGGCTCCTTCGAACTAGATGCTTAACTGTTCCACTTTGCGTCGTTGATTCAAGAGGTCGAAGATGACCTTGGTGCCGATCAGGGCTGTAAACAGATTGATCCCGATTCCAAGACATAAGGTCACGGCAAATCCTTTGATCGGCCCCGTGCCGAAAAGGAACAGTGCCACCCCCGTGATCAGGGTAGTCACGTGAGAGTCGACAATCGTCAGCAGCGCCTTGTCATATCCTCCGTCCACCGCCAGCCGAACCGCTTTCCCCAGTCGCAGCTCTTCACGAATACGCTCGAAGATCAGGACGTTCGAATCGACGCCCATCCCCATCGTGAGCACGATTCCGGCGATCCCCGGCAAGGTCAGGGTTGCGTTCAGGGCAGAAAGCGCTCCGATCAAACACAATAGATTGAGCACCAGCGCAAAGTCCGCAATCACCCCGGACATCCTGTAATACACGATCATGAACACCACCACCATGGCACCGGCAAACAGCGTGGCCTGCACACCTTTCTCAATCGAATCCTTTCCCAGCGACGGTCCGACCGTGAGGTCTTGAATGATCTTGAGCGGAGCCGGCAAGGCGCCGGCCCGGAGCACGATGGCCAAGTCGTTCGCCTCTTGCATTGAGAACGTCCCGGTGATTTGCGCACGCCCCCCCGTAATGCGGTCCTGAATCACCGGTGCCGAGTAGATCGTGTTATCGAGCACGACGGCCATTCGCTTCTTGACGTTGTCACCCGTAATCCGTTCAAATTCCCGACCACCCTTGGCGTCAAACGTGATCGACACGTAAGGATCGTTGAATTGACCGATCGAGACCCGTGCATCGCTCAACACATCGCCGGTCAACATGACCCGCTTTTTCACGAGATAGGGAATCCGATATTCGCGGCCGGTGTCTTTTTCGAACGCCCGTTCAAAAAGAATCTGATCGCCTTCCGGCAATTTCCCCTCCACCTGCTTCAGCACATCCGCTTCCTTATCTTTTGGGATACGGGCGGGCAAATCGAGCTTCGGCTGGTTGTCCTCATCGAGCATCTTAAATTCGAGCAACGCCGTCTCTTTGATCAGATCCCTGGCGCGCTTGGGCTCTTTGACACCGGGCAACTGCACGACGATCTGCTTCAACCCCTGCCGCTGCACCATCGGTTCTGCCACGCCAAACTGGTCGATGCGGTTCCGAATTGTTTCCAGTGCCTGGTTGATCGCAGAGTCCTTGATCCGCTTGACCTCGATCGCCCGCAACTCCCACACCAGCCGGTTGGCCGATCCTGCAGATTCCGTCTCACTGAAGGTCGGATAGTCATCGGTCATCTTCTGGATTTGCGCCTTGACTTCGGCGTTTTGGAACTGGATTGTGATCTGGGTCGGTCCCGTTCGTGCCACAGACTCGACGGGAATTTTCTTATCGACCAACAAATCTTGCAGGGACACGACCGATCGATCGACGGCGATCTCGACCGCTCGTTCTTCGTCCACTTCCATGACGAGGTGAATCCCGCCTTGAAGATCCAAGCCCAGGGTAATGCCTTTATTCGGCATCACCCTCTTCAGCCAGCCAGGCAACGCCTGATAGAACGGCTGATAGGACGGAATAAAGAAGATCACCGACATCACCACCACCAACGCCAACAATGTTAACCGCCCACCCACTTTTTTCATGTCGTCTGTAACCCCTTTGTCACTCGCAACCTATGAGCAGGATGCTGAAAAGGTCCGCCGACGCCACAGACTGTGGCGCATGAAGCGCGAGACATGCGAGAAAGGCGCGATCCGAAGTTCGGGGTTCGATGTTCCGAGAACCTCGAACCCTCCCTAGTCTCGCCCGTCCCGCCAGTCTCGTTCGGCCATCCTGCGACATTCATCTGTTGTCCATGACCTGTGGGCCATTGGGTTTCCTGCATGCCGCAATAGTTTTCCGCAACCTACGAGTCCTTATCCTTCTCCTCGTCATCGCCGCCGCGTAATCGTGCAATCTGGTCCCGTTGCATCCGAATCTTCGTACTATCGGCGATTTGCAGCGTCACCGTCTCCTTCCCGAGATTCGTCACGGTGCCCCAGATACCCGACGCCGTGACCACCTTGTCGCCCTTCTTCAGGGCCTCTAGCAGCGCCTTCTGCTGTTTCGAACGTTTTTGTTGCGGCATAATGACCAAGAAATAGAAAATGACGAAGATCAGCGCGAACGGAATGAGGGACAGGAACGTACTGGAACTTGAACCCCCTCCACCGATCCCTTGAGCCCATGCGACCGATTGCATTACCATACGAACTCCTCCTCGCCAGGGTTAGTCCCATCCGCCATGCCGATGCTCATCGACCTCAGCCATGTCTGCGGCTGATAAGTCCGATGCAGCCCGGTCGCGGGATCGGTAAAACTCATCCCGGAACGACCATAACGTTCCCTGTGCGATCGCTGACCGCACCTGGCCCATCAGATCGGCGAAATACCAGAGATTGTGGATCGTATTTAGTCTCGACGACAGCATCTCTTTCACCTGAAAGAGATGATGCAGGTAGGCACGCGAGAAGCGCGCGCAGACTGGACAGCCGCAGGCCGGATCGATCGGCTGTTCATCGCGAAGATACCGTGCTTGTTTAATCACCACTCGCCCAACACTCGTAAAGAGCGAACCGGTCCGCCCATGCCGCGATGGCACAACGCAATCGAAGATGTCGATCCCGCGCGCCGCACCTTCGATTAAATCCTCCGGCATTCCCACACCCAGCAAATCCCGCGGCTTCGAAGCCGGCAACTCCGGCACGGTCACATCCAACATGGCATACATCTCTGCCTTCGACTCTCCCACCGAGAGCCCCCCGACCGCGTAGCCCTCGAGGCCAAGCCCGACGAGGTCACGCGCCGAGGTTACACGGAGATCTGCGTCCAAACCGCCTTGCACGACCCCAAAGAGAGCTTGATCCGTGCGACGCCGACTGGCCTGACAGCGTTGTGCCCAAAGCGTGGTCCGTCGCACGGCATCGCGCACGACCTCTCTCTCAGCCGGCAAGGCCACACAGTGATCGAACGCCATCATGATATCGGCCCCCAACGCTTCTTCGATCTCGATGGCGGTCTCCGGCGTAATGAAATGCGTGGACCCATCGAGATGCGACTGAAAGCTCACACCCTCGTCCGTCACCTTGCACAATTTAGCGAGACTGAAAATCTGAAATCCCCCGCTGTCCGTCAAAATGGCTCCAGGCCACCCGGTGAACCGATGCAATCCACCCATCTCAGCCACGATCTTATGCCCAGGCCGCAGATAGAGGTGGTAGGCGTTGTTCAGCATGAGACGAAAGCCGAGCTGCTCTAAGTCGGCTGGATCAAGCCCCTTCACCGGCCCCAACGTGCCAACCGGTATGAAGGCCGGAGTGTCGATCTCGCCATGGGCGGTGCTGAGTCTCCCCAACCGCGCGCTCGTCTCACGATCCGCCTGCTGAACTGAAAAGTCCACGGTACCTCTTGCTGGCTACATCTGCTCCGGTGCGGAAATCCCAAGCACGCCGAGTCCATTCTTCAAGACTTGCTGGACTCCGCTCATCAGCGCCAATCTCGCCGCAGTCCGTTCTGGGGCCAGCCCCTCTTTCTGCAGCCCCTCACCCGAGACCAATCCCTCCGGCATGACAGCCAATAGATCTCGATCCGCAGCGGGAGGCAGAATCCGGTGCTTGTTATAAAACGTATGCAACAGCCCGGCCACTTGCTGGAGGTAATAGGTCATCCGGTGAGGCTCGTAGGCCCTCGCACTGCCCTGCAGGACCGAGGGATAGGCAGAGAGCTTGCGAATCAACCCCAATTCATCCGGGTCCGTCAACACCTTCAAATCAGTCTCGCTAGGCAGAGGACAGACGATGCCTCGCGCGACCGCAACGCGCCAGAGGCTGGCGATCCTGGCATGGGCATACTGCACGTAGTACACGGGATTGTCGGATGACCGCTGCTTGGCCAGTTCCAAATCAAAGTCGAGATGCGAGTCGGAATCGCGCATCAAAAAAAAGAACTTGGCCGCATCGGCCCCGACTTCATCGATGACTTCCCGCATCGTGATGAACTCGCCGGCCCGCTTCGACATTTCCACTTTTTCCCCGCCGCGCAACAAACTCACCATCTGGACCAGCACGACCTGGAGGTGATCTTTCGGGTACCCATAAGCCTGCACAACCGCTTGCATGCGAGGAATGTATCCATGGTGATCCGCGCCCCAGATGTCGATGAGCAGATCGTATCCGCGCCGCAGCTTATCCTGGTGGTAGGCGATATCGGAAGCCAGGTAGGTGTACTCGCCGTCCTGTTTTTGCACGACACGATCCTTCTCGTCACCGAACGCCGAGGATCGGAACCACCAGGCACCTTCCTGCTCAAACAGGAAATGTTTCGATTTCAATTCATCCAATACCCGTTGGACGGCCCCTGAGTTCGCGAGAGAGGCCTCGCTGAACCACGACTCGAACTCGATCCCGAAGGATTTCAGATCCTCGCGAATCAGGCTCAGCAGCTCCTGATAGGCAAACGTTCGACAGCGCTCCTCAACCTCTGTGGCCGCACGTCCGGTCAGCTCGGACCCAAGCTGTTGCTTCACTCGCTCGGCCAGGGCAGTGATGTAGGCCCCGTGATACCCCTCTGACGGAAATTCTACCGGCCGGTTCGACAATTCCTCATACCGTGCGTAGACGGAGGTCCCCAACAATTTCATCTGCCGGCCGGCGTCGTTGATATAGTACTCACTCACGACGTCATACCCGATCGCCTTGAGCATGTTCGCGACAGCCTGTCCGACCGCGGCGCCACGCCCATGTCCCACATGCAACGGGCCGGTGGGATTCGCACTCACATATTCCACCAAGACGCGATGTCGCTGCCCCATCTCGGCTCTCCCGTAGGCTGATCCTTGCATCTCGATTTCTCTGAGCACTTCATGCCAGACGGCGGGCTTGACCGTGAGGTTGAGGAACCCCGGCTTGACGATCTCGACTCGGTCGAATAGCTGCTCGCGCTGAGTAAGATTGTCGATGATAATTTGGGCAATGTCGTGGGGTGCTCGTTGCTCGGACGCCGCGAGAGACATGGCGACCGTGGAGGCTAAGTCTCCCCATTCAGGCCGTTTGGGAGCATCCAGGCTCACCTGAGGCCAGGTTTCTGTCTTCAGTTGGCCTTTTTTTTTGGCCCCATTGAGCGCTCCGAGGAGCGCGCTGGCGACCTTTTCCTGGACGACCCCGCTGGACAAGAAAAGAACTCCTAAGTCCTTAGCAATGAAAGGGAAAACGAACTGGTCACTTTAGCATACGGGATAGTCAGTGACAAGGCAGCCGGATGGAATTCTCTGTCGGATCGCTGCCTCCTTGAGGTGTGCAAGACAGAATGCCACGAGATGATCCTGCGGCATCTCGAGACAAGGTTTTTTCTCGCATCGGCTGACGTCGTCCCATGATTGGCAGAGGCAGGGTGCGCCCTGCACCACGGAAAGATGGGCGCCACGGGGAGCCCATCGAGCGGGATCGGTCGGCCCAAACAGAGCAACCGTACGCACGCCCATCAACCCCGCCATATGCGTGACTCCCGAGTCCTGCCCGACAAAGAGGCGTGCCTGTGCGATAACCCCGGCGACGGTGAGAAGATCGAGTCCCTTCAGGACGATCGGTGGGTTCACGCATGACTGGAGGAGACGCTCGACCGGCTCCCGGTCTGCCGGCCCTTCTAGAACCACCGGAGTCGCCCCGGAGATCTGAAGCGCGATAACTACAGTCGCGAGTGTCTCCGGTGCCACACACTTATGGGCACTCCCACTCCCCGGATGGATGACGACAAGAGACTGTCCGATCGCAAGACCTGCCGCTTCAAGACAGGTTCGTCCGAGATGGAGGAGCGGTTCCGTCACCGTCAACAGAACATCTCCTTCATCCTCAGACGGTGCCTCATCAATCGCTTCAAGAAACCGGTCACGTTGATGTGTCGCTCGAATCGCAGTCGAGAACGGAGACCTCACGATAACCTCTCGAACCCCGGCTGACTTGAGTGTCTCGTTCAACTTGCCATCGAGATCCTGGGTCCAGGCAATGGCAAGATCACAGTACTCCAGCCATGCCTGCACCTGACCCGCGGCCGAGTGGTCACCTGCGAACAAGTCAGCACAGATTTGCCCTTGCACAGAGGTCCAGGCATCAATGATGCGGCATGAAAGGAGCAGCCTCGCGATCTGGTCCTCTGCACAGAGCACCAGCTGATGGTTGAGGAAGCGGGTCCGTAACCGAACTATGGCCGGGACCGCCAAAAGCACATCGCCGAGGCCGCCAGGATGGATGATCACGATC
>VBOL01000249.1 GCA_005887945.1 Nitrospirota bacterium
CAGGGGGGGAGGCTGAGCGCGTGAGTGGGAACTGCGATCGCGTGGAGCTGCTCTCGGAACGGGCCCGTTCCGGGACAGACCACATGCGGCTCCCACTTGTGACGATCGAGGGTCTTCAGCAGTGCGATCAGATCGCGTTCCGCCCCACCGATGGCTTCAATCCCATGCACGTACAGAATTCGCGTGCCCACTACCTGGCGTCCGGGTGAGAGGCGATCTGCCTGGTTGCATCCCACAGCTTGGCATATTTCACAAAGGTGTACATGCTGGCGAACACACAGACAATGAGTCCGTGTACTCCATCGCGACACCCCTGTTTCAACACATAGGTCTTGACCCAGACCACCAGGGGACGAAAGAACAGGTCGATCCAGCCAACCGTCCGAACCGTCTTGGCCTTCTCCTGTGCCGCCAGCGTGGTATAGAGCCCGAACTTCTTGAAGTGATCTTGAATGCGCCGCTCTGTGTAATGATCGAGGTGTCCAACCAATGTCCCAATCTCTCCATCGACGATGAGATTTTCATGCACAGCGACATCGTTGTACTGAGCGATCCCTCGTCGAAACAGGCGCACTTGATAATCGGGGTAGACACCGCCCCCTCGCACCCAGGCTCCGTAAAAAAAGTTCCGTCTGGGAATTCGATAGGCCACGGGAGCGCCATGTCTCCATCCCTCGAGGCATGTCCGCACTTCCCCACGAAGTTCCTCGGTCACTCGTTCGTCGGCATCGAGAATCAGAATCCAGTCAGACAACGCCTGTGCCATCCCGAAATTCTTCTGCAGGCCGAAGCCTGGCCAGGGACGCACGGAGACCTTTGCCCCGCAGGCACGGGCTAACTCGACCGTCTTGTCACAGCTCTCCGCATCGACCACGATCAACTGATTGGCCCACTGAACCGACCTCAGACAATCTTGGATATTGGCTTCTTCATTCTTGGTGATCACTACGCAAGCCACGGTGGGCAGACCGGAGGCACTGGTCATGACGGCACTCCACTGGGCAGCACGGTCGCCGCCTGCTCAAACTGCCGGCGGTACTGACCGACCACGCGATCGGGACTGATCCAGAGTCGGCGCCAAGCCGTGGCGCGATCCAGTTCTTGAACCAGTTTTTTCACAGGTTTCACCACACGCCGACCGAGCCGCTGTCCGAAGGACGAAGTGGAAAATTCGGCCGGCTTACACCATAACTCGGCTTGTTCGGCCTGGCTCCACTTCCGGTCGATCGCCAATCGTTCATGGGTGCAGGCAAACGGCTCCCGCTTACTCTTGATCGTCGCCCGGATGAAATGATGCACGAACGACGCCCCCACGACCATGCATCGCTTCATATCTCCGATTACCTGCTCGCGCTTGCGCAATGCGTAGTACAAGTCCCAGTCAGCGGACTGAATCCGTTCGTCCAAACCGCCAAGTGCGTCATAAGTCGATCGCCTGATCATGACGCAGGACCCAACGATCCCGTCGAACATCGTTCCGGCAAAGGCACGGTGCGCCTCCCCGCAATAGCGTTCCCAATCGCCATACATCGCCTGAATCATCGTTCGCAGCTGGTCGATGCCCTTTCCGCTGGAGAGCCGTCCTTGCCCGATCGCTGCCCAGCGTCCCTGCATCCAATCAGTCAAAGTATTGGTCGGCATCATTTCCAGCCCCAGCGGAGACGCGGCATCCAGACGATGTCGCTCCATCGCCTCGATCAAGAATCCGTTCCAGTTCGGCGCGACGTACAAATCGTTGTTGATGTGGCACAGGAACTCTCCGCTCGCCAAGTCGGATCCAAGGTTCATCGATTCGGGGTAGCAGAGGTTTCGCTCGTTGCGAATCACCCGGCACGCGTTCGCCTCAAAGAATTCCGCTGACCCGTCTGTCGAATGATTGTCGACGACGATGACCTCGTAGGGACCGGTCGTGTACCGGTGGATTCCTTCGAGGAACAGTTGGTTGTGCCCCAATTGATTGTGCACGGCGACGATGATACTCAGCATAGTTCTGTCTAATGCACCAGAAGAGAGTACTGAGAAAATTTCTGAAATACCTCCCGCACATCCGGGAAGCATTGTGTGAGCCGCCTCATCCGGCGCGCGCGCAGAAGATCGTTGCAGTTCGATACAAGCGCGTGCCTCATCCCGGCAAATCGGCACGGCCGCCCATCCTGTCGGCAGTCCGTCATCCGTTCACGCACCTCGACCTGAAACGACGACTTCCAATAAAAGATGGTGGTCTTCGCCGTCCGGCGGAAACAATGCTGGGCCTCACGAAAATCGACCGCCACATAAAACTCGCGGAGAAACTGACCATCCCGGCATGAGCAGAACCGAGCCACCTCCTCCACCGACTTGGGCTCGAACACCAGCTGGTTGCTGCCCGGTGAGAACACAAACCACCGATGAAACCAATGCGCTGGAGAAGACTCGTCTCCGATGGCCAGCCCCTGTTCAAGAAATGGCGATGGAGTTTCGATATACCCAGCCGCCCCCACACGCATAATTTCCTTGCAGGCCTGAACGGGATCTTCCACGTGCTCGAGCACGTGCGAGGCATAGACAAAATCGAACGCTCTCTTGGCAAAAGGTAAGACCGTGGCTTCGCCGACGATCAGCCTTGCAGTCGTCGGAACCAACAGTGCATTGCCGCCTCGCTCATGCCCGTCAGAGACATGCCGTTCCAGCAGATGTGTGACCCCGACGAAAGGATTGTGACCTGGACCGATTTCCAACAAACGCTTGGCTAAGTACGGCCTTCTCCACCATGGCAATCGCTTCATCGTCTAACCTTTCCGGCACACCTATCCCCGAAACCCGCGTCGAAGGACTTCCCGATAAAACCGGAGAGTCAGCCAGCGATTACGGCGAGCTGCCCAGCGCCGAGAGGATCGGAGACGAACCGCCATCACCGCCGGATGCGATCCGCCGAATTCCTTCAACACGGCATAGTCTTCAAACTGAAAGCTGTCGTGAGCGAGTTGCTTGGCCTCTGCCGCAGGAAGGCGGCCTTCATGATAGACGCTCGCTTGCTCCCGTTTTTTTTCCAGCATCGTTTTAGGGTCCTTCACCCACCCATAGTGAAAGACTCGCCCGTCCGATGGGGCAATCCATTCCTTCGGTCCACTCTGGAGATACTGCTGCTTCGCCTTGAGATGGAACCCGACGGCATCGCCGCAGGACTCCACCTCACCGTTGTTCCTGATGATCCGCACGGCTTTGTGATAGAACCAGGGATTCGTCGACCAATAGTCAGCGATAAAGTGCAGGTATCGGAACAAGAGCCCTTTCACTGCCGGATTGCCAAGATGGCGGCGCATCGCCTCCTGAATGATCGGCAAATCCTCTTCGTGCACGACCTCGTCGGCTTGAATGTAGAACGCCCAGTCCCCGGTACAGTGTGACAACGCAATGTTGGTCTGTTGGGCGTAGATTAGTCCATCCTTTCGCAGCGTCTCGTCCCAGACCGACTCCACGATTCTGATCTTCGGGTCGCCGATCGAACGAATCAGCTCAAGCGTGCCATCGTCGCACCGCCCGACATTCACGATAAACTCGTCGACCACCGGCAATATGGAACGGATCGACTCCACGACCGGATAGTCGTACTTCACCACGTTCCGCACAAATGTAAATCCACTGACCTTCATGATTTCTTGTCTATTCGGTCTATTCAGTCTTTCTGGTCTATCTCGTCTCCCAGTTGCACGGATCTAAAAGACTGAATAGACCAGGCAGACATCTCCACTAAACAGACACTTTGTCCTTCGAGAGCTCCCAGAATTTGGCGTACTTGATGAAGGTGTAGTAGGCATAGAGTCCGGAGAGAATCAAGCCCTGCATGCCGTCGAGGAAGCCGGCCCGCTGCACATACATCTTGAGAAACGCGCCGAGCGGATGGGTGATCAGTTGGTGGGAAGAGAATCGCCTGCCTTGCTCCAGCATGCGACGGGCCATCAGGTCGGAGTAGCGATCCTGCTTCGCCACGTAGTGATCGATGTCCCGAAACGGATACTGCAGGGCGGGACTCTTGAGAAACCCGACCGGCCCGTCACAATCAAAACTCTCATGGACAAGTTCGTCGCGATAACGGAACCGTCCCTTTCGAAACAACTGAGGTTGCCGATAATCGGGATACCAGCCGCAATGTTTGATCCACCGACCTAAAAAATAGTTCTTCCGAGGGACAAAGTAGGCATCCGCGTCCGGTTCGCTGCCGAGCACCAGCCGAATCTCTTCCCGCAACTCGGGCGTCATCCTCTCATCGCTATCCAGACTGAAAACCCACTCATGGGTCGTGAGTGCGACTGTCTGATTGCGCAGATCACCGAATCCTTTGAAGTCAACTTGATAGACCTTATTCGTAAACTCACGACTGATTGCAGCCGTCTGATCCGTACTGTGGGAATCAACGACGATCAACTCATCGGCCCAGCCTGCCACAGACTCAAGGCAGGCCCGCATATTGGGCTCGTCGTTGTATGCGATGACATAGACCGACAATTTAGACATGCACGACCTTTAGCGAAGCAGGATGAGGCAAAACGATGCTCGCCCGCCTGGAATCCAATGCCCCGCATGTCTGGGACAAGCCCGGTCTGTCTGGTGATCTGGTCTGCCTGGTCCATCTGGTTAGTCTAGTGCAACCAGACAGACCGAACAGACCAAATGAACATGACAGGCTGGCGGACTTTTTCAGCATCCTGCTAGACATGGAGCACTCTCAATGGAAAAGACTCTCCGGCTACTTGGACCACGTGGTGCGCAACTGTTTCCACCGTCAGCCGGTCGAGACAATCCCAATAGGGACAAGCCTCGTAAATACATTTTTCGCAAGTCGGCACATCAGGACGCAGGACCAGTCCCTTGCCGAGCGGCTGCCAACGAGTCGGAAGATTGTTACGCCGAGGATCGAACAGACTGACATTCGGAACACCGCAGGCTGCGGCAATATGGGCCGGGCCTGTGGCTCCGGAGACTACCGCGTGACTCACCGCAATCACGGCCATTAACTCGCGGAGTGATAACTGCCCCATGAGATTCAGGACCGAGGCAGGAAACGGCGCGTCACTGTTCATGTGCTGGTTGAACATGTCTGCTTCCGCCTGGCCTCCGGTCAACACCACCCCCACGCTCTTCCGATGCAACTCACGCACGAGCGAATGATAGTGTTCAACGCGCCAGCGCCGAGCCGCCAACCCGCCTGGATGGAGCACCACCCTGGGTGTCGGCATGCCGTGCAACCGCTCTTGCCCCCGTGCTCGTTCTTCATCAGTCAGCACGAGACTCGGTGGAGACACGATGCCAGGCTGCAATCCAAGCCCCGCAAGCATGCCGACGTTATACGCGGTTTCATGCTTGGAAAAATCTTTCCGATGTTCATAGACCCGACGATTCGCCAACACACTATACCAGCGGTAGCCTGTCGCCACTCGAATCGGAACCCGCGCCAGGAACGCCGCCCACATCAAACGCTTGAACGGCTTGAGAAATACCACGGCATCGATAGCCCGGCGAAACAACGCCACCAGCTCGCGCAGGGGTTCCCGGCCCGTAATCATCCAGACCTCGTCGAGATCCGGATGGTGCGCTAACAGTGGGGCTGCATACTCGCTGGACAGGAAGGTGATCCGCGCCTCCGGCAGGAGCCGGCGCAGGGCGGAGGCGACCGGCAGACATAAAATTTCATCGCCGATCCCGTCAGGCCGGACTAAGAGGACGTTCATCGGGGAACCAT
>VBOL01000250.1 GCA_005887945.1 Nitrospirota bacterium
TGAGCATTTATGATGCGTCCGGCAGGGTGCTGGAGGGCCCCGCCCCCCGCCCCCTCGACCTGCTGCCGATTCAAGTGTCCCCGAGTGGCGAGGTGCAAATCATCGATATGGAATTCAAAGCCGGGACGAAGTCCCAAACGCGGATCGTTTAGATGAGCGACACTCCTTCTGCCGGCACGCAGACAACGGTCGTCGAAAGGGTCATCGCCTTTGTCGATGAGCGAGTTGGGCTGAAGCTGCTTGAAGCCAAGATGCTCAATGAGTCCGTTCCCGGCGGCTCTCGCTGGGCCTACGTCTTCGGGTCGATTCTGTTGTTTATCTTCATCATGCAGTCGATCACGGGCGTGCTACTGATGTTCTACTACGTGCCCACCGCCGACCATGCCTACGCCAGTACCCAATACATTATTCATGACGTCGACTACGGCTGGTTCCTATTGGGTTACCACTTCTGGGGCTCCTCGGCCATGGTGGTCTGCGTGTTTGCGCATATGTCCCAAGTCTTTCTCTGGGGGGCGTATAAGAAACCGCGCGAACTCATCTGGCTGGTTGGGTTGGCGCTTTTCGCCATCGTCATGGGATTCGGCTTCACAGGCTATTTGCTCCCGTGGGACCAGCGAGCCTATTGGGCCACGACTGTCGGCGTCGAGATTATGGATAAGATGCCGTTACTTGGTGACTTCATGGCGCGCTTCCTCAAGGGAGGTCCGACCCCCGGACAGATGACATTGAGCCGGTTCTTTGTCATTCACGTCATGGTGCTCCCCGCAGCCCTGATTGGGTTGGCCGGGTTGCATCTCTTTCTATTTAGATGCGCGGGACCGGCTGGCCCATTCCGAGGTACGCCAGTAGAGCTGAAGGCGAAGACTGACTATTTTTTTCCACGGCAGATCTGGAAAGACGTCGTCGGGATGGCGGTGGTCTTTGCTTGCATCAGTGCGCTGGCCTTCTGGGAGCCGGTGGTCTTGTTGGAAGAGGCGACGCCTGATCCGGGCGATTATCACCCAGAACCGGAGTGGTACTTCTTGTTCTTATTCCAGCACCTGCGTCTGAAGATGTTTTCCGGCGAGTTTGGACAGTTTCTCGGTTCGATGCTATTGCCAGGCCTCCTTGGGGCCATGCTGGTGTTGTTGCCCTTCTTCGACCGGAACCCCGAGCGGAATATTTTTAAGCGCCCTCTTGCCCTTATTGGATGGGTGGTTCTCACGGTTTCGATCCTGCTTTTCACGGTCTCTGCCATTATCAATCGAGAGTTTTTGGACTAGGAGCTTGTCCGACATTGACCATTCTACTGCGGCGAACAATCTGCGGCCATCTGCGTCGTACTCGGCCCGAAAAAATCCTCAACGTATTCCAGCGAATACGCCTCCGGTTTTTCCGGGTCTGCGGCCTCGCATCTGGCCGCACCTTCTTCGCCTCGTCACGAATGGCAATGTTGGACAGGCTCCTGTGTGAATCAACGCTGAACGATGGGTGTAGAACGCCAAAGTCATCCGGACTCGTTATCGTTCATCGTTGGGGACTTGCATGAACGATCAGATCTCCCCCACAAAGCTCGGGTTCGGCATTCTCTGGCCCGCCTTCTGGACCGGCTTGCCGATCAAGCTTGCCTTCGCCGTGCTTTTTCTGGCGTTCGGGATCGTGCATTTTGAAACCAGAATCGCTCTCGCGTTCTTGGTGCTCCTGGCGAGTCCGGTCACGGTGTTTGCGCTTCCAACGATCACCATGGGATTGGATTCGCACATCGGTGAAGGCGCCGGCATCGCGTTGCTGTTCTTGCTGGCGATCCCGATCGACATCTGGGCGCTCGGGGTCGTGGGACGAACATTTTTCCTCGAACGGTTGGGGCGCGAACCGCAAGATGGGTTGGGGCTGACGCTTTGGTGGAAGTGCGCATTGGTCGGCGCCATCTTTGTGCCGATCCTCTGGGTGGCTGAGAGTGCGACCACTGAAGGCGCGATCTCGGCCGTCCATTCGATGTTTGAGTCGGATTCTCTGAAGGGAATTCCTGTTTCGGAGCGGATCAGCATTGAGCTGACCCTCTGGGGCACTGTGGCCACTGGGGCGCTTGTGTTGTTGTTAGTCATCGGTTTCTCGCTCGTGGGGCGGGTGATCCGTGGCACGGTGAAGGCAGCAGGTCATCCTTCGGAGAATTATCAGGGGCTGATTACCCGCTGGGATCTGATGCGGGTGCCGGAGGATCAAGGATTGATGCTGACAGCATTGTCCGGTGTGGCCGTTGTGTTGTCGCTCCTGTTCTGGTCTTCTCTCCCGGTGTCTACACCACATCCTCACGACTGTTGCAAGAAGGCGGAAGTGAAGTCAGCGCCCGCGTTCAAACCGCTTGAGACACTGAATAAAGACGAGAAAATGATTGCGCAGCTTGCGGCGAAGGTGGAGTTGCTGGTAGAACAGCAGGCCGAAGCCGAACTGGGAAAAGAGCAGAGTAAGGAAAAAGGCAAGGTAGGCAAAGAAGCAGTGAAAGCGCCGGAAGCAACAGAACCGGCTCCGCCTGCCGCCATGAAACCGTAACGTGGGAGAAGATGAGGTGAGGGCAATGCGAGATCAGGGTGGATGGATTCAGAAGCTTCTCCGGAGCAGCAGCGGTCATGCGGGGACGCTCTTGGGGCTCGTGATGGCAGCGGGCCTCCTCAGCCTTCCCGCGCTGGTCTTTGGGGCAGATGCCGCGCCGGCAGCCGCGACCGAGTATCGTGACGTTCCCTACGTCGGCAGCCGCAACATCGTCTGGGTTGTCGCTCAGCTCCATTTGTTGCTCGCGGGATTTGTGCTGGGTGTGCCGATCTTCGCCTGGTTGTGCGAAGTCGTCGCCTGGAAGACCGGCGAAAAGCGCTACGACAAATTAGCCAAGGAATTCACCAAGCTCCTGACCTCCGCCTATGCCACAACGGCGCTCTTCGGCGGCATCCTCCTGTTCCTGCTGATCTCGTTTTATCCCAAGCTGATGAACTACCTGACGGATATTTTCTTCCCGTCTTTTATTGTTTATTGCATCCTTTTCTTGGTCGAGACCGCGACGCTGTACCTCTATTGGTATGGCTGGGATGCGATGCAAGATGGCGGCAAGAAGACGTTTCATATTTTCCTCGGCTTCATGCTGAACTTCTTTGCGTTCTTCATCATGATCGTGCCGAACTCCTGGGCGACGTTCCAGTCAAGTCCGGTCGTGCTTGCCGAGGGGTCGGATATGGCGCGGGCCTGGGCCGCGACATGGAATCCAACCTGGTGGCCGGTGAACATTCACCGCCTGATTGCGAACGTGGTGCTCGGTGGCTACATATGTGGCGCCTATGCCGGGATTCGCTATTTATCCGCCAAGAACACGGAAGAGCGCGACCACTACGACTGGATGGGCTATGTCGGGAACTTCATCGGCGTATTCGGTCTGTTGGCGCTCCCTTTTGCCGGCTACTGGCTCATGCGTGAAATTTATCAATACAACCAGCAGATGGGCATCACGCTCATGGGAGGCTTCCTGTCGTGGCTGTTCATTCTGCAAGCCATGCTCATCGGGGTGCTCTTTCTCGGATCGAATTATTATTTCTGGCTGGGGATTACGTATCGCATTCCCGGCTCTGAGATGAAATACCGGAAGCCGATGTTGGCGATGTTGGTTGCTCTGCTGCTGTGCCTGGGTGTCTGGATGACGCCCCACTCGCTCGTGGCCAGTATGGAAGAAGCGAGAAAGATGGGGGGCAGCCACCATCCGCTTCTTGGCGTGTTCGGCGTCATGTCGGCCAAGATGACCGTGGCGAATCTGATGATCCTCGTCACATTCATGAGCTTCATCATGTATTGGCGGGCCGGCAAGCAGGAAACGGCTGGCTGGGCCAAGGTCGCCAAAGCGATCATGGGCGCCATCCTTGCCTCCGCGGCGATCGCGGTTATCATCCTTGGCGTGTGGGGGTATTTCGTTCCCGCTATCATTCGCATCAATTACTTCTCGACGTCGCAGGTGTTGGTCGTGCTCGGTGTCATGTTGACGATCACTCCGCTGACGGCCTTGCTGCTGAGGAGTGCCAAGACCACGACGGAAATGGTCTGGGGCAAGATGCCTCCCCGAGCCGGTTACTCCCTTGTCCTCAACGCGGTCATGGTCGTCCTCCTAATGACGCTGATGGGCTACGCACGATCGTCCTCTCGCGTCCATTGGCATGTCTATGGCGTGGTCCGTGATACGTCGCCCTACGCGTTTTCACCGGCGCTCGGCTATGCTGCTGCGCTCATGGCCTTGAACACATTTTTCTTCTGCATGCTTGTCGCCTTCATCTTCTGGGTGGCCACGATGGGCGATAAGGCGAAGGCGCCTAGTGGAGCGAGTAAGGGCGAGTTGCCGCACGGCCTGCCGGCGATGGCAGGAGCATCGAGTGCGCTAGATGAACCGAAAGCGGGCAAGTTTTGAATTATAAGTTCTGAGTCTTGAGTGTAACGCAGCACTTCTAACGACCCGAAGGGGATAGAGTATGAGCGAAGTTGTCAGGTTGCAGTTGATTGGTCTCTCAGTGGTGGGATGCGGGATCCTGATCCTCCTCTTCATTCGCGCCACGTTCGTCCGTGTCATCGGATTTGTCGCGATTGTGCTTGGCCTCTTCACGCTCGTCGCGTTGTCGGTGCCTCAAATGGCGTCGTTGCCTCCCGTCGAAGAGAAATTCGATATGGCCACGGTGAAAACGCCGACCGACATGGCGACCATCGGGCAGAAGATTTTCTTTAGTAAGGGCCAATGCGCGCTTTGTCACACGATCGGCCCCAGCGAATCCGCTCGTTGCCCGGACCTAAAGGGGATCGGGGCCAAGTTGAGCCGCGAGTTTCTTTTTGAAAGTTTGACGCAACCGCAGGCCTATATCTATCTCGACTATCGCCATGAAGGCGCGGCGAAGGAGTATCCGGCCCGGATGCCCTACATCAATAAGAATCCGATCGGGCTGTCAAGGAATGAGATTCTCTCGGTCATTGCATTTCTGCAGCAGATGAGCGGGGAACCGATTTCTGTCACTGTAGCTGAACTGGAAGCGCCGGGACAGGCGCCTGCCGCTCCGGTGAAGGCAGCGCAGTCCGGTCCAGTGGCCGTGGCAGAAGCGCACTGAGGAGGAACGTATGGGGCCGTTGATCAAACTAATCATTTTGAATGTGATCGCCTATGCGATCTGTAAGTTTGTCGTGCCCAATATCCCTGGCTCGGCGCCGCTGCCGGCCAGTCTGGTTTTTCTCTATCTGATGCTGACGACATCGGGCTTTGTGATCTTCGCCACATTGAGCGCAGAGTCCAAAGAAGCCTTCTGGGGCCCGATCCAACGGTTCCTGACGGGAGAGAATATTGGCGGGCTGCAAGCATTGCGTTACGGCGTCCTGATTCTGTTCCCCTTGCTGGTCGGCTGGCAAACCTATAGCAGCACGGCGGTCAGTGATGCGCCGCCATCAGAAAACCGGACGATTCACCCGGCGCCGCCAGGCGAATATACCGGCTTGTCGAACCCAATTTCAAAGACACCGGACGCCATCCAGCAGGGGAAGGGCTTCTATGCCGCATTCTGTTCCCCCTGCCACGGCGGAAACTTCGATGGCAAGGGTCCGGCGGCCAGGGGATTCAATCCTCCCCCGGCTAACTTCTCCGATCCAACGACGATCGCCATGCTCCAGGAAAGCTATCTCTTCTGGCGAATCAAGAAGGGCGGCGTCGGCCTCCCGATCGAAGGGATGCCATGGAAATCCGCGATGCCTCGCTGGGAGGTCGAACTTCCCGACGAATGGATCTGGAAAATCATCATGGGCGAGTACGATGGAGCGCATCAATCGCCGAGGACGTGGGAGTAGTGGGACGGACGGGTTGTCTCCTTTGCTCGCGGAGCAGAGGAGGGGATGGAGCCTGTTGATCTCCTGTGCTCGCGCAACGCGCAGCCTCAGAAGGGAAGGTGAAGCCGCCAGACTATCCTTCTTGCTCGCAGAACGCGCACGATGAAGCTGTGCTCGTTCGATGCGCGCAGTGAAGGACAGTCCGGCGACTCCCCTGGGCGAGAAGGTGTGATGGTGCGGAGAAGAAAACAGGAAGCCCTCGCCTGGGATAATGGCACGTCTCGGCGTGCCAGTGGGTAGGCGGGTGAGAAAATGCGCAGTGGAAGGCACTGCAGCTCCACCCGCTGATAAGTGAGTAGGGAGAGGACGGAACTTATGAAGCAGGGACTGAACCAGATCGTTCCGAATGTCGTCGTCGGTGTATGGCTTGCCATGGGATTCCTGATTGTGCAGCCCGTCTCAGCCGAGGAAAAAGCCGCGGTTACCGCGCCGCCCGTCTCAACCCTGCAAAGCGTCTCGGTCAGCGCTCCGATGGTGAAGGGCGCCCTGCCGGGCGATGACCCGACTGCAGCGGTGTGGAGCAGCGCGACCCTGGCGAGATTCCCGATGTCGCCTCAAGTCCATTGGCCGACTCGTATTCTAGATGCGACGGTCAAAGATCTGAACGTGCGTGCCTTGCATGACGGGACCAGCGTCGCCATTCTGTTGGAGTACGCCGACCCGACGGAGGATCCGGACGATGCAGCCGCGATTGAGTTCATGGTGGGCGACAAGAAGGCCCACTTTGCGCATGGCCAGCCGATGGCGCAAGTGGAAGGCGGCCCGGTCAATATTTGGTATTGGAAGAACAAAGACAATAAAGGCGTCGACATGAATGCCAAGGGCTTTGGCACACTCAAGGTACAGACGCACCAAGACGTGAAAGCCAAAGGCGTCTACGCCAACGGCACATGGAAAGTTGTGTTTACGCGGCTACTCGACACCGGACATCCGGACGAAGATACGCAGATCACGACAGGTGGGTTCATCAATATCGCCTTCGCCGTCTGGGATGGCAAGAAGGACGCAAGTGGCGAGCTGAAGGAGAAGGGATCCCAAAAGGCGGTCACCGCTTGGTGGAATTTCCGCGCAGAGGCGCCACCAAATTATTCCGGCTATTACTATGCGGCCATCGCCGTGGGCCTGGCTCTCGGATTTCAGTTCGTACTGATCCGCAAGCTCAAGAAAGGGCATTCAGCATGAAGGCGGCTCGTCGATATGTATTGGTAGTGGTGGGTGGACTAATTGGCATCTGGGCCATGGCTACCTTGGGTTGTGCTAACGAGCAGCAGCAGAAGGGGCATGAACTCTACGGCCACTACTGCTCGCACTGTCACGGTGCGACTGGACACCAGAACGAAGGGTTCAATTGGTCATCAATGCCTGATCCCAAGCCCAAAGATCTCTCGAATAAGTCAGAGATGGGTACCTTGAAAGACAATGACATCTTCAACACGATTTCACGCGACATGAAGGATACGAGTGAGGGCGGGGACGTGATCGGCGACGACGATTTTGCCGTGCCCACCATGCCGACCTTCAAGTACACCCTGTCCGAAGACGAAATTTGGGCCATTGTCGGTTATGTCCGCGGCCTCCACGGCATGAAGCTGGAGTTTAAAATCGAAGAGCGGAAGAAAGAGCTGGCCGCGGCGCTCCAAACGGCCCAAGCCAATTTAGACCAGGCCACGAAGACGTATGAGGCGGCCGAGAAGCAAGCCAGCGAAGAGGCCGAGAAGAAAAACGTCGATGTCGATGATGCAGTCTATGCGAAGGAAATGGCAGCCATGGCGCAGGCGAAAAAAGAATTCGATGCTGCGCAGGCCGCGCTGAATAATTTCTCGACAAGACCAGGAAAGGGGACGAGCATAGCCCGGCCAGATCTCACTGTGAAACCTGAGCAGGTTGCAAAGATGGTGGAACTCGGCCAACGGCTCTATGAGAACAAGTATGGCTGCAACGGATGCCACAGCCTTGGCGCAGAAGGCGGCAAGGTCGGACCGCCGCTCGACCGCGCAGGATTCAGATTGAACGGGACATGGATCTATCGGTGGGTGAGGAACCCGCAGGCGATGAAGCCGGAAACCAGGATGCCGGCGCTCGGGCTCAGCGATGCCGATGCCAGGGCCGTGACGATGTACCTTGGTACGTTGCGTGCGCCGAAGCCGGATGCCCCGATAGAGAAACCGGCGGGCTGAACTCAGAGCAGAAATCCCGCGACCATTCCGATGAAGACCGCGGCTCCTACCCATACATGTTGCTGAAACATGTAGAAGGCAGTGGGAGCCGGCAAGGCCTGTCTAAGCTGCAGGGCTTGCCTTAGACACCACACTCCAATGGCAGCGAGCGCTGCATAGTAGATCCAGCCGATGTGGGCGAACCAGCCTGCGAGTCCCAGCAGTAGTAGCATTGCACAGAAGACCGTGCCGACGGCAATCCACGTCGACGAACCGAACAAGAGCGCCGAGGATTTCACGCCGATCCGACGATCGTCCTCCCGATCTTGAAGCGCGTAGATCGTATCGTATCCGATTGCCCAGCAGATCGTTGCAGCGAACAGGCACCAGGCCGGCGCTTCGATGGCCCCCCGCGAGGCGGTCCAGGCCATGATGGTGCCCCAGCCGAAGGCGATACCCAATATGGCTTGAGGGATATGGATCACGCGTTTCGCAAGGGGGTAGAGGCCGGCCAAGAGGATGGCGATCGGACTTAAGAGGATCGTAAGCGGGTCAAGGAGCAGCACGAGGATTCCGGCCAGCGAGAGGAAGAGACCGACGACCAGCAGAGCATGCGTGGTGCTGAGTTCACCAGACGTGAGTGGCCGTACCCGCGTGCGCGCCACATGTCGATCGAAGGATTGATCTGCTAAATCGTTCAACACGACTCCCGCACTGCGCATCACGAAGGACCCGGTGACGAAGATGGCGCACAAGCGAAGCGGAGGAGTGCCGCGGGCGGCCAAAACTAAGGACCAGAGAGTTGGGAGCATGAGCAGCCAGGTCCCAGTCTGGTTCTGGAGGCGAATGAGCCGGCTGACGGCCGACCAGGAGAGCCGCGGCGGCGATGGCAATTCCGGTGCCGGCGAAGAAGACTCGGTCATGCGGGTGAACTTAGCCGAGGGGTGTGGGGCTGTCAACGACCAGGCTTGCAGGTAGTTGAAAAAGTCGCTCTTCTCACCCGCCGACCCCGGCGCGCTACTTCACCCGCCAGCCCTGAATCTGTCATGCCAGACTCAGGGCCCAGGGTGGCGCATTGTCCCATGCCTCTCAAGCTCTTCTTTCTTGTTCGTTTGGTTTGTCTTGTTTATTTGGTTTGTTTGGTTCGAAGAACGAAAGAAACCAGACAAACCAGCTAACTAGACAAATCGGGCCCGTCCACCCAGTCTCGTGTGTCTCGTGCGGCGGTTGTGCTCATTGGATGCTTTTCTGTATAAGAATGATTGTGCAGGTCATAGATTCAGCGCGTGCTTCCTTTCTGTTTCGTGCAGCCTCATGGGTTGTCGCGGGGCTGGGCGTCGTGACGTTGACGAGCTGCGCGCTCTTCTCGAATCCAGACGGCGAGACCATAGGATACTTTCTCCCCCTGACTGTCCAACTTCGATCTGACCCCAGTATCGCCGGGGCGCAGCTCACCTATCAGGACGCCTGCGGCCAGAGGCAATCCTTGCCGATCAGCGCTGGTTTACAGGAAATGCTCAGGCGGAAAACAGGCCGAGTCTTTGAAAAGGTCTTGACGGGTGAGACGGGATTCTCGTCGGTGCCGGATGGCTATGTCGATGCGGCGTTGGGCCTGGCCCATGTCGATCTGGCTATTCCTCGAAAGGCCAACAAGAGCTATCCAGCCACGGTCACCCTGGGATTGGGCTTTGCCTACAGGGCTGCCGATGGGATGGTCCTCTACAGCAAGAAGATTCAAAGTATTGGTCGGGGAGAGGTCGATGTCACCCATGCTTCGTGTGAGGTGAAGGGTCTCGATACGATTGCCCAAGAAGCCATGGGTTATGTGACGGATGGTATGGCCAAGCAACTCGGGACGTCAAGCAAGATTATCGACATCGTCGAATCACGCAAGGCTGGTGGCCCCAAGGCAGCCCCATTGCAGTCGGCGGTAGCCGTTCCTGTACCGGTTCCAGTGGACGAACCTGCCACGGTGATATTCCGGGCGATCGTCCGTAACGAGCATCGCAAACAGGTGCTCCATACCGATGAAGCCGTCGCGATCGAAATTGAAGTCAAAAATGAAGGACCTGGAACTGCACGGGCGATCGGGTTATCGGTGACAGCCACGCCGCCCTTGATCGAGCGGATCCCCAGCGTGGTATCCGTCGGTGATCTGCAGGCTGGCGAGGTGAAACACCTGACGTTGGACGGCAAAGTCGGCACGGTCAAAGGCGCCGTGCAGGCGGAGTTGACGCTGATTTTGCGCGCAGGATCCCCATCGGTCCAGTTGCCGCCCGCCAAGAAGTTTCTGGTGGCGATGAAGCCTGGATCTGCGACGGAGGCTGTGGCGCTGTCGCTCGATGTCGATCATTTGCCGAAAGGGACAGGCCTACTTAAACAACCGAAGGCCGTAGGCATTGTCATCGGCGTGGGACGGTTTAGGGAGAGCAGCATTGCCAGGGTCAAGTATGCTGCACGAGATGCGGAGGTCATGGCCACGTACCTCAAATCGATCGGAGGGATTCCTTCCGAACGAGTGCGCGCCCTCGTTGATGCCCATGCCCTCAAGAGCGATCTGGTCGAGGTCTTGGAAGAGTGGCTGCCCAAGCAGGTGGATCCCACCACCGTGGTCTATGTCTCGGTCACGGGACGAGGAGTGGTTGAGGCCACCACCGGCGCCGTGTCGATCATGTTGTTCGACAGTACCGCCATGTCCAACGCGCGCCTCTACTCGCTACGTCGGCTACAGGCATCCTTGACGAAATTGCCGATTCAGCGGGCCATCGTGGTGCTCGATCTCTCGCTTGGATGGGCACCGGGCAAGGAGGCAGCAGACGGGATCGCCCCGCTGTGGGAACAACAAGAGGGCAGCGGGAAAGAGAAGATCATGTGGATGGTCGGCAACCGGAAAGTCCAGGAGGTCCATAGTTACGACCCGGGCCAGCACGGGCTGTTTATTTATCAAGTGCTCAAAGGCCTGGGCGGTGCAGCAGACCTCGATAAGAACGGCACCATCCTTGCCGGCGAACTCTGCGCCTATACCAAGGGGCAGGTGCTCAAGGTGGCCCAGGAACAGTATGGCAACGCGCAGGAGCCGCTCTGCCTGCCTGGGCCAGGCCAGGGGGCCTCGGTCAGGCTGCAGCCCGTTGCCCGGTTCAAATAACGGCCATTGCGTCCTGGCCTGGACTATTCATGAATACCTGCTATGTCGTCCGACCCTCTCGCCCGGCGGGGCTTTTCTCGTTCGGCCTCCTCGACGGACTGCAAGTACGCCTCCGTCGGCCTTACTTGCGAGAAGCCCCGGCGGGCTTCGGTCTCGAACGTCTCGCGACGGCATTCATAAATAATCCTGGCTGCAACTGCTGGTCAGTCAGCCAGAGCGTCTGGCAGGGAGAGTTTTGTTTCTCAACTGTCGTCTGTCGTTGCACGAAAAACTCCTTGAGGCTGAGAAAAAACCCGTGTAAGTTGTGGACTCTTGCGCAAGGGCCGGCGTAGCTCAGTTGGTAGAGCAGCGGTTTCGTAAACCGCAGGTCGTCCGTTCAATCCGGATCGCCGGCTCCAAATCTTTCGCACACTTTGACACCACTGTCCTTTCCAGTCGAACCCTCGATTCCGGTTTCTGTCACGGTTCCAGTGGGAACTGGCTCGGCTTTCCCTGTTTGAACCTGATTCTCTCGTACGGCTGCAGCTGCCTTCCCGAACCCTGCTACCCCCTCAACTGCTGCCTTTAGATGCGATGGACTCAGGTGGGCATACCGTTTGACCAGGGCCGTGGTCGAATGCCGCAACAGCGCGGCCATGGTGCCCTCGTTCTGGCCGTTCATCGCCAATCGACTCGCAAAGGTATGGCGGAGGTCATGCCAGGTCGCCCATTCAATCCCCACCTCGGTCACCGCAGGGCCCCAGACACGGTTATAGAAGTTCCTGGCATCCAACGGGGTTGCCGGATTCTCCGATGGAAAGACCCACTTGGACCGTTGCCAGGAATCGAAGCCTCGCAGAAGGGTCGTGGCTTCCTCGTTCAGGTGGACATACTGCACGCCCCCTCCTTTAGTCACCAGCAACGTCAGCAAGACACGCTCCAGGTCTACATCCTTCCATTGCAGCCGGAACTGTTTTCGGGCTGGCGGAGCCCGGTGAGGATCGCCAGGCGTGCCCATGGCCCATAAATCGGTCCGAGCTTCTCCAGCAATCGCTTCTCGTCTTCCATCGACAGGAACCGCGTCTTTCCCTTCGGCTCCTTGTACATCGTCAGTTTCAGAACCGGGTTGCTCGCCAACTTCCCTTCCCGCACGACAACATTCAACAGATGGCGCAGCCATGCCATGTAGCGGTTGACTCGTTGCGGGGTCATGTATTTATTCGTATCACCCTTCTCCTTCGCCTCAAGAACCACGGTGGCCAACAGCGTCTGTCTCGCCTCTTCCAACGCTCTGACCGTGATCGTATTGAGCCGCTTGCCCGCGAAGTAATCTTTCCACCATTTGGCAAAAAATCGCTCGGCAAATTGGGTCATGGGTTTCTTGGTCGTAATAGTCAGAAGATATCGATCAATCATGTCCTCGACCAGTTCATACCCGCCGTGTTGGTAGCGCTCTGGGAAGAACCGCCCCGTCTTTTGCTCCTGCTTAGCCTTCTCATAGAAGTCTCGCGCCGCGGTCTTCGTCGAAAAGCTGCCAAATCGCCGTTCCTTCCCCTCGTGATACAGCCGAACAAACCAGACGATCTTTCCACTCGCATCCCGCTTCTGCATTAACCCACGGTCGAGTCGTCCTTTCCGTGCCATAACTCACCCTCCTTGAAACAGTGTGACACGTTTACTCCTTGACTCGCATATATTTCATATGATAGTGAAATAAGTATAGTCTACTTCAATCCAGCGAACACCACTGCTACCCTCGCGCTATGGCACGATCACCAGCTGACGATACTGGGGCTTGGAACTTCCGAGACATTCCTCGTGAGTTGATGCGGAGAGTGAAGATGGCTGCGGCCCATGAGGGGAAAACGGTGAAGGACTTCCTGATTGAGTTAGCGCAGGCCAGAATCGATGAACTGGTGCGGAAGGGTATCCTGCCAAAAAGCAAAGGGTAGCGATTTCCTCAGAAGCGCCGTGTCCTGTTGCAATAAGTATCCGCCTGAACGTCTATTAAGTCCTGAGAGGGTTTTGTGGACAGAGGTGACAGCCAATGGTCACTCTCGCCATCCGAAACGCGTCTGAGCGCCTTGACAGCTCCTCAGGGACGGCCTAGCTTTCCCTCATGTCAGCGTCTAAGACCAACTATCTCACCAATTCAGCACCGCCTGCTGGAACATGCCATCGGCACTAGCGTCGAGGAGCGTATCTACATGGGGTCGATGGAATACTCGGTGAAGGAGTTGAGTGAAGCCCTGGAGAAGATTCAAATGCCTTGCTTATAACGTGAGAGGAGGCCTGGGTCATGGCACGAATCGAGCCCCAGAAACCAGACCAGACGTTTAATCGGAGCCGTGAGTTTCAAAGGGAAGTATTAGCATATCTAAAAGAACATGGTCCACAACCGTACGATGTACTCTGCGTTCACTTCGACCCCAACCGTACTGCGGAAATACAAGCCGTCTTACATGAGTTGATCCAATGGAAATTCATTGAGAGGGGCACGGATTCGTACATGACGGTTTCGATTACTGCTTCCGGCATCGCCCGGCTTGGACTCAAAGACATCTGAAAAGGTCTACGGTTTGACACGAATATCCGCTGGAAGCGAAAGGATGGACAGAATGAGCAACCACGTTGGGGGACAACCTATGTCATCCCCCTCGGTTCTGATCCCTGCCACGTCGCTTCCAATTCCGACCGTTTGAACTTAAGCTGGTTGTAGTCTACAGTAGGGACTGACTACACCTATGTAAGGAGGTCTCGTGGCACCACTACAAACGATCGAGGAGTTCCTGACTTGCAACTAGCGCCTTACTCGAACTCTTTCGCGCCGACACGCCATTGACGGAGATTCAGGACCGACTCATTGCTTCTAAGATTGAGTCTCTCCACACAGAGTTTGATAATTGGAGGACGAGGCGCGACATGCAACCTACGTCCTCCCCGCCCGCCTAGGCTCGCCATTCGGACACTTGCGCCTTCGTTCACGACCGAGTGTATGCCCATCGGGAATTGACGCCGTTGAGTTTGTTGCGGGAAGGGTTGGAGAAGTTGAGGTACACGGAAGTGGTGAAGGTGTGGGCACTCTGACGAGAATGATTAGATGGGCCGGTACCGATCTTCCTTGGGCAACCGTCCCACAAACGCAATAGCACGCTGAATCGCTCGGTCCAAATCTTCCTTTGACATGAACTGTTTCATAAAACATGCATAGGCCCCATTTTGCCGAGCTATCTCACGTAGTCCTCGTTCAAGGTGGTTGGTGAGCACAATCACAGCTACGTTCGGTCTACTGGCGATGGGAACTAGTTCTACCAATACCTTGAAGCCCGATTGATCAGGCAGTTCCAGTGCGACCACGACGCAATCAATCCGCCGAGACCGGTAGAGGGCCAGCCCTGCTTCCCCATCAGTGGCTTCTAGGATTTCGTACTCGGGTGAGCGGCCCTTTAGTTGATAGGCGAAGTATCTGCGGTCGGTGTCGTTCCCATCAATGAGGAGAATTGAAGTGGTGGGAAGTTTGAGGTTCGGAGGCATCGTCGCGCACTCCGGTTTGAGAGGGCAATTAGATCAGTCGCTATCCGTGGTGTCAATGCGGAACAAAGTGGCGGTCTGGGCCTGTTGGTGTGAAGGGCTTACGCAGGGATACCTGCGCGGGCGAAGGCGCTGTCCTAGCCCCGTAACATCCCCACAAGTCCTTCTACAGTCAGCGGCGCGTTTCCTTCCGCCCGGTTATTCACGAGCACATACGCGCGCCGACCGCCCGGTGAGCTGAAATATGACTAGCCGGGAGTTTTTGTACCACCTACCATGTTAGTCCTCAGCTCGCAAGCTGGACGGTTTCGGGAGCAGGTGGCATCCCCCCGAGACTGCTGTGCGGACGGACCGTGTTGTAGTGAATCCTCCAACGTTCCGTCATGATCTGTGCTTCCTTGAGTGTGTAGAACAGCTCGCCGTTCAAAAACTGCTCCCGCATCTTGCCATTTAATGACTCGACATAGCCGTTCTCCCAGGGGGACCCTGGCTCGATATAGAGCGGCGCCACCTGCAGCGCGGTCAGCCAATGTCTGAGCTTGCGCGCGATGAACTCCG
>VBOL01000251.1 GCA_005887945.1 Nitrospirota bacterium
GGTCATTCTGGCTACCGCGCCGAACAGTAAATCGATGTCTGAGCTGATCGATGGACTCGGTGTCGGTGGCAAGCTGCTGGTAGTGGGGGCATCAGCTGACCCCATTACTGTCACGCCCATTCAACTCATCGGTGCGCGCCGGTCGATTCAAGGCTGGCCGTCGGGAAGTGCCCGGGATTCAGAAGACACGCTGAACTTCTGTGCGCTGACCGGCATTCGTCCCATGGTCGAGACCTTCCCGCTCGAACAAGCCGCTGCCGCCTACGATCGTATGATAAGTGGCAAGGCACGATTCCGCGTCGTGCTGACGATGGGTGGATGAGCGGTCATTAGCAGGATGCTGAAAAAGTCCGCCAGCAGCGTTCTCGGTTCATCGAAATCCTCAACGTATCCCAGAGGGTACGCCTCCGGTTTCGATTCGCCTGCGGCCTAGTTGGAAGTCTTTTTGAGCATCCTGCGAGAGCCTGATGATCTTTTGTGCTCGCGCAACGCGCGGTCTCCGAAGGCCCTTGCCCGGGCTAATGGCACGTCTCAGCGTGCCAGTGGGTGGGCGGGTGAAAAAGTTGCGCGCAGTGGAAGATCAATCAGCCCCCATCCCTGAAAAGACAACGAGCGAGCTTGGAGGGAGTGGGAGAGGGCAGACTAGATGGTCTCCTGTGCTCGTGCAACGCGTGGTCTTGGAAGATCCTCGTTGGACACGCGCAGTGGGGGACCATCTAGCCCGCCCTCAAAGAAGAAGGTAGACCACGCGCAGTCAAGGCCAGTCTGACGACTGCTTTGGGGGAGATGCGGAACAGAGAAGGCCCTCATCGCCTGCATGCGGAAATTGCTGACCATACTAAACGCGATGCTCAAGCGTCGGACGCGCTGGCGGACGAAACAGCTTCAGCATGCTTGCCAGTCAAGACAGTTGCTGACCCCAAGTCCCTGACACCAATTTCCCTCCATTTTGCTAAAAAATTATCGAGTTTACCCATGTACTCTATAGAGTGCATTGGTAATAAAAATGATTAATTATGTCAATCAGTTATGTCAATATTAATACTGTTAACAGTATGTATTTAACTAGTTGTATACTGTTTCAAGTATATTTTATATTGATTTTATACTGCTTACAGTATAAATAAGATCCATGAAAAGAAAGCTCGTCACCATCCTCGATGACATCGCCCTCTCACGTCTGCAGGTTCAGGCTTCGACCGAAGCTAGCAATCGCACACCTGGAGACTGGATACGCATCCTACGCAATCGCCTTAGAATGACACAGGCTGAACTCGCGAAGCGTGCGCATATTACTCAGCCAAACCTCGCCGCGATTGAGTCTGGAAAAGTCGATCCCCAGGTAGGCACGCTCCGGCGGATCTATCAAGGTCTGTGGTGCAACCTGAATATTGAGCCACAACTACAAAAACCTCTTGAAGAAATGCTTCGAGGTCGCGCACGCGCTGTGGCTCTAAACCGACTCAAACACACTATGGGAACCATGGCGCTCGAAGATCAAGCACCCGACAAAGAAACATTCAGGCAGCTGCTGGAAAAACGCACCGACGATATTCTCCGTAGCCGCCGCAAACGCATCTAGCTCGATAATGATGACGGATGAAACACAACCTGCGGGGGCAACATCAGGAGACGATACTTCAGGTCTCATTCTCGTACATCTTACAACTCGAGCCGACCGAAATGCGGCTGAAGCAGAGGCCATAAGTCTGGCCTATGACAAGTATGTGTTTGAAGCACGAAGGAAAAAACGTGGGGCACAATGGCTCACAGATGATTTTATTCGTACAGGCCATGGGGACATGTTCGGCTCAATATGGGAGTGGGCAGGACAATACCGAAAGGATAAACTCAACATCGGCGTGGACCCAAACCTCATACCGGACCAGATTAGGTTGTTATGTGATGACTTTTCCCTGTGGGACTCTCCCACTTCTGCGATGCCAGTCCTAGAAGTGGCCGCACGACTTCAGAATAGACTGACGAAAATACACCCCTTCAGAAACGGTAATGGAAGACATGCGCGACTTATCACGGATATTTTCTTCCATTCCAGACAACACCCCCTACCACAGTGGCCACAGATCCACCTCATGTCTCAAGGCCACGAGGTTCGCGCCCAATACATCACCGCAATGAAGATCGCTGACCAAGGAGACTTTTCCGCCTTGATCCAATTTATTGAAGGTTGTCTTCCTAAGCCTTCTTGAGAAGGTTGAGTTGTGAAATGGGGTCGTTGACCCTCATGAGTGCTCTGACCACACTCAACGCGATGCTCAAGCATCGGACGCGCTGGCGGACGGAATAGCCTCAGCACGCTTGACAGTCAAGACAGTTGCTGACTTCAAATCCTCTAGCTGAAAATGATAAGCGCTGGCATATACGCTCTACCGCTTGAGGCGACGAACTGCCTTCTTCGAAATATCTTTCGGGATTGATCTTAACTGAGGTCTTCGAGGCAATGGAGGGAGCAAGTCAAACCCCGCCAAGTGGGGCCACAAAGCGTGTACGTACTGGCCAATCTGTAAAAGGTCACCTTTTACCAAACGAAATTGTTTTTTGAGATCGGGCATGCGCTCAAGTTTTTCGTATCGCGTTGGTTTCGTGCCAATCGACGCCGGGACGATCTTCGCGGGTTTTGTCGTTGTTATGACGACGGTTGCTGAATGTACTGCGTCGTTTCTCAGTTCACCCAACTTGAGGGCTTTCCCTACCGCCCACAAGATGGTTGCGCGCATTTTTATCGATAGGCGCTCTGATGCTTTTGTTGCCGCCATTAACATTTTCAATTGGCCGCTGTCACTCGCTGCGGTATGCCAAATGGACCGCCCCATCTGAAAGTTTGTATGGTTAACTACATGCGAAAAGAGTATTTCAAAAGCCCCATGCGAGAAATTTGATGCCCAAACAAGTTCCCCTATTACGGTTGCATGCGAGCGAAGAGGCACCCGTATTTCGTTCGGAATATTTCGCCTTATTGTTGGGGCTTTTGGCTTAGTCATGGCTCGTACCCCCATGTTTGAGTTCAGCGGACGCCGAAGGCGATTCGTTGGAGCTGAGGGTTAGGCCATGAAACATTTCCTTTGGCTTACGCGTTGTCTTGAGCGACTGGATCAGCACAGAAAAGCAAATCCTCCAAGTCGGCATGCGATGAGACTCTACCCACAATCAGATTCACCTGATGCTTTGCCGTGAGCTAGCGTGACTGGGTAGCCAGTCAGTGCGAGCGAGTCGGGAGGTACGTGCATGAGAAAATCGCGGCATTGCCTTTGGCGTTCCGCGTCATAGCGCAGGAACGTAATGTTGAATCCCGGCGGAGTCGATCTGTCTTCCAGAATCGCAATCTGAATGCCATTGAATTGGCCCACCTTGATGGCGCCGATTTGGTGTTCCCTCTTCGCAATGAATACGCCCGCGACAGGAATGTCTAGGGCCTTCCGAGCGGACTCAACTTTGTAGGCAAATGCGGCGACGTCCTCTTGTTTGACGGCGCCAACTGTGCGCCGACATTCGGCGACAACGAGCGCGCCCGCACGGTCGCGGAATGCTACATCGAAAGTCCAGCGCGTGTCAGGAAGATCGAACGGTACGTCAACACCGTCAGCAGCCCACGGGGTCAGCTCGGGATCCCGAAACGTGAGTACATCGCGGCACTCAACTTGATATTTCCGATTTGGCCCGTGCGCTTGACCTCCTGCCACAGGGTACCCTTTCAGCCACCTAACGCTTGAGCTCACCTGCGAGCGGTGCGCCAGCACCGCGAGTCAGGTGGAGCGAATTGTCAGAAGCCGCCTTTGAATCATGTCACACAAGCACAAACTTTTGGTTTTGCAATATGATTCCGTTTATATCAGTAAAAAACGAAATAACATGCGCGGGTTCGATAGGCGCCTCGCCTGGGTGAGCGCTGTGATTCCTATACTGAAAACACGTCTCCAATCGTTGCGCTTGATTACCGTCTAGTAGACCCATGCCCTCTAAAACGACAATTAGGTCACTATCGAATATCATTTGAAGCTCCGACATTGTTGTAACGGCGAATTCCTTATTCCAGCGTTTGAATTTTCCGGATGTTTGGCTCTTCAGCGTTCTTGATGCGTTATTAAAGGAATCGAATCCCAACGCCAAAATCTTTTTCTGCATTCTATCTATTGCGGCACACTAACCCATTACAATCGCGGCCTTGTAAAACCGGCGCTCGGCGCATGATATTGCTTCTTTCAGGTATTCTGACTCGTCCGAATTTGCGAGGCCAGGAAGGATCTTCTGAAGGTCAAAAATTTCAGCGACGTTTTCCGCGCTCTGTTGAATGGGTAGAATAAACTTGTTGTCGTAATCTTTGAGGATCGCATTTAGGCACAGAACGTACGACTTCTTTAAATTATTCGGCCTGCTAAGAACATGTAGTTGTTTTAGATGCCCAGAAGTATGTTCAATGACTTGCTTGTCGAGTTTGAACTTATGCTCAAGAGGGCTACGCATTTCCTCTACCCACTTTGAAGCGATTGCCTCCGCCGAGACCATTAGCTTTTTTTTCGATACTCGTTCTGTTGAGAGTCCGCCGACTTCGCGTTTTAGTGCCACGACTTCGGTCTTAAACGCGCGGAGCTTGTCGATAAACTCTTTTTTCATGAGCCGCTGGCGAGTGCCTTAATCAGTTCAGCAAGGGCCGTTTCCCCCTCACCTGAGAGTGATTGGGGCTCGCCTTGTGGCTCTAAGGCAGCCCGAAAAAAGGCGGCGTATTTTGGCTTCTTAAAGTTCGCTGCATAGTTCGCAGGATCGTAGAAGCCTTTCTCCTGAACCATGGATCGCACTTCTTCGGGATCTACTTTTAGGGTGTTATTCAATATTCCGTTCTTAAGAGCAAGTAAAAGGGCCCAGTCGACTTGTCCTTTGGCGGCTTGGCCGTGAGCCGGTTCTTTCAAGAAATGAATATCGCCATCTTCGAGCATAACGATCGATTCAATTTGATCCGATGTTATTCCTTTCCGGCGCATAAACGCTTTAACGTGCGCATGAAGTGGTATTGCTGAAGTAGAAGCTGGCGGAGGAACTGGTGCCGTTGTCGCAGTCGGAATTATTTGTGCTTTCGCGGCTTTTCCAGATAGCAAGTTATTCAGAAGTAACTCGAAGCATTTTTCTCGAAAAGCTTCCGGAACAGAGGCAGCAATCTCTACTATGTACTTGATCTCTTCCTTTAAGTGCTCGTAGTCCATACGGACTCCCTCCTGGTTTAAGTATTTCGGTTTCTAACTATTAAGTCTGCTGCAGCCTACCTGTGCAACATAGCAAGGCAGTCTCAGCAATATGTTGCGGGCGAGTCTACTGCAACGTCGTACGCTTATCCATCACACCGTCTAGCGCCACCCATCGGGATATGCTGCGAATCCTGCGATCTATCCAGCTATCGGCCCGCCGTATATCCCGGCCAACCTCTTGTCCCCGGAGGGAGTAGCCAGGCTAGCCTTTACTGCGCGCATCGAACGAGCACAGTTTCACCGTGCGCGTTCTGCGAGCAAGAAGGACGCCTGGCTGCTCTCTTCCCATCTTTCCGAGCTTGCTTCTCCTTCCCTCGCGAGGGTGGCTGGATTGGCCCCTAACCGCGCGCATCGAGGGAGCACATTCTGATCGTGCGCACTCTGCGAGCGAAAGGGACCATCCAGGCTACCCGTCCTATGCTGCGGCTTTCTTCACTCGAACTTCAGCGCGATAGCCTGTCGCGGCGAGAACCCGAATGAGCACATCGGTTGACACGCCGTGAGTGTTCCCATTCGCAATCGCGGTCACTCGTGTTCTCGACGTGCCGGCGTACTTGGCAATCTCGGCATGGGTGAGCCGTCCTGCTTGAATGATTTTCGCCAGCGCGACGGTGAGCTCCGAACGAAATTCCATTTCGGCGGTATCAGCCGCGGACAAACCTAATGCACGCCCAAGGTCTTCGGCGGTCCGAACGGTCACACTCTTGCGGGTCTTAGACGTGGCCATGCAATACCTCCTGTAGTCGCTGTTGGCCTACGGCGATTGACATCGAATAAATACTGGCAGCTTGGATGAAACATGATCGATTTCGGAGATGCAGTGTGTCCTAAACTCAGGACATTGGCAATGGGAGGTCAGCATGGTTGCGGCCTGAGTAAAGGGGGTCCGGTGAGGATGTTCAAACAGGCCATCCAACGAGGCCGCAGGGGAGACAGAACCGGAGGCGTAGCCTCATGGCTACGTTGAGGATTGTGTCGAGCCGAGAACGAAGTTGGGGGCTTGTTTCAGCATCCGATTAGAGTTGGTACTTCGCCATGCGATATCGAAGTGTATTGCGGGTGATCTTGAGGAGTCGGCTGGCTTCTGAAATATTGCCGCCTGTTCGCTGCAGCGCTTCCGTTAACAGTCTCTTTTCCATCTCCTGAACCGAGAGGCCGAAGGCCAGGAGCGATGTCTTCTCGATCTCTCCGTTCGATCCCGCCGATTGGGCGTCTCGCAAAGAGGCAGGAAGGTGGGCCGGCTGGATCAACTCGTCCTTGCAGGTAATGGTAAGCCCTTCGACCACGTTGTACAGCTCCCGAACATTGCCGGGCCAGTCGTGGCCTTGCAAGATGGTCAGCGCGGCTGGGGTGATGCCCTTGATGCGACAGCCGTGATCCCGGCGGGCGACCTCCAAGAACGATGTCAGAATCGGTTCGATATCTTCGGGGCGTTCGCGGAGCGGCGGGATGCGCAGTTGGTAGACGTTCAGCCGATAGTAGAGGTCCAGGCGGAATCGCCCGGCTTTGATCTGAGCCGGCAGATCTTCGTTCGTGGCCGCGATCACGCGAATGTTGACGTGGATGCTGTGTGTGTCGCCCAGCGGATCGACCTGGTGATGCTCCAGGACGCGTAAGAGCTTTGCCTGTGCGGAAGGACTCATCTCGCCGATTTCGTCGAGAAAGAGCGTGCCGCCCTCCGCGAGCTGGAATCGTCCCGGCTTGGCCTGCTTCGCATCGGTAAAGGCGCCGCGCTGATGTCCGAACAATTCCGATTCGAGGAGGTGCTCAGGAATGCCGGCACAATTGAGCGCCACGAAGGGGCCCTTGGACCGGGGGCCGGCGGCATGGATCCCCTGGGCAAAGAGTTCTTTGCCGGTGCCGCTTTCGCCGGTGATGAGGACGGTCGTCGCATCGGTTTGGGCGACTTCGGCTGCCAGATGTTTCAGTAGTTCCATCTGAGGCGACCGGCTGATGATCTGATCGAACGCGAAGGGACGTTCCGCCAGCGCTTGGGGCTCTGGCGTTTCGAAGACATGGGTCTTCTGGATGGCAGTCTGGAGATCCTTCGCTGTGACCGGCTGTGCGAGATAGTCGGTGGCGCCACGGTGTAACGCCTCGACTGCGGCTTTTGCTGATCCGTCTGTCCCGAGGATGATCACGGGGAGGTTGTGAACGATGTGTTTGGCCTGAGACAGGACCACCTGGCTCGCAATCCGTCCGTGGCTCTCGTCACAGAGGACAAGTGCGAGGTCGGCTTGGTCTTTCAGGATGCGCAGACCCTCTTCGGTCGTTTCAACGTGAAAAATGGTGGCGCGGCGGTGGTCGAGGGCTTGTTCGAGCAACGGTCTGGCGTGGGGATCGGTCGAGATGAGCAACAAGATTGGAGGATGCATTGGGGCGTTCCTTATTCAGGCCTCCCCGCGAACCACCAAAGTACTGGAAACAGCCTACTCCTCTTCCTGCCAATAAAACAGGGGGCCCTATGAGGCCCGGCCTCCTGTCTGTTGGCGGTGGTTCTCCTGTGCAATCCCCACGTTGCGAAGGAGGCCGCTCCGTTTGGTTCGCTTGATGGGGCTCTCCTTGAACATGGTCGAAAAACTCTCCTCGCTGGTCTGAGCCAGAGCCTGGAGATTGGGAGCGAGGGTCAAGGGGTTGGGGGCAAAGGCAGGCTCCCTCGTCGCGTCTGCCCGCAAGTTGAAGGGACAGACGTCCAGGCAATCGTCGCAGCCGAAGATGCGATTGCCCATCTGAGCAGCGAGCTCGTCAGGTATGGCCGCTCGACCTTCGCGCAGTTCGATTGTCAGGTAGGAGATACAGAGTCTGGCATCGACAAGATAGGGTTCGACGATGGCGCCGGTCGGGCAAGCCTGAATACAGAGTGTACAGCTTCCGCACAGATCTGTGGCCGGTTCATCCTCTTTCAGATCTAGGGTCGTCAGAATCTCCCCGAGCAGGAGCCATGAGCCGCAGTCGGCCGAAACGAGATTGGAATGTTTCCCGATCCAGCCGAGGCCGGCCTGCTGTGCCCAGGCCTTTTCCATGATCGGGCCGGTATCGACGTAGGCCTTGGTGGTCACGCCTGGGGCAAGGGCTGCGATCTTCGCTTCGAGTTGCCCGAGTCGCCGGCTCATTACTGTATGGTAATCCTTCCCCCAGGCATAACGGGCAATGCGTCCCATTCCAGGCTGCTCGTTTGCACGATTGTCCGTATAGTAGTTCATCCCGACCGACACCATCGATCGGCATCCTGGCAATACCTGTTGCGGATCGCTTCGACGAGACGGGTCGCCAGTCATCCAGGCCATCGTGCCGTGGTAGCCTCGCTGGAGCCATTCCGCGAGACGGCCATATAATAGCCGGGTGAATGAGGTTCGAGGTTCGAGGTTTGTGCCCGAAGATGTGGTGTTCGAGTTCTGAGGTTCGAGGTTGTCGGAAAACTCAGAACTTCGAACATCGAACTTTCAACGACCTCAGCGAGAGACATGGTTAGCAGTTTGTGGAAAACTATGTGGGCACGCCAGAACTTCACGGATCGTCACGGCTGGGGCAGCAAGAGAATACCACCCAGGATGCTCAAAAAGGCCGTCCAGCAAGGCCGCAGCAAGCGAAGAGACGAGGCGTACGCCTCGGTACGTTGAGCCCCTGAGCGAAGCGAGAACGCCGCTGGCGGACTTTTTCAGCATCCCGCTAGTGCAATTGTTGGGAACAGTCGAAGCGGACCATAAACTGGCCCGTACAATGGTCGGATTTGCAGCGGCTGCAGGAGCCGGTGATCTTGGTTTTCCAGTCTGTGGCTTTGTCGTCAAATCGGCAGAATGTTTTTCCGCCCTTGGAGATCGTCGCCCAGGGTTTGCCGGTCCCGGGGACATTGGCCACGGGGCAGCCTGTGGGGAAGGGAACGTGGCAGCTCTGCGAGGCCTCTCCCTTCGCCATACCGAAACTACAAAACTGTTCTGTCGTGGCATGTGAATCGTCCATGGGCTGTGCCTGAGCCGCTTCTGAAAGGCTCCATAGGCCGATGAACATGAGTAACAGGGACGACCAGCGTTTCATCAGGCCGCATCGTAGCACAGAGATGTTTGGATGAGTCAATCAGGACCGTGGCGCGTGAAGCGCGAGACTAGCGAGAAAGGCGCGACGTGAACAGATTGGGCTTCCATCTCGTTTGGCCCGTCTCGCTCGTCTGGCCTGTCTCGCGCGTGACGAAGGTTTTTCAGCATCCTGATAGTACTCGCCTGGTGCTCAATGGGTCTATATAATCACGCCATGTTGTGGCGTGCGATGATTGTCATGGGCTGTCTACTACTTGGCTCGTCCGGGTGGAGCCGTGCGGCCGAGCCGGTCGAGTTGGATGTCCGTACGGAACCCACTGGCGGCGTGCGGGCGACGGCCACGATTCTCTTTCCGGTGGAACCGGCAATCATTCAGCGAATACTGACCGACTATGCCCATTGGCCTGAGCTCTTCGACATACGGATGCGGATGGCGGAGGTACGGGTGCAAGACGGTAAGGCGTTCACGGATATTCGGATCGACCATGCCCTGCTCCCAGGAGAGCGGCGACTCTTGAGTGAGACGAGGACTCTGTCGACCGGTGGGTTGCTGACGGAATTGAAGGGGGGTGACTTCAAGCAGTACCGCCGGTTCTGGAAACTCACCCCCGTCGATGGTGGGGCTCATACAAGAGCCGAGTTTGAACTGCTCTTCGAGGTTGATTCGAATATGCCGGATTGGATGGTTGCCTTGGCGTTGCGGCGAGATCTGGAAACGCATTTTCGAATCATGAGGGAAAAGGCGCTCGCGCAGCAAGAGTTGCAGACGGGGCGATCACAGTGAGGGCAATCGAATCTCCCACTAGCAGGCTGGGGAAAAACTATCGTCGTGCGCGAGACAGGCGGGACGGGCGAGACGGGCCAAACGAGATGGAAGCTCAGTCTGTTCACGTCGCACCTTTCTCGCATGTCTCGCGCTTCACGCTCCACGGTCCATGAGCGCTGGCGGACTTTTGCAGCATCCTGCTACAGAGGAAACGTGAATTGGGATAGTTCAGCCTTGTCGAGACCCTGCTTCACCAGCGCGCCAATATCGAACATTCGTTCGACCTTCTGAATGTCATCGAGTTTGGTTTTCGTGCTGGGGTGCGGCGGGGTGAAGAGTGAGCAGCAGTCTTGATCAGGCTCAATCGATATGGCGAAGGTACCAATACGCTGAGCCTGGTCGGTGATTTCCACCTTATCCATGCCGATGAGCGGGCGCAGGAGCGGCAACTCTGCCGCCTCTTCAATGACCGTCAAGTTCTCCGGTGTTTGCGAGGCGACTTGTCCTAAGCTATCGCCCGTGACAAGCCCCCAACATTGCTCGCGTCTGGCTAATTCCTGCGCGATGCGGATCATAACGCGTCGGTAGAGCACCACGCGAAACGGGGCCGGCGCATTCGCTACAATGTCGCGTTGAATCTCTCCAAACGGGATGACATATAGCTTCGACCTGTATTGATGGGCCGTGAGGGTCTGCACGAGTTCGCGTACTTTCTCTTCCGAGGCACGGCTTACCAGCGGTCGGCCTGAGAAGTGGACAAAAAGGGCTCGGCAGCCGCGCTTCATCATGCGATAGGCTGCGACCGGCGAATCGATCCCTCCGGAGATCAGGCAAGCGACTTTCCCGCTGACACCCACCGGCATTCCGCCCGGCCCCTGAATCTTTTCGATCGCGTAGTAGACCTCTTTGGAGAGCAGTTCGAGATACACCGTGAGGTCGGGATCTTTCAGGCTGACTTTTTTGCCGGTTCCTTCACGGATGGCAGTGCCGACGTCCCGCGCTACCTCCATAGAGGTCAGAGCCAGGCGTTTGTCGGCTCGTTTCGCCGATACGCGAAAGGTGGAAAATGATTCCGATCGGAGCGCGTCGATGATCGCTTTGCTGAGCGCTCCCAGGTCTGGATGGGCCAGATCGAGCGGCAACCCATGGGCCAGCGAAAAGTTGGCGATTCCGAAGACTCGTGCGAGCCGTACTTTGACGGCCTGGTCCGGAACCGTGTCAGGCAGAACCACGCGAATCCGGCTGCGAAGATTTTCGACGCGTCTGACGCCGAGGTCCTTCAGTGTCCATTGAATATTGCGTACGAGCCGCTCCTCGAAATATTCCCGGTTGCGGCCTTTGAGGGCGAGTTCGTGGTAGTGGACGATGGCACAACGCATGGTTTATCTAACGGGATGCTGAAAATGGTTCCCTTTTCACCCGCCCAGCCCCGGCGCGCCGAGACACGCCTTTCCGCGGGCTTCGTTCTCGGCTCGACAAAATCCTCAACATACCCCCGAGGGTACGCCACCGGTATTTGTCTCGCCTGCGGCCTTGTTGAACGACCATTTTGAGCATCCCTGGGGAGGATTTAGAGGTTATGACTACCTGATTCCAGAAATCGTTCGGCGTCGATGGCCGCCATGCAGCCGGAGCCGGCGGCGGTCACGGCTTGGCGGTATGTCGAGTCTTGGACATCGCCGGCGGCGAAGACGCCTGGTACACTTGTGGCGGTTCCCTGTGTCGTGCGGATGTACCCCTTGGCATCCATGGCTAATTGGCCGCTAAAGAGATTGGTGTTGGGGTGGTGCCCAATCGCGACGAAGATACCAGCACAAGGCAGCTCTGTGACCTTGCCAGTCACCAGATTCTTGACTCGCACGCCTGTCACCGCGTCATTCCCCAGAATATCTTCGACGGCGGAGTTCCACACGAACGTGATCTTCTCGTTCTTCACTGCGCGGTCTTGCATGATTTTGGAAGCCCGTAGCTTGTCGCGCCGATGGACTATCGAGACCTTGCTGGCGAACTTGGTGAGGAACGTGGCTTCCTCCATCGCACTGTCGCCGCCGCCGACGACAATCAGTTCCTTTCCCTTAAAGAAAAACCCATCGCAGGTCGCACAGGTTGAGACGCCGTGCCCCGTGAGGCGCGCCTCGTTCTTCAACCCAATCTGAATGGCCGATGCACCGGTCGCAAGGATGAGGGTCTTGGCTTGCACTGTGTGTTCGCCATCGATCGTGAGCGTGAACGGACGTGGTGTGAGCGCAACAGCTGTGACATGGCCGGTGAGGAACTCCGTTCCGAATCGTTCCGCTTGCGTTCGCATTTCTTTCATCAACTCCGGGCCCATGATGCCCTTGGCAAAGCCAGGATAGTTCTCGACTTCTGTCGTCGTGGTCAGTTGTCCGCCGGATTGCCAGCCTTCTATGAGCAGGGGCGAGAGATTCGCCCGCGCCGCATAGACTGCGGCGGTGAGTCCAGCCGGCCCCGAGCCGATGATCACGACATTTCGCATAAGTGAAAATTTAACACAGAGGGTGAGGGAATGCACGGCAGAGGGTTAGGCGAGGAGGCGAAGGCTCCTGAATAACTGGCCGACTTGCTTGCGGAGAGACGGGCGAGGGAGGGTCCCATTTAACACGTGGTCCGCTCGTTGGATCTTCTTTGCCAAGGGCATTTGGCTGCGGATGCGGCGCAACGCTTCGGCGCGAGAGAGGCCGTTTCTTTTCTTGAGGCGGGCGATTTGGGTGTTGCGGTCGACAGTGACGACAATGATTTTGTCGACGCGTTTGTCTACGCCGGCCTCGAAGAGGAGTGGCACTTCGTAGATGACCACAGCCTGGGGTTTGCGTTTGGCGATCCAACGCACGAGTCGTTGTTGCTCGCGGGCGACGCGGGGATGGATGATGCGTTCGAGTTGTCGGCGTTTCTTCGGATTGTGGAAGACAATGCTTCCGAGGGCTTGGCGGTGGAGCGAGCGGTCCTGGTTGAGGACTGTATTCCCAAATAGTTTGACGATGGCTCGCCAGGCCGGTTTACCTGGCTTGACAACCTGTCGCGCCAGCAGGTCGGCATTGATCACCGCCGCACCGCATTGCTTGAACATCTTGGCGACGGTGCTCTTACCGGTGGCGACGCCGCCTGTGAGGCCGACCAAAATCATGGGTGCGGAGCATAACACGCAAGTTGTCGCCTCACAAACAACCTAGCCCGCATTATTCACGAAGACTTCTACTGCAACCGCCGATACGCCGTTGCGACAAGCCTGACGGCGGGCGGGCTCGCCGCTCAGTCGGTCAACATACTGTTTCAAGTATGCCTTCCTCCTTCACGGCTCCGCGCGCCCGTCTCGCCTGGCGTCTCGGCGGTTTCGTCACGAACTCTCGTGAATAATGCGGGCTTGATTGACTTCCGGCGGGGGAGGCCTGTATGAGATCTTGCATGAAACCGCTTGTGGTTATATGGCTGATGGCGGCGCTTGGGTTCTGGGGCTTCAGCCTGGTGTGGGCTGATGAGGGGCCACCACTTGGTCCTCGGACCATGGTGGTCGCGCTGGATGGAACAGGTGATTTCGTTTCTCTTCAGGAAGCGGTCGATGCCGCCAGGAAAGGCGACACCGTCTTTGTCAAGCCGGGCCAGTATCCTCAGGACGTGACCATTCACAGCAAAGAGAAGATCAAGCTCGTCGGGGCTGGAGTGGATCAGGTGACGATTCTGGGGCGTGATATCGTGGTGGGCGCTCTCCATGTGGGCAAGTGGCCCTATGGGGCGACGGACATTGAAATCAGCGATATGACCATTAATGACCAAGGGGGGCATGCCGTCGGTCTCTTCAATGGGCAAGGGATTGTCCTTCGCCGGATCAAGATCAATGGCATGTTGTTCAGCCAGCAAGTCCACGATGTGCGGGTCGAAGATTGTGTTATCGGGGGGAGCGAGACGACCGGCGCTCAGTTTGCCGATTCAGAAGCCGTCCTCATCGGGAATTTTATTCATGATAACGATCATGGCGTCTCGATTGCCGGAAAGTCGAATGTGCGGTTGGAGCGAAACGTGATTACCCGAAGTCTTTTTGAAGCCGTCGTTGTCAGCGACCATGCCCGAGCCGTGCTGGTGAGCAATACCTTAGTCAAGAATGGTGGTGGCGCAGCGTTTCTCGGGCAATCCCAGAGTGATGTCACCGGCAACGTGGTTGGGCTGAATCGAAGGGGTTTTGTGATTGCCCCATCCAGTCAGACCACCACCTCTTTCAATGCGTTCTACAACACGGATGGTGATTATCTGCGGGTGGGTAATCCGAACCAACCGGCTCCGGAACTCAAAGCCCAGTCAGATATTACCGGCGACCCGTACTTTGTTGACCCAGGGCATGACGATTTTCGCCTGCGTCTCGATACGCCGCTTCTCAAGATCGGTCGTTTCCCATACCTCGGCGCCCTTGCACCTGCCTCAACCGCGGCACGTCGATCGACTGAAAAGTAGTCTGCAATCAATACGATAGGCCTTTCCCTCAGGGCACTGACTTCCATGTGCTATGCTACTTGTACGTCGTAAGTCAGTTAGGTGATGAGTCTCTGGCGTAGGGATTGCTGATCCAACTGTCAGAGAAACAGGAGGCGACCGTGGCAAGTTACCGACAAGAGCTGGAAAAGCCTGGAGCTGACGGGATTCCGTCGCTCGACGACGTTGAATCAGGCAAGCTGGTCGGAGCCGTCCTCCCCATGTCCGAAAAGGCGCAGATCCAGATGCGTAATAGTATCGAAGTGATCGATTACCTCCTCAATCAAGAACGCGTCGTCTGGAGCTAACGACCGCGTTCGCCACTTCCTGAATCCCCGATCCAAAGTCGCCATCTTGACAGGCCCTCTCGCGCCTTCGTACGCTCCTTGCCCTAGATCTTTCCTTTCTAACCAGGAGACACACCGATGGCATGCGTTTACCTGCATCATAGGGGTTCTGTGACCATGGCGTACCGGCTTATGATCGCAACGGCGTTCGTGATGCTGATGCCTTATACGGTGCCGGCTTCTGATGAATTGCCGAAAGAGGCAGTCTTACCGATGGGCCTGGCCGGTAAGGCGATCCAGGCATCGTTGGATGCCTGCAACAAAGATGGCTACCGGGTGAGCGTGTCGGTCGTGGATCGAGCCGGCGTGCTTCGCGCCATGGCCCGAGCCGATGGGGCCGGTCCGCATACGGTCGATAGTAGCAGGAAGAAGGCCTATACCGCGGCTAGTCTCCGCCGTCCTACGACCGAGCTGGCTGAGCTGATCAACAGGGTGCAGACCTTGCAAGCTCTTCGTGAGGTGAACGATCAGGTGCTGATGCTCGGGGGCGGACTCCCGATCGAGATCGGCGGTGAGATCGTCGGAGGGATTGGCGTTGGTGGGGCACCCGGTGCACACCTCGACGATGCCTGTGCTCAAGCAGGGCTGGAAGCGATTGGTGCAGCACCGAAAGTTCCAGCGCCCAAGTGAGGCGCCAACACTGGTTGGCTGCCATTGGGAGCGCGGCAATGCTCTGTGGTGCTTGCAACAGCAGCGCCCCCGAACCGGCATCTGTGGATATCCCTTCGGCACAGGCCCAGCTTACTATTATTCGAGCGGCGACCGATCTCTTCCTCTCTCGGCACAGTCTCACATTGAGGCTTGAGGGAGCGGGAGGCTGCTCATCTTCAACGGAGCTGTTCCCCAATACGGGGTATGCGAGCCGACGGAATCTCTATCAAGCGGGAGCGGGTTTGCTCTATGTGGTGGGCCAGTTCGATGCCCGCGTCATCGACCCTCTACACTGCACGATCACGCTCGTGGAGTTTCGCACCCTCGATCGCTACGTGACCTTCCTCGGCAGCTTCGACGAGAACGAGCAGAAGCGCTGGACCTACTTTCCCGCCAGTCAGCGGTCAGAACTCCCCTTTGAAAAGCGGTGATGGATGGGGACGACGAACCGTCATGAATATTGTGGGCTACTCTGAGCTCCGGTCTTTGAAGGTGAGTTCAGAGACGGCGGACTTGTCCAGCTCGCCTTTGCCGAGAGCGACCAGTCGCAGGTATTAATCGTAGGTCGCTTGAGCTAACGGGACGGTGAGTCCGGCGGTCTTCGCTAACGCGAGGCCGATGCCCGAGTCCTTAGCTGCATGGGCAGCCGAGAAGTAGCAGTCATGGGCGCGGTTCTGCATATCCTCGCCGTCCGTCTCTAATACGCGCGACGCGGCTCCCGTTTGGGCGAAAATGTCTCGCAGCATCGTCAGGTCGAGGCCGAGTGCTGCTCCGAGCCCAAGTCCTTCTGCCAGTGCGGCCGTATTGCAGTTCATCACCATGTTGACGAGGGCTTTGACCTTCGCGGCCTCTCCTGCCGGTCCGATATAGCGGAGGTGTGCGCTTAATTTTTCCAAGAGCGGCTTCGCTGACTCGAACACATCCGGACGCCCACCACACATGAGGTATAACGTGCCTTGGCGCGCCTGCGGGATGCTGCTGGCCACGCAGGCTTCGAGGCTCTGGCCTCCACGTTGCGTCACCAGAGTTTCGACGTCGACGTGCACAGCCGGCGAGAGGGTGGCGCAGTTGATGAAGAGCCGGTCCTTGGCGTGGCAGAGAAGACTCTCCGTGGCAGTCGCGGAAAAGATCTGGCGCATCGCAGCGTCATCGGACACGGCAGTGAGAATAATGCCTGCGAGTTCTGCGACGCGGGCAGGGGTCGCAGCCGCTTCACAGCCTAACTCGGTCGCAAGGTCGGTGGCCGTGGCGCGCTCCCTATCGTATACGGCTGCGATTGTTTCCTGATGATCCCGCAAACGCCGGGCCATGTTAGCCCCCATCCGTCCGACCCCCACGAAGCCGATCCTCGAATCAGACTGCCTCATCACGCTTGCCCCTCCATTCGTGTTAGCATGCGCGCGCGCGAGTGTAGCATACCGCTAAGGAATTGATGACAAGGATGTGACGGAGGTTCATGCGTGCATCAATCCATTGTCGGATTTCACTTGGACGAATATGGTGATTGGGTGGCCGATTTACAATGCGGCCATGGTCAGCACGTGCGTCACCAGCCACCGATGACGAATCGGTCCTGGGTCGTGACAGAGGAAGGCCGGAGACAGCATCTCGGAGAGACCTTGAACTGCAAGAAGTGTGACGAAGCGAACGGTTGATCTAGTAGGATGCTGGAAAAAGTCCGCCAGCGCCCATGGACCGTGGAACGTGAAGCGCGAGACATGCGAGAAAGGCGCGGTCCGAAGTTCAAAGTTCGGGGTTCAAAGTTCCGAAAGCCTCGAACTTCTGACCTCGATCCTTCCCCCGTCTCGCTCGTCCCGCCTGCCTCGCGCACGACGATAGTCTTTCCGCATTCTATTGTTCGATCGTGGTGACGTTTGGGGAAGGTGCTGCTTTCATGTCGAGGCCGGGTCCTGACCAGGGTTGCAGGCGCGAACCTTCATAGCGGTAGCCACCCGTGACGGGATCACTGGCCAGCAAGAGCGGGGTGTCGAGGTCGAGCACGTCGAAGCCGCCGAGTCCCAGGACCAGGCTGAGGGAGCAGCCCATGGCAATCCGTGTTTCGACCATCCCGCCGATCATCAACTTGAGGCCGGACGCTTTGGTGAAGGAGGCAATCTCCACGGCTTCGGCGACGCCGGTCTTCATGATCTTGATATTGATATAGTCAGCCGCGCCTCGGGCGACGACCTCTTGTGCCTCCGCGAGCGAGCGGACCGATTCATCCGCCGCAACGGGAATGCCGGTCTCTCGACGGATTGCCGCCATGCTGTTGAGGTCGTCCCGCAACACCGGCTGTTCAAGCAGCACCATCGTCCCGCCATATCTCTTCACCCCTTGTGCAAAGGTCAGGCAGTCTTGGCGCGAGAAGCCCTGGTTGCCATCGCCGATGAACGAGATGCCTGGGAGTGCGCGATGCACGGCTTCCAGACGCCGGATGTCGCTCTCGACATCCTTGCCGACCTTCATTTTGAAGAGGCGAAACCCCTTCGCATACCATCCGCGCGCCAGGACAACAGTCTTGTCGAGGTCGGTGATAGGAATCGTGATATCCGTCTCTCGCGCTCGCACATCCGCGCCCCCCCAAAGTTCCCACATCGGGATGTTCGACGCATGGCAGTAGGCATCGATGACGGCGGTTTCGAGTCCACAACGTGCGGCCGGATGAGTGAGCGCCTGTTCAGATAGCCATAGCCCGATCTCCTTGTAGCCTGCGGCTGAACGACCAAGAACTGCTTTGCCGAGTTTCTGGAGTGCTATAAGGCAGCTCTCGCGAGTTTCTCCCCCAACTTCAGGAAACGGCGCCGCTTCCCCATAACCCTGTGCGCCATTGGCCAGCGTGACTCGCAGAAAAACATTCTCTGCAATCGTTCGTGCGCCGGTGGCGACGACAAAGGGGTCGGTGATGGGCACATCCACCGACCAGAATTCCAGCTTGCGTATGGTGCCCGACATGTCGTGCATTGGAAATAAAAGGGTCTGCTTTTTAGTAGATTGATAAACGTTGGCCGAACGTGCGCATGAATCTTTGAGTAAGGGTTCTCGTCAATGGAAGGAGACGAAAGGTGCAGGTCGGCTAGAGGTCTCACCCATAGCGATCATTCTCCCAGGGGAAGGCGCTGTTCGAGTAGCCCCGCACTTCCCAGAACCCCTTTTCATCCTTATCCAAAAATGTAATCTTTTTCACCCACTTGGCGCCTTTCCAGGCGTAGCGCTTTGGCACGATGACTCGCACTGGCCCGCCATGTTCTTTCGCGAGAGGTTTGCCGTTCCATTTGTACGTCAGGAGCACGTCCCGATCGTCACAGGCTTCAAGCGGCAAATTGGTGCTGTAGTCGTCGAACGATTTGAAGAGGACGAACTTCGCCGAAGACAGCGGCTTCACCACGGACAGAATGTGTTTGAAACTGACCCCGTCCCACTCGTTGTCGAACCGGCTCCAGCTCGTCACGCAGTGGAAGTCCGAGACGTCATTGAACTGGGGCTGGGCGAGAAACTCTTCCCAGGTCCACGTGATGGGATTAGCCACGAATCCGCCGATGGTGAGTTTCCATTCCGAGAGTGGAATGTCAGGCTTTTGACCGAGATCGAGCACAGGCCAGGTTTCGACGAGATGCTGTCCCGGTGGCAGGCGGGCATCTCCTTCGTAAAACACTTCCCGTTCTTCACCGCCACGCCGGGCCTTCGCCCACTGTTCCTTTGTCTTCGTTAAACGGCTGGATGTATCCATAGGTCTGCCTCCACCTACAGAGTAGGACAGGAGGCTGAGATCTTACAAGTAGGGAAACGGGACTGTGAAGGGAGTTGCTGTTTGAGAAACCCGACGATCACAGCATGAAACTCGACAAAGGGGCGACCCCGGCTGATGTTCCAATTCCTTCGTCAACGCAGGAAAGCCCCCTCACGTACCTTGGGTTTGCTGGCCAAGCAGGATGTCGTGGTGCTCCCGAAACCGGCGTTGCTCTATCGCGCGTCGATCGGCTTCAGCGGCCCTCAAAAATCCATGATTTCTTGAGATTCCGCACCTGCCTAGCGGCTTGCACATTTTCCATCACAAATAGAAACTCCGCAGAATCGCTGCGGTATTTCTGCCCCCTCCAAAGCTGTACCCCACCTGTATGATGAGTCCCCTCCATCCTCGGTATAGGCAAACCGGGCATGCCACTCTAAAGTGCGTATTGCATGCCGTTGAGAGAAAACAACCACAAAAAGCCGGGTCTGAGTAGTCAGGAAATTTGTCGACCTATGGTGTCGACACTTCAGGCAAGGATTATGGCGTTCGGCCATTAGCTTGAGAAACGTTTCGCGCGGAAGCAGGGCAGAGAACTGGACGACTTGCAATAGGGAGATCAATCGGGGACACACACATGACGTTGTTTACCCACTTCTACAGTACTTCGGTGGCAGTGCCGCTGTCGCTCGTTGTCCTGGTTGTCATCAGCTTCCTCAGCTGGAAGAAAAGATGGCATCAGGCCATCTTGGCACTGACCCTCTTCTTGTATGCACGGTACCTTTTGTGGAGAGGTCTCTACACCCTGAACACCGGCGACTGGGCAAGCTTGCTGGTGAGTTGGACGGTCTATACGGCGGAAGCCTATGCCTTTGTACAGATGCTATTGTTTGCCTACCACGCCTGGTCGCCGCTCGAACGTCAACCGGTGCCATTGAACCGCTTTCCGATCGTGGATATCTTCGTCACGGTTGTCGATGAGCCTCTGAGCATTCTTCGCCGCACGCTGATCGGCTGTGTCAACCAGGACTATCCCAACGACCGCTATCGGGTCTATGTGCTTGACGATGGTCAGCGGGCCGAAGTCAGGGCATTAGCTTCGTCGTTGAACTGTGGATACATCCGCCGGGCGGATCGACAACACGCAAAAGCTGGAAACCTGAATCATGCCTTGCAAGAAACATCAGGAGAAATCATTGCGATCTTCGACGTCGATCACGTCCCGACCAGCAGTTTCTTGAACGATACGATAGGATTTTTCCAGGATGAACAAGTTGCATTCGTCCAGACGCCGCATCATTTCTACAATTCCGACGTATTTCAGAAAAATCTGCAACTGGAGGGAGTCCTCAAGAACGAGCAAGCGTTGTTCTATCGTGTGCTTCAATCCGGCCGCGATCGGCATAATAGCGCGTTCTTCGCGGGAAGCTGCGGGTTGTTCCGCCGTCATGTTTTGGTGGAAATCGGCGGATTCCGTACCGAGACCGTGACCGAAGACATCCATACGAGCATGGTGATCCATGCGAAGGGCTATCGGTCATGCTACCTGAATAAGGTATTGGCAGCCGGTCTTATGCCGGAAACGTTCGAAAGTTCAATGAAACAGAGAATACGATGGGCGACGGGCCATGTGCAGATCTTCTTTCAGACGAATCCGTTCACCATGCGCGGCCTCACGCTCTCGCAACGGTTCGGGTACTTCGCGTCCATCTTCTACTTTCTTCATGGAATTCCTCGTGTCGTCTGTCTCGTTGCTCCGCTCTTTGCCCTGCTGCTTGGGATTATCCCCGTCACGGCTGATGTCCCATCGCTCGTCAAC
>VBOL01000037.1 GCA_005887945.1 Nitrospirota bacterium
CGAACGGACGGTTGTTCGTGGGACCGAATGAGGTGGCAATCCAAGACAAGACAGACTACACGTCGCGCAAGACGCCCCCCAGCGTATTCGTCGAGGCCTTGCAGAAATTTCTCCCGACCCTCGAAGAAGGCGATCTGGAGTGGGCCTACTCTGGAATCCGTCCCTGTGTCATGACCGGCAACGGGCGCAAGAGCGACTTCATCATTGCCTTAGACAGCGAGAACCCGCCACTCATCAATCTGGTAGGAATTGAGTCGCCGGGGCTATCCGCGGCCTTAGCGATCGCCAAACATGTTGCCGAACTGCTCTGCGTTCAGAAGCGGTTCAATCCGTCCAGGGGTCGATCCATTTCATCTCACGACGCCCGAAGGTGTTGAGGGTGCAGCCGCTCCTATTCTTCCTTGTTCTTCCTTGCGCAAGACCCGATAGAGTGTTTTGCCAAGAAGCGTTCGTGGTAGCTCGCTGCGAAATTCAATGTGCTTTGGAACTTTATATGAGGCCAAGTATCGCCGACAGTGCTTCACGAGGTCGTGCTCAGAAATTTCATTCGACGATGGAACGACAACCGCCTTGACTGATTCACTCCCGTCTCCCGACAACACGCCAATGACCGCGGCTTCTCGTACCTCCGGGTGGAGCAGTAACACCTTCTCGATTTCGGAGGGATAGACATTGAAGCCTGAAGTGGAAAGGATCATGTCCTTCTTCCGATCCACGATGTAGAAGAAGCCGTCTTCATCCATGCGTGCCATGTCGCCGGTCGCGAGCCAGCCGCCGGGCTTCAGCACATTTGCCGTTTCCACAGGGTTGTTCCAGTACCCCTCCATAACTTGCGGGCCTCGCACCCAAAGTTCACCGATTCCTCCAAACGGGACCTCCTGGCCTGTCTCATCAACGATTTTCGCATCAGTGTTCGCAATTGGTAATCCAATAGAATGCTTCACCGAAAGACCACGGGGGATGTTGCAGTGCGTCACAGGAGAAGCCTCCGAAAGACCATATCCCTCTATGATAAGCTGACCAGTTCGCTCCTTGAATTTCTTGAGGAGCTCGTACGGGAGTGCGGCCCCACCGCAAATGCAGAACTTCGCCGCTGCGAGGTCCTTCTCAGCACAGTTTTCCAAGAGTTTCCGCACGAGCAGAGGGACCATTGCGACCACGGTCGGTCGTTTCTTATGAATGAGAGAGAGAAGCATCTGCATATTCCGTGGATCGGGCACGAGCACCATACATCCACCGACGGCCAGACAGATATTCTGTGTGACCGTCATCCCGAGCACATGAAAGAGCGGAAGCGCTGCCAGAAAACTCTCTCTACGTTCGGCAGGAGAAAACCAGCTGATGAGTTGCCGAATGTTGGCCGTCAAATTGCGGTGACGCAGTTCCGCGCCTTTCGACACGCCGGTGGTGCCACCTGTGTACTGGAGAACCGCGATATCGTCAGGGGTCACGATCGGAAGCCCCTCCGGCGCGACGGGGGTCACACTGTCCAGCACATCGTGGAAGAACAGTGTTGTATCGCGGCGCGGAATCTCGATCGGCGGTCGACCGTTTCGATGTTGATAGATATACTTCACGATCGTCGTCATGAAATCGGTGATCCGCGTGACGATGATCGTCTCCAGATCGAGATGCTGGATCTTCTGATACATCATGTCGAGGACCACGATCGCTCGCGCCCCCGCGTCTCGAAGCTGGTGGGACAGCTCGTATTCCGTGTAGGTCGGGTTGCAGGCCACGACGATCCCCCCGGCCCGCAAAATGCCGAAGTAGGCGATAACTGCTTGTGGAGAATTCGGGAGACAGAGGGCCACGCGATCGCCTTTGCGAATTCCCAACGCTGCGAGGCCGCAGGCAAATCGCTCAACGAGGGCGTGGCATTCCTGGTACGACAGGGTCTTCCCAAAGAAATAGAGAGCCGGCCGGCGTGAATACCTCTGTGCGCTCCGGGAGAACATCGCCAAGAGCGTCTCGGGAGAAAGAGAAAGCTCGTGGGGAACTCCCTCGGGATAATGTACGAACCACGGTTGTTCAGGCATGAGGCGCTCCGTTTAGGTTGCTCAAGAAATTCCCGGCACTACCACCCTCCGTTCGAGAGAGCCGGACAGGGCTCGAAGCGTTTGCCATACTTGATCGCCAGCGACTCCAGTTCCTGGGCTACCTGTCCTTGCGTCATGGTTTGCCGAGCCCAGGTGAGAAGGCCACCACGGAACGCGGGGAACCCGATCCCATACGTCAGTGCAAAATCAACCTGCCAAGGATGCTCCACGATCTTGTCATTCAGACAGCGCACCGCTTCGTCGACCATTGGAAAAAACAAGCGTTGGTGAAGGATGTCGTCGGTGATGGGGCCAGCTTCTGAGGGATTGGCGCGACGATAGTTCGCGACTGCGTCGAGAGCCTGCGGATTCTCTTTTTCCGATTTCCAGAATGTCAGCGGCGGCTTTCCTTCCGGAAGGAAGTTTCGCAGCAGCGCATCACGCGACTCGATTCGAGATCCCAGCACGGCCAGCGAGGTCAGTACGTGCAGGGCGACAGGAAGTCCGATTAGATCGAGGAGCTCCAGAGGACCCATAGGATGTCCGCTATCCACTGCCATCCCAAAGTTTTTGGCGACGGTGTCGATGCGCAGAACGGAGATACCTTCCGCCACCATGATCACGGCCTCCGCCAGATAGCGCGATAGAATCCTGTTCACGAGGAATCCCGGTCCGTCATGGACCACAAGGGGAAACTTGCCCAACCGCTTGGCAAGACTACAGGCCTGTGCAAGGGCCATGTCGGATGTAAAGGATGCGCGTACCACTTCGACCAACTGCATTTTGGCGACAGGATTAAAGAAATGGAGTCCCACGCACCGCTCAGGATGGACGGCACTTGCGGCGATGTCGGCCAGGGTGTACGACGATGTATTCGTGGCCAAAATCGCATCGGGATGTGCCTCCGATTCAAACTCCGCCAACACCGCTCGTTTCACATCCAGCTTCTCCGATACAGCCTCGATGACAAGGGAAGCGAGGCTCACATCCTTGATATGGATAGTTGGAGCAACCCGCATCATGCGATAGCGCAGGTCGGAAGGAAGGATAATCCGCTTACGCACCTGGGCAATTTGGGCTTTATGGATGCGTCCGATCGCTTTCGCCAGAATGTCCGAAGAAACGTCTCGCAATACCACCTCATACCCTTTTTCGGCAAGCTGCCCGGCGATCTGTGAGCCCATCAATCCGGCCCCCAGCACACCAACGCGCGCAGCCGCCGCTGGAATAGTGGCAATGTTCCGTTTCACCTCCTCGCCGGCCAGGAACAAACCAACGAGGTGTGAGGAAATCTGGCTGGCCATGAGATCCAGAAGGAGCGGCTTTTCGACCGTGAGCGATCCCTCCAGAATACTCAAACCTATCCCTCTTCCCACTGCATCGATGGCACGGAGCGGAGCCGGGTAGAAATGTCGGACGCGTTTGATTACTTGATGTCGTGCGTAGCGACACACGAGCGTACGAATCCCTGGACCGCTTAAGAATCTCAGGCTTGCTCGGAGGGGCGGCCGTCGGACAGGAACCGAACAGAGAACGCGGGCTTGTGCAATGGCAGCCTGAACGAGAGTTTCTTTCTGAACTCTCTCCAGAGTCCTGACACTGGAAGGGATAGAGGTCACCATCCCTTCCACAAGGCCCATCCGCAGGGCTTGCCTTGGAAAGACGGTCTTCCCCGTCGTGATCATGCCCAATGCCTCCGGTAAACCGATCAGCCGTGGGAGACGCTGCGTGCCGCCGAACCCAGGAAGAATGCCCAGTTTGACTTCCGGTAGGGCAAAACAGGTCTTCGGGTGGGTACTGGTCATGCGCACGTGGCAGGCCATCGCTAGCTCGAGTCCACCGCCCAGACAGGCACCTTCCACTGCGACGACAAACGGTTTCGGCGATCGCTCCATCTCGTCAAAGAGCCTGTGAGCGGCGATCACAAGCTGTTCCATCTCCTGAAAGGAACGTTGCCGTTGCGCGTGGTGCATCTGCTCCAGATCGGCTCCTGCACAGAAGTTTCCTTCCTTCAGGCTCACTAGTACTACGCCTTTGATGACGGCGGATTGCTCGGCAAACTGCACGATCTTCTGCCATTCCGTCATGCTCTCCACGTTGAGCACATTGACCGATTTGCCGGAGTAATCAAAACCCGCCAGCAAGATCCCCTCGTTAAGGACGACGGTCTTAAAGTGTTTGAACTCGCCGGGAGAGATGGTGTCGCCGTTTGACATGGCTATTTCCTCTCCAAGATCATCGCCACGCCCTGTCCACCTCCGACGCAGGCGCTGATCAGCGCCCGCTCGGCATTCCGTCGTTTGAGTTCGAACAGGGAGGTCATGGCCAGGCGCAGACCGGAGACGCCAACTGGATGACCGAGCGCGATCGCACCGCCGTGCGGGTTGAGATCGTCGGGCGGGATTTCGCCGAGACGTTCAGTCAATCCGTAATGGCCAAACTTGCGCTCCATGAGAGATGACGAGTCAAGAATGCGGTTGATCCCCAACACGACGGATGCAAAGGCTTCGTTAATTTCCCATACTGTAAAATCCTTGAGGGTCAGGCGGGTCTTGGCCAACACTTTGGCAATGGCCCCGACTGGGGCCAGGCCCATACAGGCCGGCTCATACCCAAAATCAGCGTAGTCTTTCACGTAGCCGAGGATCGGCAGGCCGAGGGACTTGGCCTTGTCCTCCTCCATGAGCAGCACCGCTGCGGCGGCATCGGTTATTTGCGAGGAGTTGGCCGGCGTCACCGAACCGTGGTGCCTGTCGAACACAGGTTTCACCTCACGAAATGTCTCCTGACCGGCATCCTCACGAATTCCATTGTCTCGTTCGACGTAGGTACTCCGCTCGGGGACATACATAGGTACGACCTCGTCCCCAAAGAGCCCGTCCTTCCACGCTTGTGCCGCGAGCCTATGCGATCGAATGGAAAACGCGTCCTGATCCCGCCGGGTGATGCCCAGCGAAGGATCTTTCGCAATATTCTCTGCTGTCTGTCCCATAATGAGGTCACACATCGGATCCGTGAGACCCATCACCAAGCCGACGCGCGGTGGATATTTCTTGAGGTTAAGGAGCGTGGGAATGAGGGCAAGCGCGCCACCGGCGCGTTCTCGAAAGCCTCTGGCTTTACCGTATTGCAGGAGGAGGCCAGCAACCGTGTGATGGTAGACGACCGGGATACGGCTCATCGCCTCCATGCCGATGACGAGCACCGCATCGACGTCACCGCTCCGAATGCGCAAGCTCGCATAGTAGAGTGCCGTCACTCCTGAGCCGCAATTTTTCCCCGCCACCGTATCGGCGGGGATCGTCGCGGGGAGGCCACCGGTGACGGCTGCTACCCGCGTCGGATTCACCGCGTGCGTGGGCGTTGCCACATTGCTTCCTAAGACGCAATCGATCGTCTCCAGGGGGAGATTCCAGCGGTGACACCTTGTGATCATTTCGCGGACGACCCAGGCGCCAAGCACGTCCGCATCCGTCTCGCGAAAGTCTGTTCCTTCCTTGCACAGTGGGGTACGAAATCCGTCGACGACGACGACATTACGCATGGTGTATTCTCCGTCCGAAATCCGGAGTGAAGAATCGTCACGCGCCTATGCTCACAGACACGCCTGATCTACACCACATCCTACCACGCCACGGCGCCAACGGCTCGCCTCGTCCCTGGAGTATTGGTCCTACATAAGAGGGGGTCGGGCCGGACCAAATCCGGGACAAACATGGGGTAAATAGTGGTAAGGTTAACCAATGAGGCGAGCGACAGCACCCTAGTTTGCTTGTCATGGAGGTGCCGCGCATGACAAAACCGGATGTGTTTCAAGGGTCTGTGGCGGTGGCCGAGACCGCTCGTGACAAGGCTTCCTATTCCGGGTTTCTTGCGGGGCTGTTTGAAACCGACGTCCGATGGGACCTCTTTACCTCAATCGGCATTCCACAGATGAGTCCGGCCGCCCTGGATTTCCTAGAACGGTTCAAGATCGCCCTTATACCCCTGGACCCTGAACGAGTTGACAGTGAGGGGGAGCTGCCTGAGCCAGTCCTGAAAACACTGGCTGAGATCGGAGCCTTTGGCATCAAGATTCCCAGACGCTTCGGCGGGCTGGAGTTGACCCAATCTGAGTATCAGAAAGTCGCCACCCTGTGCGCAAGTTTTGATGCATCGCTCACCGTCTTGTTGTCGGCAGCGCAATCGATTGGGGTTCCAGAACCATTGCGCCTCTTCGGCACAGAAGAGCAGAAGACCACGTATCTTCCTCGACTTGCACGAGGAGAAATTTCAGGG
>VBOL01000252.1 GCA_005887945.1 Nitrospirota bacterium
GTGCGGGGGCGGCTCACGGTCTACGAACCACGCGGGGAATATCAGATCGTGCTCGACACGGTGGAGCCGAAGGGAATCGGCGCGCTGCAACTGGCATTTGAACAGTTGAAAGAACGATTGGCGGCGGAGGGATTGTTCGATCAGGACAGAAAGAAGTCGATCCCGATTTTTCCTCGGGCGGTGGGTGTCATCACATCGCTGACCGGCGCAGCCATTCGGGATATCCTGGCTGTTCTTCGGCGACGCTGGCCGACGCTCCATATTCTTATCGCTCCGGTTCAAGTTCAGGGCGAGAGTGCCGGGCGGCAAATTGCTGAGGCGCTGACTGCTTTGAACGACCTGGGTTCCGTGGATGTCATCATTGTCGGGCGAGGCGGAGGATCGTTGGAAGACCTCTGGAGTTTCAACGAGGAGGTCGTGGTGCGCGCCATTGCGGCCTCCCATGTTCCAGTGGTGTCGGCTGTCGGACATGAAATCGATGTGACACTTGCCGATTTCGTTGCCGATCTCCGATCGCCGACGCCGTCGGCAGCAGCGGAGGCTGTAGTTCCGGTGTTCGCTGAGACTGTGGAACGATTGCTGGAGCTGAAGGTCCGTCTGGGACAGGTGATGCTCCGGCATTGTGCCTTCGAGCGGCAGCGGCTCGATAACGGCATTCGAGGGGTAGCGGATGTACGCTTCCGCCTCCAGGAAGCGGCGCAACGGACAGATGATATGGTGGATCGATTGCGCGAGATGGTTCAACAACTGCTCGCGGCCGGGCGTGTACGGGTTCACGGGGTGCAGCGTAATCTATCCGGCCTCAATCCTATTCTCGCGATCAAGCAAGGTCTGGCGACAGTCCCGCAACTCTCGAAGCGCCTTGAAGGGCAGATGGGGGTGATGTTGGCGCAGCATCGCCACCGGATCCACGCGACGCTGGCGCAACTCAATACCCTGAGTCCCTTGGCGATTCTTGGACGTGGCTTCAGTATTCTTCAAACAGTCCCGGCTGGTAAAATTCTCCACCGAGCGAAGGACGTGGGGGTTGGACAGGAGTTGGAGGCTCAGTTGGCAAGCGGGCGATTGAGTTGCACTGTCACGCAGGTGTTTGATGATTCCTCGGTTTGAAATCGTTGTGCGGCCGAGTATAATGGGCCTCCACCCAAAATAATAATGAGGCGTGTTGTGGCAGCGGTGAAATTCGAACAGGCAATGGCGCGGTTGGAAGCGATTGTTGGTGAGTTGGAAAAAAGTGATCTTCCTCTAGACGAATCGCTTAAGATCTTCGAGGAGGGCATCCGCCTCTCTAAGAATTGTCTCAAGATTCTCGAGGAGGCCGAACATAAGGTTGAAGTGCTCGTGCAAGATAAGAACGGCAAGAAACGAATCCACGCATACTCTCCAGACGACGCAGCCGATGAACCGTCCTCCTAGGTTCCCCAGTGCCGGCTTCTATTCCCACCCATGCCCCGATGAGTGGTTTCCCTAGTCGATATGGCCTCCCCCTCTCGTGTTCCCAAAGAACGGTTAGACCGTGTGCTTATGGTTCAGGGCTTGGTGTCGAGTCGGGAGACCGCGGCCAGAATGGTTTTGGCGGGTGGAGTATCGGTTGATGGAATCATGGTGGATAAGCCTGCGAAGTTGGTGCCGCTGGATGCGCGGATTGAGATCGTGCAGCCTGCGCTGTTCGTCAGTCGATCAGGTGACAAATTGGCGGCGGCGCTTGATGCCTTTCATATTGAGCCGAGAGGGACAATCGGTTTGGACGTCGGGTGTTCGACCGGTGGGTTCACCGACTGTTTGCTGCAGCGAGGAGCCACCCGCATCTATGCCATCGACGTGGGGTATGGACAGTTTGAGTGGAGGCTCCGTAAAGATTCGCGTGTTGTCTTGCTCGAACGGACCAACATTCGGTATGTTGACCGTGCAGCAGTTCCTGAGCCGATCGACCTGGCGGTGATCGATGTTTCTTTTATTTCTTTGACGCTGGTATTGCCCGCGGTCGTCCACCTGCTCAATAGCTCCGCAGTGGTTGTGGTGTTAGTAAAGCCACAGTTTGAAGTTGGTAAGGGTCAGGTGGGACGAGGGGGGATCGTGCGAGATGATGCGCAGCGCGAGGCAGTGACTGAGAAGGTCATTGCTTGTGCCGCTCATTTAGGGCTTCAGCTGAAAGGCGTGCTCGATTCTCCCGTGATAGGGCGAAAAGGGAATCGGGAGATTCTTGTTGGTTTTGCACGCGAGAGCACAACCTGGTCGAATAGGCGGTGGACAAATGATGGCAAAGATTCATAGGCGATGGGGGCACGCATGAAGGTACTCGTGACCGGAGGTGCCGGTTTTATCGGGTCGCATTTGGTCGATCGTCTTGTCCAGGAAGGGCATGAGGTTTTTGTTGTGGACAATCTGTCCACGGATATTCAGAGTTGGCGACTTGAACGGGTGTTTCGCAACGAACGGCCTAATATTGTCATGCACCTAGCTGCCCAGATGGACGTCCGCAAATCTGTCGAAGATCCAGTCTTCGATGCCCAGGTGAATGTCCTTGGGATGCTGAACGTGCTGCAGCAAGCGGTCAGGCATGGTGTGCGGAAGGTGGTGTTCTCTTCTTCCGGTGGGGCCATCTACGGCGAGCAGGAAATCTATCCTGCCCCCGAGTCCCATTTCACGAGACCTCTCTCACCGTACGGCATCAGCAAGCTGTGCGGGGAGCAGTATCTATCCTACTATCAACGAGTGAGCGGACTTCAAATAGTGAGCCTGCGCTATGCCAATGTCTATGGTCCACGTCAGGATCCTGATGGAGAGGCCGGAGTAGTCGCGATCTTTATTCAGAAGCTGCTGAATAACGAGCAAGCGATCGTCAATGGGAATGGACGGCAA
>VBOL01000038.1 GCA_005887945.1 Nitrospirota bacterium
AAACAACCGCGCCTGTGATGGACGCCCAGAGAATACGGGCCACATCATGATGGCCGACGTAGCGCCAGAGGCCCCGTTGGATGCCAAATCCCCAAAGGCACATTCCATATATTAAGGCGACGATGGGAAAGCCTTGCAGCATTCGTTGCATATAGGGAGAGGGAATTTCGCCTTCGAAGCGCAGGCCAAACGCGATCAGGTTGGCCGACAGGATCAGACCAACCTGTACACCTGTTACGACGACCAGCCGATGACGGAGCAGGAAGTCACCAAAGGTCACCGACAACAGCCGGAAAAGCTCCCCAGCAAATCGCTTCACTACCCTTTCCAAATCTTCCCCTCTTTAAACTCTTTGGGCCTGAGTCTGATCAGCAGTACTATGTGCCAGCATTGCCATAGCAACTAAAATCCAAAATAGGACAGCAAGGGTGCCGATCAACATGTGGTCGAAACAAAGTCTAACAACAAGGCCCACGATGCCGACTGCTACACCAAGCGAAATGGCCTTGTCGAACTGATCCACAGTTTGTCGAAAATTTGTGAGCGCACTGGAAGAAATGCGCTGAATCACCCAGACAAACAACAAAAGGCCAGGAATGCCAGTACCAAGAGCAATGTCGAGAAAAGTGTTATGCGTCCCAGCTGGGAGAACTGGCAAGTGCCCGGGCTGAACTTCATCGTTCAGAGATTGTCCATAAACCAACGGGAAATTATTCTTCCCATAGCCTATGCCCAATATCGGGTGGTCAAATATCTTTCCAGTAGTAAAGGTCCAAATGGCCAACCGATATTTTAGTGAGTCCGCAGTGGCTTTCACGCCAGGGACTGTTGTTCCAGGAATCATTGGAGTGCGGCTATGTTGAATAAGCAGAGTTCCAATTACAATTACAAAAAGGCTAACTAAAGTTGCCGACATAACAACAACCTTGCCAGTAATGTCGTGCCTGCATAGAAGGTTTTGAACCATCCGCCCTGCTCGAAAAGTGCAAGTGCAAAGACTACGGGTAGCAACATGACCAGATAGGTGGTCAGCCAGACTTCTGCGCCCGTAAAAGACCCAACGTACAATAGATCAACGTCCGGCGGTCTTGCCCCTATCAAATCCTTAAACTCGAAGAGCCCATATACACTGATGACACAGATGGCGCCCATCAGTACGGCGTGAAGGCGGATCCTGCACAACCTGTCCTGGAAAAAGTATGCCACAACGTAGAAGATCAGTCCTTGTTGCAACAGCTTGGCGAACTCTTTAGCGCTGTATGCTGGAAATGTGGCGAAAGGGATCGTCAACGCCACCCAAGCCACGAAAGCCACCAAGGGAATATCTATCGGCGTCTGGGTGAAGAAGTGCCGGCGATTGACCGCACACCACAGCACCAGCAGGACCATCAAGATGATGAACCCACTCCGCTCAACGAACAGGAGACGACGAAACGGGAGGGAGAAGACGTACACATAAAGCAGGCCACGAATGATGTGGTCGAGATTGGGCAGAGTGGCAGCGGAAGCCCTGATGAGAGAGCCTGCGTCGCTATTCATGCCTCAGCCCTCAGTTCTCTGCCTTGTCGTTCCACCCAGTAGACTCCCCAGGTCAAGACGATGTACGTGACCATCCATCCCAGCAGAATAGTCAGGCGCCAGAACTCACCTACTTGACCATACATCACCGCAGCCATCCCGCAGGCCATCATGAGGACATATTCGGCCCACACCGTCTTCCGATGTCCCCAGCCCGGACTTTCTCGCCCTGCAGCAACCGTCGGAACAGCGTCACCGTCGCATCCACAATAAACGGGGAGAAGATAAGCACAGGCACCCAGAAATCAAAGAGCCTCTCCTGCATTCCCCAAAGTGCAAACGCCCCTGCCAGGAAACCCAGCGAAACGCTACCTAGGTCCCCCATAAAGATCCGTGCAGTAGGCAGATTGTAATAGAGAAACCCACCGGAAGCGGCTGCAATCAAAAAACACAGAAACGCGATTAATTGATTTCCGCTTTTCAAGGCCAGATAACCTAGAAAGCTGTAACCTACTACCGTCATTCCTCCAGCGAAGCCGTCCATCCCATCCATGAAGTTGTATAAATTCGTCATCCATACGAGACAAACAACCGTCACTGGAACAGCTGTCCATCCAAGAGACAAATTACCAAGAAGCGGAATTGGCACCGTCGTCATTGTCAATCCAGCACCCCAAACCACCCCGGCCGCTGCCAGCGCGTGTACCCCCAAGCGGAGAATGGTCGACACGCCGACCCGATCATCCCAAAAGGATACGGCGCCGACGATCAGTGTCACGCCCAGAATCCAGAGCCCAGTTCCCGTAGCTTGTCCACCCGGCCACTCCAGCACCAGGCTCAGTACAAGCCCCAGGATCACACTCCCGAAGATGGCCAGGCCGCCAGTCCGGGGAATCGGCTCCGTATGCAACGACCGCGGGTTGGGATGGTCTAGGAGGGCAAGCCGAGGCGCCGGTGAGCAGAGCAGCTTCGTCAAACCGAAGGCCGACAAGAAGACCAGCCACAGAAGACCCAGGGCGGCAAGGGTCACGCCTTCTCCTTTCGGTACCAGACGATCATCTCAGGAAGAGCGTCTTCAAACGTAATGGAAGGGCGATAGCCCAATTCTCTAGTGAGC
>VBOL01000253.1 GCA_005887945.1 Nitrospirota bacterium
ACAAGCTGGTCAAGGACCGCCCGGAACGGATGGACCCAGGGGTCTAACGTATCGGCGACCGACAGGCGACACGTTCATACCATGACGATTCATTCCACAGGCACGACCACCCCGGCCACGCTTCAATTCGCGACCGCACTCTCGCGCAAGACCGATACGGAAGCCGCCACTCGCGATCTCGCGGATGCCATCCTGATGCAAATCGGCACGGCCCCCATCGATCTGGCCTTCGTCTTCTTTTCCGCCCACCATGCGGCCAAGGCCTCCATGATCTCAGCTATGCTGCAGAGGGAACTGCAGGCGAAGGTCTGTCTGGGCTGTTCCGGTGAAGGTGTCATCGCCGGCTCCGAAGAGATTGAAACCGCTGCAGCCCTGACCGTCTGGGTCGCGTGCCTTCCTGATGTCAAACTGACTCCGCTCCAGATCTCCGTATCTCAGCTGCAGGACCAAATCCGTATGCCCGGGTGGCCGGAGCCGGGGCTCGAGGATTCGACCTTTCTCCTCCTCGCTGATCCCTTTTCGACACCGATGCAAGAAGTCCTGTCCCTTATGACCGACCGGTACCCTCACGGCAAAGTTGGCGGGGGCCTTGCCGGCGGAGGCCAGGATTCCGGAGAGAATCGACTGCTCCTCAATGATCAGGGCTTCGACGGGGGCGTGGTGGGAGTGCAACTCGCCGGACCGATCGCCGTGCGAACCGTGACCTCGCAAGGTTGCCGCCCGATCGGCGAACGGTTTGTCGTGACGCGAGCGGAGCAAAACCTGATCTATGAAATGGGCGGTGTCTCGGCCTTGAAACGGCTCCAGGACGTCTTCGAATCCATGGGGGGAGCCCAACGCCGCGATGCGCACCGCGCGTTGCATCTGGGCATCGTGATTGATGAGCACGGGAGTCATTTCGAGCGAGGCGACTTCCTCGTTCGAAACCTCATCGGAGCGGATCAACAGGCCGGAGCCGTCGCGATCGGAGACGTCGTTCAGGAAGGCCAGACCGTGCAGTTCCACCTTCGCGATGCGAAGTCTGCAAGCGACGACTTGCACTTTCGCCTGGCTGCGGATCGAGCGAAGCACCAAAGTCCCCCACTCGGGGCCCTCCTGTTCAGCTGTTGCGGGCGTGGAGAGGGACTCTTCGGCCAACCCCATCACGATAGCGAGGTCGTGCAAGAGCGGCTCGGTCCTATCCCGACGGCGGGATTCTTTGCCCAGGGCGAGATCGGTCCGGTCGGAGGGCGCAACTTCCTACACGGCTACACAGCGAGTGTGGTCATCTTCTCAGAGCCTGACTCCCGCAAGGACCATCAGTGAGAGCGGCACGTTCCTGGAGCTCTCGAACAGGATCGCCGGCTCAAAGGTTGGCAGGAGTTTCTGTACGCCATCATTACTGTACTCTGTTGTCGTCGGTCATCGTGGTTGAGTGACCGACGATTTGGAAAGGAGGCGTCATGCCGTTTCGAGGAGCAGGTGCCGAAGGGAATGAAGTCACAACGTCATCGGAATTGCAGTATGTCGATCTCACGATCGGAGCCGGCGCGACGGCAGAGGCAGGACAGACCGTCACCGTGCATTACACCGGCTGGCTAAAAAATGGGAACAAATTCGACAGTTCCGTGGACCGAGGCCAGCCTTTCTCTTTTCCTCTGGGCGCCGGACGAGTCATCAAGGGATGGGACGAGGGCGTCAAGGGCATGAAAGTGGGAGGGAAGCGAAAGCTGATCATTCCTTCCAAGCTCGGTTATGGCGCACAGGGCGCTGGTGGCTTGATTCCTCCACACGCCACGTTGATCTTCGACGTCGAACTCCATGGCCTGTGAGCCACGTCATGCAGCGCACGCCACTCATCACACACCATCAAGCCTGCGGGGCCAAACTCGTCGATTTCGCCGGATGGGAGATGCCCATCCAATACAGCGGTGTCGTGGACGAGTACCATACCGTCCGTTCCCATGTCGGGCTCTTCGATGTGAGCCATATGGGGCGGGTGCGAATCGCCGGAACTGGTGCTGTCTCTTTCCTCCAACGAGTCACCACCAACGATGTCGGCAAACTCGCCGTTTCTCAAGCCCAGTATTCTATGGTCTGCAACGAGAATGGTGGCATCAAAGACGACGTCTTCGTCTATCGGCTCGCCTCGGACGAGTTCCTATTGTGCGTGAATGCTTCGAACCGCGAGAAGATCCTGTTGTGGCTACAATCCCAGCTTGCCCAGGACAAGATGGTTCGTCTCGAAGACAGGTCAGTCGAATTGTCCCAGGTCGCCGTTCAAGGTCCCAAATCTCGCGAGGTGCTCATGAGTCTTGGCGCGACGGCGCTCGAAGGACTCAAGCTCCATCATACGTGCGAGGGCACGATCGGTGGCCTTTCCTGCTTGCTGGCCCGCACTGGCTACACCGGTGAACTGGGCTATGAGATTTACATCGACGCAGACAAAGTTGGCCGCCTCTGGGACCTGCTCGTCGACAAGGGACAGGCGTGGGGACTCAAGCCGGCGGGACTCGGCGCGAGGGATCTCCTCCGGTTGGAAATGGGCTATCTGCTCTATGGCAACGATATGGGCGAAGAAACGACGCCACTCGAAGCCAATGCCGACTGGACCGTCAGTTTCCAGAAGGGCGGGTTCATCGGCAGCCAGGCGCTCCTGGCGCAGAAACAAGCTGGAGTCGCTCGCCGATTCGTCGCCTTCGAACTCGTCGAGAGGGCCGTGCCGCGCCACGGATTCAGAATCCTCGACCCCACGGCCTCCCATCCCATCGGCGACGTAACGAGCGGCAATCTCTCGCCGCTTCTCCAGAAAGGCATCGGGTTGGGCTATGTGCCTCTGCGCTATGCAGAGCCCGGTGCTTCCATTCTGATCGAAATCCGCAGCAAGAGCGTCCCAGCACACATCGTCAAGCCACCGTTCTATAGGAAGCCCAAGGCCTAGCCGTGCGCAGGCACGAGGCTATGGGCAAGAGGCTAGAGGAACCGAGATGATATCGAGCTCTGACCTGCGTTCATCTCCTCACATCGTCGTGAACTTGAATGTCGACACCGTCACGCTGCCCAACGGCCTCACGGTCGACTTAGAAGTTGTGCGCCATCCCGGAGCAGCCGCGGTGGTGCCGCTGAAAGACGATGGCACGGTCATCTTGATTCGGCAGTTCCGCCACGCGGCAGGAGGGTTCATCTATGAAATCCCTGCGGGGAAACTTCATCCTGGTGAAGACCCAACAGCCTGTGCGGCACGCGAACTTGAAGAAGAAATCGGATACCGAGTAGGTAAGCTTGAACTCCTCTCCAGCATCTTTACCGCGCCAGGGTTTACCGACGAAGTGATCCACGTCTACAGGGCGACTGGGTTGACGACAGGTCGGCAGCAGCTCGATCGTGATGAGGTTCTGGAAGTGATTGAGTTGCCTCTACTGGAAGCGATTCACATGATTGAGACTGGAGCGATCAGGGATGCAAAGTCGATCGTGGGATTACAAGCGGTATATCTTCGGAGCAGCACCAAGTAGGGAAAAAGGCCAAAGGGTCTCCCGTTCTAGGCAGGAGACCCTTTGGGCCAGCTATCCTCGCCAAAGAAAAGGGATTACTTGCCCTTCTCGTCTTTCTTCTTCTCGTCCTTCTTCTCATCGCCGAACGTATCGGTGTAGCCGCCCTTCTTCTCGTCTTTCTTGTCTTTCTTCTCGTCACCGTACACGAGGACATGGCCGCCCTTCTTCTCGTCCTTCGATTCCTTCTTCTCGTCACCCGCGAAGGCCGGAGCACTGAATGTCACTGCCACTGCCACTGCCATGATTGCCATCAAGATGCGCTTCATAGTATGTCACCCCCTTATAAATGTTTGAAGATTGTGTCCTTCATCGGCACTTGCCGGGAGTATTCAGCAAGCTTGGTGCCGGGCCCTTGATGGCCATGCCTCATTATATTTATCAATCTGTTATATGCTTTCACCAACCTGCATCTGAAGGGCTGATCCTTCGGTTTTCTGTGGCAGAATGGCTCACTCCCCGCTAAACTGCCTCAGAACAAGATGGGCGACCCAAGCCGACAATACCGGCGACTCCGCGACTGCATCCAGCCCGATGTGCTCGTGCTCTTTGTCGGCATTAACCCTGGCCTCCGCTCGGCACAGACCGGCCACCATTTTGCCGGGTATTCGAATCGCTTTTGGAGGCTCCTGCATGAATCGAAGTTAGTCGGTGAACCCCTGAGCTATCTGGAGGACCGGCGCCTACCTGAATGGCGCCTCGGCCTCACCAATATCATCGGCCGCTGTACCACCGGGATCGATACCCTCGACGCTGTTGAGTATCGACAAGGCGTGGAGAGTCTGAAACGAAAAATCAGACGATACCGACCTCACATCGTGGCTCTCTTGGGTGTCACAATCTTTCGAATGGTCTTCTCACCCAAGGAACAATTGAAAGGTCCACTCGATCTTGGAGTGACCACCATGCAACTCGCGGGGGCGCGGATATTTCTCTTGCCGAATCCGAGCGGCCGCAATGCACATTACTCATATCGCCAGATGCTCACTGTCTTTCAAGTCCTCCGTGACAACATGGAGCAGTCTCGCAAGTAGTACGGCCCCTCCACCATGAAAGACTCCACAAGACGACTGTAGCCCGTCTATATCTCGGAATTCTTTGTGCCTTGCGCCCCTCTGGGCTACAGTCACTTTCATGCGATTGCAATCCTCGTCGTCACAAAGTAGGGCGGCTCTGATCTGCCCAAAGTGTGGCTTCGAGCAAGAGGATGGACCGGAGTGTCTGCGTTGCGGGATTATATTCTCAAAGTTCAAACCGCCGGCGTCGGCTGTCGAGGAAGCGTCGGCCACAGTCGTCGATACGGAGTCACAGCCGGCGACTCCTGGGCTCTTGTCTCGGGTGTTCCGTATGCTCCCGTGGATCTCCCTGACACTCAGCGTAGGCGTGCTGCTGCTGATTCTCCACCAAACACCGCCGCTGTCGATTCAAACCGACCCGCAGGCAGTCGATCGTATGGCCGAGAAGATGGCCCAGCTACAAATGGCCATGCAGGCAAGCCAACCACACGCAGTGATCCTTAACGAAGTGGAGCTCAATCAGTGGATGCGCGACAATCTTGTCATTGCGTCCACCCACCAAGCACAGCAAGCTGTTATCCCGGTTCCCGTCGGAAGCGAGCCGAGCGTGCAAGAGGTTCAATCCGCACTGAAGGATGTCCGCATGAACCTCAATGGCAACCAACTTCGGGCCTATGCGCTCTTTGCCCTCTATGGGAAAGAGATCTCGCTACAACTCGACGGCATGATTGAGCCCCAGGGGGCTACATTCGGCTAAAACTCACCGCGGGCAAGCCGGGGTCATTGCCCATTCCATCGTCGACGCTCAACTATGTGGTCCATCAACTGTTCGACTCACCCCAGAGTCGAGAAAAATTCCAGCTCCCGCCCCAAATTGAATCCGTCCGGATCGAGAACAACACCCTAGTCATCGCCACACGGTAGCGGGCGCTCCTCTGCTTCCTTGTTTTAGCTCGTGTCGAAAGACCGGTTGCCACTCCTGGAACAAGCCTGCGAATCGTGCTATCTTCCGCGCCAGTGGAGACAAGCCTCGTCACTTGTGAAGCGCGGGAAACACTCATCTGTCGACCTGGTAAAGGGACTGAATTTCTAGTCAATCAACAGATCGACAGATCAACAGATTCCTGAATTGTTCCACGAGATACGAGCGGTCCATATAATGCTAGTTCGCTATTCAGATGAGGAGAATTGAAAGCAATGGTACTCGACGGAGAGAACGGTCTCATCATAGGTGTCGCCAACAAGCACAGCATCGCCTGGGCCATCGCCCAATCGACGGCAAGCCAAGGCGCCCGGCTGCTGTTCAATTACCAGAACGAACGACTACGGGAGAACGTCGAAGAACTGGTCGCCACCATGCCCGGCGCGAAAGCCACTGCGAAGCTCGACTTTCTCGTCCACTCAGTCGCCTTTGCACCGCGTGAGGAACTCATCGGCCAGTTTGCAAACACCACGCGCCAGGGGTTTGCGACAGCGCTAGACGTGAGCGCCTATTCGCTCGTCGCCGTCACCAGAGCCGCCCTGCCCTTGATGACCGATGGCGGCTCCGTCGTTACGCTCACCTACCTCGGAGCGGAACGGGTCGTGCCTCACTACAACGTCATGGGAGTCGCTAAAGCCGCGCTGGAAGCCACAGTCCGCTATCTGGCCCACGACCTCGGCCCCAAGAACATCCGGGTGAACGCCATCTCCGCTGGTCCAATCAGGACGCTTGCAGCCCGCGGTGTCTGCGGCATCAGCAAGATGGTGGATCACCACCGAGAATTCGCACCGCTCCGCCGCGCAACGGAACAAGGCGAAGTCGGCGATACGGCGTTATTCTTGGTCAGTCCGCTAGGACGTGGAATCACCGGAGAAGTGATCTATGTCGATGGCGGTTATCATATCCTGGGCTCACTAGCTTCAGTGGAATAA
>VBOL01000254.1 GCA_005887945.1 Nitrospirota bacterium
AGCCCACCGGAGCCACCATAGAGTTGATAGTCTACCAGGCCAAGAGGCAAGCCATTCTCATAGGTGGTGTCGTTCAATTGAAAATTGGATTGGACCGACAGTTTCTCAGTGATGCTCCGAGTCCATGTCGGATTCGCATTCCACTGGTTCCGCTGTGTAAATCGCAAGACAACTCCGGTCGTCAGAAGCTCCGACATCAAGGTATTGTCGCGTGTAAATCCACCAGTGAAGCCAAGTAGATCGGTCTCAGTCTTATAGCGCAAGGTCAACGGCAAGAAAATGTTGGTGAATCGACTCTCTTGTCCGCCGTAGTATGACACGAAGTCGGCTGCGACCCGGCCACTGACTTCAAGGCGCTCTGTCTTGCCGGCAAACTCGGCCGCCGGCGACACCCAATAGCCATAGGTCGCATTGTGCGGGAGCGGCGTAAGAAGTAAGTTATCGTTGTACACGCCCCTGACTCCAATCGACGGCAAAAGTGACCACTCAGCCGCCTCGCTTTCGCACACCATGCCAGATGCCAGAACGCAGATCCAGAGAATGAACTGGCCAATGCCCCTCCAGCTACGAGATCGACCACACCTCCCAACCTCATGCCTCAATCGCATTGGTGCCACAGCCGTTAGGGCACCATGACGACATCGCCCCGCTGCAACAGAATATTCTGCTCCAGATCGTTCCCCTTACGCACATCGCCATAGCGAAAGGGAAACACCTGTTGCTGTCCTTTGGTCCGCCTGATGACCTTGATGTCATTTTCCGCAGCAAAAGGGGTCAACCCTCCGGCTAAGCTTAAGGCTTGGAGCACGTCCGTGTAGTGGCCGATCAGGTATTCACCGGGCTTACTGACGCGTCCGACGACAGAGACCTTGTAGCTCAAGACTTTCGTGACTGCCACCGACACATTCGGATTCGGAATGTATTTCGTCAGCCGTTTTACAAGATCGGCACGAATCTCCTCGACCGTTCGATCTTCTGCCTGAACATCGCCGACTAGGGGGAAGGAAAACACCCCGTCCGGACGCACGACGACCTCTCTGGTGAGCTGCTCGTCTTTCCACACGGAAATCAGCATCACATCTTCCGCTCCTAGGCGATAGCCTGGATCGACTGCTGGCGGGGTTTCCCGGGCTCCCTTGACATCTTCTGGAGCGAGGAACAATGTGCCTCCCGCCATGACCGTGGCGACCAGAACCACGGCTCCCACGGCGTGCAAAATCGATTGAATGGAACGAGACATAGGCTCTGTTTTACCCCTTCATCTGAGACAAGATCTGCTCCGCCTCATGACGCCCCTGAAACGCCTCAGCACTCTTCAGAGCCTTCGAGAGGTAGGCACGGGCCTCAGTTGTCTTTCCAGACTGATAGAAGGCCATCCCGAGATGATAGTTCAGCGTGGGGACATCCGGCGATTTGGCCACCGCGTCCTTCATGAGACGAAGCGCCTCTTCCTGTTGCCCCATCTTGAACCGTACCCATCCCAGCGTATCCAGAAATAGCGGATGCGGCGCATCTTTCTCGAAATCACGGCTAAGGGCAAACGCTTTCTGTAAACTCTGGGGATCTCCTTTGTAATCGACCAGCAAGACGGCCAGGTTGTTCGCAACGAGCACGTTACGAGGATTCAGTCGCAACGCTCCACCATACGCCGTGATGGCACTATCGATCTGGCCTTGAGTGGAATAGGCCGATGCCAGAAGCATCTGCAACTCCTCGCTGTCCGGGTTGGCCTTCAGGCCGGCTTGAATCACCTGAACCGCCTGGTCCGGCTGTTTCTGCGCCAGCCACAACCCTCCCCAATCGAGCCACGGCGTGATCCATTTGGGGTTCACCCGAGAAGCCTCTCGAAACTGGACGTCGGCTTCCTGGGGATGGCCGCTGAGGGTCAGCACCTCGCCTAGTAGCCCATGGCCAATCAAATGATCCGGTCGTGCGGCAAGCAACGTATCGAGGCGAGTCTTCGCGCGATCGGCATGGCCTTGCGCGACATCCAGTTTCACCAGAGACAGCAGCGGCTGTGGATCGTTCGGGGCGAGAGCCGTCGCACGCTCATACGCCGCGCCGGCTTTGTCGTATTGTCCCTGCGCCTGGCGCAACCGTCCTTCTGCCATGATGGCGACAGCGCTATCTTTGGATGCGGTGCGGAGGCGCTCCAACGTGCGTTCCGCTTCAACCCAGTTTTTCGTCACGAGATCAACCATCATCAACATGTCGAGCGCGGCCAAATCATTCGGCCGTTGCTTCAACAAGTCGTCGAGTCGAGCACGGGCCTGTTGGTGACGACCGCTCTGGCTCTCTAATGCCGCAAGTGACCGTCTGGCATCGATCTGCCCGGGATAGAGCGCCACTGCGCGCTCGAAGCTTTCCTTCGCAAGATTGTTCTCTCCGGTCACCAGATAGGCCTGGCCGAGCAGGAAATGC
>VBOL01000255.1 GCA_005887945.1 Nitrospirota bacterium
GGCAATAACCCACGGAACCGTTAGAGACGTCCTCCCACCACCATAGTCTTCGTTTCTATGCGTGTGCACGGAAAGCGATTTGCTTGACAGGTAAAGCATACGGACTATACTTAGCATGTGCATGGAGCCAATCCGCAGTGTAGACGCCTCGTTCAGACGTGTGTGGGACGTGATTCAGGTCCAAACGGCTCCTCATAATAGGGGAAGGCGGAGTGGCGGGCAGGACGAAGGTGAATAGCCGGAAGGGTCTCTTTATACATTCTTTCTTTGGGACGTTGAAGTTTGCGGGGGTATGGCCGTGATTGACGGTCTGCGCGAAATTCACATAAAGATTTGTTCTGCGCGGACAGTCATGTACAGTCAGAGGCACGTATGTTGAGTTCATTCAAGAGTCTCGCCGAAGCTGATCTGTTCTCGATGTTCACCCCGAAGCGACAGCTCGTCGGGCTGGATATCGGGTCGAGTGGTATCAAGCTCGTCCAGTTGAAGGAAAGCCGAGGGCGGTACATTCTCCAGAAGTTTGGCTTCAAACCACTCGAGCCGGAAGTCATCGTCGATGGTACGGTGATGGATGAGGGGCGAGTGGTGTCGGCGATTAAGGAATTGTTTGAGGAAACGAACATCAAGGTGACGCAAGTCGCCGTGTCGATTTCTGGCCATGCGGTCATCATTAAAAAGATCAGCCTGCCGCCGATGCCTGTTGAGGAGTTGGAGGGGCAGGTGAGGCTTGCCGCGGAGCAGTACATCCCCTTCGATATTAATGAGGTGAACATCGACTTCAGTGTGTTGCCCTCTTCCGAGGCCGCAGGCGATACCCAGGGAGAGATGTCGATTATTCTGGTAGCGGCCAAAAAAGACAAGATTAATATGCCTGTTGAGGAGTTGGAGGGGCAGGTGAGGCTTGCCGCGGAGCAGTACATCCCCTTCGATATTAATGAGGTGAACATCGACTTCAGTGTGTTGCCCTCTTCCGAGGCCGCAGGCGATACCCAGGGAGAGATGTCGATTATTCTGGTAGCGGCCAAGAAAGACAAGATTAATGAGCTGACCGAACTCGTCAAAGGGGCGGGGTTGCTTCCGATCGTCATGGATGTGGATGCCTTTGCGATCGAAAACATGCATGCGATCAACTATCCTGTCTCTCAGGAGGATACGACCGCGCTCGTCAATATTGGCGCCAGTGTCATGAATATCAATATTGTTCGAGGTGGCACCTCGCTGTTCACACGTGATATTCCCATCGGGGGGAATCGCTATACGGAAGCCATTCAGCGAGAAGTGGGCATGTCCTATGAAGAGGCAGAGGAAACGAAAAAAGGCGAGCGTTCGGCAGGGAGCAATCAGGCCGCGGTGACCACTGTCGTCGACAGTGTCAATGCCGAAGTTGCGTCGGAAATTGCACGGACCATCGATTATTTCAAGTCAACCATGTCGGATGCGGAAGTTCAGCATGTTCTCTTGTGCGGAGGGGGCGCTCAGATCAAGGGCCTGGTCACGCAACTGAGAGACCGAATGCAAGCTGTTGTCGAGATAGCTAATCCTTTCAGTGAAATCGATACCTCAGGGATCGATTTTGATCAGAATACGTTATCCGAGTTAGCTCCTCTGGCTGCCGTGGGGGTTGGATTGGCCCTTAGATCGGTGGGGGACCGATGATTCGCATTAATTTATTACCAGGGCCCAAGGGGCATAAGGCGAAGCCTCAGTATGATGTCAGAGCACAGGCGCTGTTGGGTGTGGGGATGTTGTTCATCACCCTGGCAGGATGCTGGTGGTACTCGGCGTCACTCGATGAAGAGATAAATGTGCGGCAGACCGAAAAACTCGACAAAGAGAAGCAGGTCGCGCAGTTGAAGGAGCAAGTGAAGCAGGTTTCCGATTTTGAAAGCCGAAAGAAAGTGCTGGAAGACAAGAATCGTATTATCGACGAATTGGAAAAGTCACGTGTTGGCCCTGTCAAGGTGCTCGACCATGTCAGCCAGAGTCTGGAACCGCTGAAGGTGTGGCTGGTGAGAGTCGCGGTCAGCGGGAAAGAGATCGATCTTGAGGGTCGTGCGGCGACCAACGATGATGTAGTGGAATTCGTGAATAACCTGCGCCGTACCGACTATTTCACGAATATCAATCTTCAAGAAAGTCGAGCTGCGGTAGAGAGCCAACTCAATATCTATCAGTTTAAACTTGGTTTCCG
>VBOL01000256.1 GCA_005887945.1 Nitrospirota bacterium
AGGAACTATAGAGGATCGTGTCCTCGGTGCCCAGGAAGATGCTGATCGCCTGTTCGAGTTGTTTGTGGAGATCCTGCGTGCCGCAGATGAACCGGACGGAGGCCATTCCGTAGCCATGCTCTTGCAGTCCGGCGGCGGCGGCCTGTCTGATGTCAGGGTGGTTGGCGAGGCCCAGATAGTTGTTGGCGCAGAGATTGAGGACTTCACCTTGCACCACGCGAATCTCGGCGCCCTGCGGACCGAGGATCTGCCGCTCAGATTTGTAGAGGCCTGCCGCGCGGATTTCAGCGAGTCGTTCTGAAACAGTTTTTTTGAGTGAGTGGTAGGCCATCTTTTTCGTAAGGCGTGAAACGTGAGGCGTGGGAGGACGGCAAGGACGAAGCGCTAGTTTCCTCTAACCTTACGCCTGACGCCTCACCCCTCACGGAAATAGAACTACCTTCCCGCACTGGCCTGAGTTGATCAACTCGAACCCCCGCGCGAAGTCTTTCATGGGAAACGTATGGGTGATCGCCGGCTTGATATTGAGTCCGGCCTGGAAGAGACCGGTCAAGCGATACCAGGTTTTGAAGAGTTGGCGGCCTGTAATGCCGTAGACGCGAATCCCCTTAAAAATAATTTCATTCGCGAGATCGCAATTGATTGGACCTGTTGGAATGCCAAAGAGTGTCACACGTCCGCCGTTCTTCACGGCACTGAAGGCTTGATGCAATGCCGTAGGGTTCCCCGACATTTCGAGCGAGGCGTCGACGCCTTCGCCGGCGGTGATCTCGCGAATGGCGGCGGCGATGCGGTCTGCTGTCTCGGTCTTGGCGTCGAGCAGGTGATCGACGCCTACTTGTTTGGCAAGGTCCAGGCGGTACGCACTGACATCCGTGGCGATGATCATGGCGGCCCCGGCCGTTCGTGCGACGGCGGCCGCGAAAAGTCCGGTCGGACCACAGCCAGTGATCAAGACCGTCTGTCCCGTGAGGTCTTCGACTAAGGCGGCGTCGACGGCGTTGCCGAGTGGTTCTTGGACGCAGGCGAGTTCCGGTGGAATGGTGGGCGAGGTCTTCCAGAGCACAGTTTCAGGCAAGACGACGTACTCCGCGAATGACCCGTCGCGATCGACGCCGAGGATGCGGTAATTCTTGCACACATGCGCCTGTCCGGTGCGACATTGGAAACAGTGACCACATGTGATGTGCGACTCGGCGGCGACGTAATCGCCCACCTTGACGAGCGTAACATCCGAGCCTACCTCCACAACCTCGCCGCACATTTCATGGCCAATGATGCGCGGCGGGTGGATACGGCAGTGCGCCCAGGGATCCCAGTTGTAAATATGGGCATCCGTCCCGCAGAGAGAGGTGGCTGTGACGCGGATGATCGCATCGGTGGGGCCCGGTTTCGGATCCGGCCTGTCGGTGGCGGTCAACCCTGGTTGTGCCGATGTCTTGACGAGCGCACGCATGGGTCCATTGTATACCACGGGCTCGATCCCGCCTACCCTTAGCCCGTATTATTCATGAACACTTCTGCTGCAATCGCGGATTCGCCGCTGCGACGAGTCTGGACGCAGTTGGCACGGGGTCCAGGCAGGCGGGCTCGCCGTTCGGTCGGTCAACATACTGTTTCAAGTATGCCTCCCTCCCGCGCGGCTCCGCACGCCTGTCTCGCTTGGCGACTACGCGATTTTGCGACGAACCGTCATGGACAATACGGGCTACAGGAAAAACGGGTTGCACAAGGGTTTGCGAGATCGGTAGGATGCAAGATATGAAAGCTCTGCACCACCGAGGACTTGTGCTGTTGACAGGGATGTGTTGTGTGGCACTCGGCTGTCCCGGCCTCATCGCACCGGCGCACTCCGCATCATCGCCACAGACGGCTTCTTCGTCCGGCTTCACAAAGCGGTGGGTGCAGTTCGAGTTGAGCCAAGCGGAGTCGATGGGGGATCCGCAAAACGGCAAGCCCGTCACGCTGACGATTTTTCTTGGAGGCGTGACAGCGGGTATGACTCCAGTGGTGGCGATCTGTGAATCGATTATGTTTCAAGCTCAAACGGTCACGCTTGAGCCGGATGCAGAGTCGATGGTGTTGAAGGGGACGGTGACGCTCGAACCGATTCTGATGAGTCGGACCTCCGTGCCACCCAGGGCGGCGCGAGTCCAAGTGACGTTTGCTCGATCCCGCCAGGAAAAACTCGAACGGTTCATGCGACGCGTTGTGTATGTGACCATGGATCGTTTGGAACCGTCCAATGAGAGTAGTGAATTGCCGCTCGTTCGTCCGGAGGAATCGCAGAGCGATGATGTCATCTTGGATGAAGAAAAACCGGCCGTGGAACCGGTCTCGACCGGCGCCTTAGCCGAGGAAGATCTGGTCCCGTTTGCCTCTCCAGGAGAGGGGAAGGCGTACTGGCAGCATGTGAGTCATCTCATCAGCCGGAGTTGGGCCCGCCAGATCCGCGGAATCCGGCGTGCGCCAAGCAGCGAAACGGTGAAGGTCCGTTTTAAGATGTTTCCCAACGGTCGCGCCCAGCTGATCGAGATTGAAAAAGGTTCCGGCGCGCGCGAAATCGACGAAGCCGGAATCTATGCGGTGGTCAATGCCCAGCCGTTCCTGCCGTTTCCCAGCGAGTTGGAGGAGGATGTGGTGGACGTGCATGTCCGGATGCGAACCGGTAGTCGGGGGCGGTCTCGCGAGGTGCAGTCGGTCGGGAGTCGTTCAACCAGCAAGCCTGATGCGTCGGGCCAGCCTTCGAAGAAGTAGGTTACAACCCATTCAAACCCTGGCTGCGATACGTCTAACCCAGGAGAAATGATTCATGCTGAAGAGAAGAGCCCAGAGTTGGCGCTTGCTCTTGCTGTTCGGAGCGATGGTCTGGTTCCCGTCGGTGGTTCACGCAGAGCCAGCCCGTTGGAACCTGGATCCTGACCATTCGACGATCGAGTTTCGCGTCACGCACATGATCGTGTCGAAGACCACAGGCCGGTTCATGGACTATGCCGGGTTTATCGACATGGATGCCGAAGCCAGCACTGTGAAGGCCATTGAGGCCACAATCAAGGCCGGGTCGGTGAATACGAATCACGAAAAACGGGATGCCCACTTGCGGAATGCCGACTTTCTCGACGTAGAACACTATCCGACGATAACCTTCAAGATGAAGAACTACAAGAAAACCGCAGAGGGTTATACGGCGGTAGGAGACCTCACGCTGCACGGGGTGACTAAGGAAATCACACTAGCGGGCCAGTATAACGGGGCGACGAAGGACCCCTGGGGCAATACCAGGGCCGGCTTCAGCGCGGACGGAAAACTCAACCGCAAAGACTTCGGTATGATCTGGAACAAGACGTTGGATAGCGGCGGGCTCGTCGTTGGCGATGAGGTCCAGATTCGGCTCGATATCGAATGTATCAAGGCGAAATCTTAGCAGGCTGTTGAAAAAGTCCTCCAGCATCGTTCTCGTATCGCGCAGGGGCTCAACGTACCCCAAGGGTACGCTTCGCCTCTTCGCTCAGTGCGGCCATGCTGGATGGACTTTTTGAGCAGCCTGTAGAGAGCAGTAGAACTGTTCCTGCCGAGAGGCGGCTCTCCGCCGGCCCAACTTTCTGAGAGCAATCAATGATGAAGGCGATGGTCCTGGCGCGCACAGCGGACGTGGGAACCTCCCCGCTACAGCTTTGCGAGCTTCCAATGCCAGAGCCGGGCCCTGGGGAGGTCTTGGTTTGCATCACCATCTGCGGGATCTGCCGGACGGATCTTCACGTCATCGAAGGTGAGTTGGCCAATCCTTCGCTTCCACTCATTCCCGGCCACCAAGCCGTCGGGGTCGTGAGTCAGGTTGGTGCCGGCGTGAGTGAGCGGACGGTCGGCGAGCGAGTCGGGATCGCCTGGCTGCAGCACACGTGCGGCATCTGCGAGTTTTGCACGAGCGGGCGCGAGAACCTGTGCGAGCGCGCCAAGTTTACCGGCTATCAGGTCCATGGCGGATACGCAGAGTATGCGCTCGTCCCGGCAGCATTTGCCTATCCGATTCCACCGGTCTTCAGTGATGAAGAAGCGGCACCTCTCCTCTGTGCCGGGATCATCGGCTACCGCGCATTGCGTCTGAGTGGAATCCAGCCGGGCCAACGGCTCGGTCTCTATGGGTTTGGAGCGTCCGCTCACATTGCCATCCAGATTGCTCGTCATTGGGGCTGTCAAGTCTATGTCAGCTCGTTGAAACCGGAGCATCGACGTCTTGCACGTGAATTGGGCGCCGCATGGGTGGGCGGGGCGACCGAGAGGCCACCGGACAAGTTCCACGGCTCGATTATCTTTGCACCGGCCGGAGAATTGGTCCCGCCGGCCTTGCGCGCATTGGAACGCGGCGGCACGCTCGCCCTCGCCGGTATTCACATGACGCCGATTCCCTCGCTCGACTACGATCGCGAGGTCTTTGGAGAGCGGGTCATTCGAAGCGTCACGGCCAATACGAAGCAGGACGGCCTCGATCTCCTGCGCGAAGCGGCTGCGATTCCCATCAGACCCCACACCCTGTCATTCCCTCTCGCCGATGCCAATCGCGCTCTGCAAGAGTTGAAAGCCGGAAGCTATTCGGGAGCCGGTGTGCTTGTCCTCTCGTAACCGATCAAGCAGGCTGTGGAAAAAATTTTGGCGCAGCAGGACTTCGATGGCTCACACGTCTGAGACAAGCCTGGTCTGTCTGGTCTGTTCGGTCTGTTCGGTCTGTCTCGTTTGTTTGGTTGAACAAGACCAACTCGATGAACTATACAAACCAAATCGACCAGACCGACCGACCGAATAGACCATATGAACAAGACTGGCTGGCGGACTTTTTCAGCATACTGCCAGAGGAAAGCGAACATAGCTCTATGGTAGGATCGCCCGCGATGCGTCAGACCTGTCTCGTCCTTTTGTGTGCTGGTAGCCTGTTGCTCGTTGGCTTGCCTGCCTGGGCGCTGGAGTTTACTGCCGATCAAGTGACGAAGATCGATGGCCGAACGCACAAAGCGAATATTTACTACCGCGATACGATGTGGCGCATCGAACACCAGTCGATGGGGCCGGTCAACGTGAGCATCGTGCGCAAGGACAAGCAGGTTGTCTGGTTGCTGCTCTCGAGGATGAAACATTTCAAAACGATGCCCTATAGTCCGGAGCAGGATCTCAGGGTAAGCGAAAAGTTGGACGGAGAAGTGTCGCGGCAGGAGATCGGCACGGAAGTGCGCGAGGGGCATCCGACGATCCTATACGAAGTCACAACGAAGCAAGGCGAGCATGTCGAGGCGTACTATCAGTGGATCGCCACGGATATTCATTTTCCGATGAAGCTGGCGAGGAAAGACGGGAGTTGGATTGTGGAGTACCAGCATGTGAAGTTGCGTTCGGTCTCGGACTACCTCTTCAACCTTCCGGTTAATTTTCAACCGCTTGAAGACTTCGATAAACAAGAGACACCCGGGCAGGCCGGGCCGGGCATGTAACACAGCAAGGAGGATGTCACGTGCGAGTATTCGGAATCATCGCGGGCGCTGTGATGGCAGGATTGATTGCAATGGGCGGATCGGTTCACGCGTCGGACGTGGCCGACGTCGTCCGGGAATGGACTCCCGAAGGAAAGAAAATTGCTGCCGAGCGGGTGAAGTTGCCGGCTCACGACGAGATGGTCCTCATCCCGGCCGGCTCATTCATCATGGGGAGCGATAGGAAGATAGACCACAACGCCTATCAGGCGGAGTTCCCACAGCGGAAGGTCTACGTGGATGCATACGAGATCGATAAGTTCGAAGTGACAACCGTGCAATATCTGAAGTTCATCCTCGCCAAGGGTCTGGCACCGCTGATCGACTGGCAGTATGACGGCGGCAACTTCCAGGAGACCATGGTCAACCATCCTGTGATGCATGTGTCGTGGGCTGATGCCGATGCCTACTGCACGTGGGCAGGCAAACGACTCCCGACTGAAGCCGAGTGGGAGAAGGCGGCACGGGGGGAAGATGGGCGGATTTATCCCTGGGGAAATCAGCCGGCAGGCCTGTCGCGTGCGAACTTCGGTCGAACCGGTTTGTCAGGTCCGGTTCGCGATCGTCCCGAACGGCTCTTGCTCTATCCCCCGATCATTTCCGTGGACAAGTACGACAATTCTGTGAGCCCGTACGGTCTCTTCCAGATGTCCGGTAACGTGGCTGAGTGGGTGGCCGACTGGTACGACTCCAAGTATTACGCGACTGCGCCGGACAAGAATCCCAAGGGACCGGAGAAGGGAACGCAGCGGAGCTTCCGTGGCGGCGGCTGGATTGACAGCACGCCGAGTGTGCGGGGCGCGCAACGCAACGGGACCGATCCCAACACCAAAATGAACTGGATGGGCTTCCGCTGTGCGCGGGACTCAAAAGAAGTAGCGGGCGTGCAGGGCTGACGCGTCCATGCCTCCCGAAGCGACAAGGGCAGAAGGGCGGCGGCCAGCCCTTCGTGCTCGCGCAACGCGCACGATCGGAATGTGCTCGTCGGATGCGCGCAGTTGAGGGCAGGCTCGCCGCCCTCTTGGGAGAAAGTAAGTGAGGGAAAAGGCGCCCAAAAGCTTTTTTCCCTCGTTCAGAAGTAAAGCTGCTTCTCAGGCAATGTTCGAATCAAGCCCTGCACGCTCGATTGAGTGGTGGATGAATGAGTGAATGGAGACTCTGCCGATTCGGCGCGTGTGCGGTACAGAGCTAGTTGCTCTCCGTCCCAGGATAGGGAATACCTAATTTGGTAGCAATGATCTCAAACCCTCGCTCATTCTTGTACGGCTCCATCTCATCATCTAGACCCTTCGTAAGCACTCTTTCCCATCCCGACTTGGCTGTTTGGTGGTGTTTCTTGAGGAATTCGAGGGGGAGAGTATAGAAAACGGGCTCCTTGAATCCCTCGCGAACAGAGTGCTTCTTGTAGTAATAGCCGTTGTTCAAAAAGGCAACGATCAGATAATGGAACGCACCGAAGTATTTTTCTTTCAATGGGAAGGCTCGATCGGAATCAGTCTGGTAGCGACTCCTAACCTGAACATGAATCTGAGCACTGCTTTTTCGTGGATCGGGGTGAATACAGATCAGGTCATAGCCCTCATTATATGGAGGAGCCTTATACGTGAGAATATTTCGCCGTAAGAGATGCCCTATCACCAGGTGTTCTGCCCCCAGTGATATGACCGGATATCGACGTGCGTCCTTATTTCCCATAATGAAGGCCGATTATAGCTGGCTGAGCGTACACACGCTAGCCGCGTTTTGAGATGAGGATCGAGTGAGCCTGCTCGCTGGTCTCTTTGACAAGCACGCCCATCTTGGAGTGGGAAGGTTCGAAGTCGATGGGGAGGTCGTAGTGGCGGAGGCGTTCGCTGGCGGTGGGGCCGATTGACGCGACGACCATCTTTTTGCACGCCTCTTTGAACTGCGCGGTTGTGCCTTCCTGCTGGAGTAATTGCATGACATGATCGATCTGCGCGGCGTTGGTGACCAGCAACACGTCTATATGCCCAGCGATGATGGCGCCGAGTACCTCCCGAAGCGGAGCGATATTCTCCGGTAAGGCCCACTTGTAGATCGGGACTTGGGTGACCTCCGCGCCGCGCTGCTGCAGGGCTGCAAGGAGATCTGGATTCGATACCCCGTATTCCTGGACGGCAATTCTGACTTCAATGAGCGAGCCTCGCTCATCGAGGACCTGCAAGATGTCCCGCCAGGTGTTTGGCTCAGGGACCGTGATGGATGGGGTGAGACCAAGCTCTTTCAGCGCGGCGACCGGCTTGGGACCGCGTGCGAGTACGGTCGTGCGAGCGAGGGCCGTCTTGACGAAATCCAGGGGGTAGCTCGTTTGAAGAATTTCGATCATGGTCTTGGTGCCGACACCGGTCAAGAGGACGACCATCTCGAAATGCCCGGCCAGTAGCCGCTTGCCGAACTCCAAGACTGCCGTGTTGTCGGAGAGAGGAATCTCGCGCAAGGCCGGCGCGACGTGAGGCTGCCCCCCGTAGCGCTCTATAAGCCGCGCCATTTCTGTGGCCATCCGACTCTCGAACGCAGCGACGCGAAGACCTTGAAAGTGTGATTTGATGATCTGGCGATCTGGCGAAGTCATTGGATCATCTGTTGATCTGATAATCTGTCGATCTGATGAGTGAACCTGTGGGTCATGAGGAATCAGTCAATCAACAGATAATCAAATTTTTCTCGATTTCGCCGTTCGTCGTGAGGCCGAGAAGATTGCCAGCAGCTCTCTGGCCTCTTTCGGGAGATCGACTATCTGGCTTTCTGACGTGACACCTGACTCCGTCAGGAGTTCCAACCAAAAGACAGTCTCATCCGTTTCTTCGACCACTATTCCGAGTTTCGAAATGAACTCAGCACGTGAACGAGCTCGGCAGGCGGCCCGATAGTTGGCTGCAACGGAAGTGCCTGAACGTATGATCTGAGTTCCGAGCACGCGAGCTTCGGGTGTCCTAGGAAGCCTTCCGCACATCTGGATGATACGAATCGCGAACTGCTTTGTCCTCGTGATAAAATCATGGGTTGGTCCGAAATCCTTCACAATTCAACAGATCATCAGATCGACAGATTCTTCAATTCGCATCGGACGCGCACCTGAAGCCTGTCGACTCATTGCGAATCGTCGGATCGCTGTCCACGCGGGTAAAGATGCGGACTGTGGGGGTCTCGTTCTGCCATCCTGCTCCCCGAACGATTTTCTTTGTGCCGATGTCCGGGCCTTTGGGATTCTTCGCCGGGCTCTTCTCGTAATACCGGGCGTCGTACCAGTCGTTGACCCATTCCCAGACGTTGCCGGCCATGTCGTAGGCGCCGAACGGGCTCTTACCGGCTTCATAGCTCCCGACGGGCATGAGGGTCTTCTCGCCGATCCATTTTTGATTGAAGTTGAGATGTTTGACCGTGGGCTCGACATTGCCCCAGGGGAATCGTCGATCGGCGGTGCCCTTTGCCGCCTTTTCCCATTCGGCTTCGGTCGGGAGTCGTTTGCCCGCCCAGGCGCAATAGGCCTCGGCGTCAAACCAATCCACATTGATCACGGGTCGATCGGCCAGTGAGTCAGTGATGGCATCTCCTTGCCAGAGGTTTCGCGTCGGATTTTTCGAGTTCTGTGGGACACGATGGCCTGAGGCTTTGACGAACTCGAGATAGCGGCCGTTTGTCACTTCGAATGTATCGATAAAGAAGGTGTCCACAAACACGTCATGGCGTGGATATTCATCGCGTCCGCCATCCCGATCGCCTTGTGGAACACCCATGGGAAACGAGCTGGCCGGGACCTCGACCATCGGCGCACCGTCTTTGCCCGTCGATGGCATAAACAGGACTTGAGGCGGTTGGTCGGCTGCGAAGAGCGGGGACATGTTGAGCAGGGCACAGAGCACAGTCGAAACGAGCAATGGTCGGGCAGACATCGTGGCGGCCTCCTTGCTCAAGATCGGAAGCGTGAGAATCGTACCATAGCCGGAAGTGAAAGCGCAGCCACCGGCCTGATCAGGCGAGTCGGGCCTCACTCCGCATTCTAGCAGGCTGCGGAAAAACTCTGTGGGTGCGCGAGAACTTCGATGGTCCGCAAATGTGGCACAACAGTAGAAGGTTCCCGCAGGTTGCTCAAAATGGCCAGAAGAGCGACTTTTTCAGCCTCGTGCTAGGGATTTTCAATTGACGGAGCCGAGGTGGCTCCCTACTATACGGACACGATTGAGGATGACTATGAGTACTCCGCTCCATCGAGGATTACGCCATGTGGCGTTGCGCGTCACGAATCTCGCGCGTTCTCGCACGTTCTATGAGCAGTTGCTGGGGATGAAGGTGGTGTGGGAGCCCGACCCCGACAATGTGTATTTCAGCTCCGGATCGGATAATTTCGCCTTACAGCAGATCCCGGCGTCCGAGCTCACCGCGTATCAGCCCTTGGGGGGGCAATCGTTGGATCACGTCGGCGTGATCCTTGAGAGCCCTGAAGCAGTCGACCGGATGTATCGGGAGGTCGAACCGCGTCTGCCGCAGCTGGGCGGGCGGGTCGTGGAACCGCCGAAGCAGCATCGCGACGGCAGCTATTCCTTTTACTTTTCCGACCCCGATGGGACTGTCATTCAAGCGTTGTACGAACCTACGATCAGCAAACTAGAATTCACACGTAAGGGGTAAGGCGTGACGGGTGAGACGATGGTTAAGAATAACGAGGTCAAAGACTGAAGGGCGATCCCCTTACGCCTTACGCCTCACGCCTTACGAGCATGAAGATCTGGGACAGTCTGCCCAAAAAACAGTATCTCAGTCTCGCGCCCTGGGCCTGGGTTCAATTGGAGAGCGCGGACCCTCCTGGGCCCTTTCCCTTTGTTGCAGGGGTGGCCCCCGAAGTCGTCGCGAGTCTCAGTGAAGCCCATGGCCTCCTCTCCAGCGCGATCGATACGGCCATCAGCGATGTCTTTTCCAAGCGGGCCCCGCTTGACGATCCTGATCGTCAACGGCGATTGGAGGATGCCTATGCGGAGGTGATCAGCGCCCGCCCCAATCTGCAGCAGCATATTCGTTGTGGGCGGAAGCTGGACGGTACGTTTCAATGGGAGTTTCCGACCAATCCCACCAAATCTGCCACGGTTACCAACGGCGGCCTCCGGATCTTCCATTCCGTGAAGCGGCAGGCGATTCCGATCGGGTTCGACCAGCGACCGTTGGGGCCGCTGGTGGGAAAGGTACTGGGGTTCTTGGACGGTACGCATCAGACCGACGAAATCAACACGGCGGTGGCGACCTCGGGGCGAGATGGAGAACGCGTGCTCACGCGATTGATCGAATCCCTTCATCAGCATGAATGCTTGGTCAGCTCGAGCACCTCCTCTGTCAG
>VBOL01000257.1 GCA_005887945.1 Nitrospirota bacterium
AAGTAGATGCGGTTCTTCCACCACATCAGGTTGCCTGGGTGGGGATCGGCATGGAAGAAGCCATCGACGATGATCTGCTTGTAGTAGCTCTCCAACAATTGACGGGCGGCCTCGATGCGCTCTGGACCTGCCGGTGCCTGCTTGATCGGTATGCCCTGGATCTCTTCCATCACTAATAATCGGGACGTGGACAGATCCCGATACACGCTGGGTACGGCAAGGCGATCATAGCCTGCAAGCACCGCCTGCATCCGCCCGATGTTGTCGGCCTCCTGACGGAAGTCGAGTTCACGCTGTAACGAGGTGGAGAGGTGCTTGAACACGGCCTCCATATCAATCACCCGATTGAGCGCGGGACGTTTTCCGACTTTCTCAGCAAACACCTCGAGGAGGGCGAGATCCTGTTCGATTTCAGCACGAGCGGTGGGTCGTTGAACCTTGACGACGACCCGATCACCGTTTTCGAGTGTTGCACGGTGGACCTGAGCGATTGTGCCAGCGGCGAGGGGATTCGGGTCGATCGACTTGAACACATCCTCCCACGGTACACCCAATTCCTGCTCCGAAACCCGGACCACGTCGCGCTCAGTCATGGGCGGCACGTGGCTCTGCAACAGGGCAAGTTCCTCAATGTACTCGACCGGAAGGAGATCCGGGCGGGTTGACAAGACTTGTCCAAGTTTCGAGAATGTCGGACCCAGCTCTTCCAGGGCCGTGCGTAAACGCTTGGCCTGCTGACGACGGATGGCCATGTCCGGTTCGTCGGAGTGGCCGAACAGCTCTGTGAGGCCATGTTTAGCCATCACGGTTGCGATTTGCGTCGCACGCGCGACCAGCCGAGGCTCAAACGGCGGTACTTCACCCCTAGATAGGTGAGCTCGCACCGTGTCCGAAGCCTGCTCACCAGTAGATGCCAAGGTGTTCACGATAATAACGGTGCAGCGGGCATTGTGACTGATGCGGTTCGGTACGTTGCCGAGCAAAAACTCCTTTCGACCCGCCATGCCAAAATTGCCGACCACCAGGACATCGACTGCCTCCTGCTCAGCGGCGCGGATGATCGCCAATGCCGGATCGACATCGATAACGACCAGGGCATGACCGCGCTCCCCGGCGACCTGCCGCGCGAAGCGCGCCAGTTCATTGTTGGTGGCAGCAGCGCGTGTTTGTTCGGCTTCGCCGAATTCTGTGACGGACGGATACTGCGGCACCACCACCTGTACCACGAACAGCTCTGCGTCGTAGCGGTCGGCGAACCCGGCGGCCCAGTGGACGGCCCGGTCGGCGGTTTCGGAACGGTCGGTGCCTACCATCACGCGCCGTATGGCGTTACGCTCCAGATGATTTTCCATAAAGGTAGTAAACAGAATTTAAGATGCGTTTGGCATCATCCAATTTATGCGTCATGCCGGGGCCTGCCTGAGGTCGGCGGCCACAGCGAACAGCGACCACTCACCTGGTACTCCCTTCAACGGATGGCGGCCTCGGTCTTCAAAACGAATGCCGGACCCAGCAACCAAGTCCCTGACGGTGCTCGATACCAGCACTTCACTTGGGCTTGCCTGACCAGCAATCCGTGCCCCGGTGTGGACAGCGATGCCCGCGAGGTTATCGCTGATGACCTCGCACTCGCCCGAATGGATTCCCACGCGGACGGCGATCTCCAGCACGCTGACCTCGTCGGCGATCGACCTAGCACAGCGAATTGCGCGCGCGGGGCCGTCGAAGGTCGCGAACAGTCCGTCGCCGGCCGTGCCGATCTCCCGCCCTCGAAAGCGTACAAGTTGGTGCCGCGCGATCGCGTAGTAGCGGTCCAGAACGTCACGCCACTGTCGATCACCCAGCCGCGTCGCGTGCTCTGTGGACCCCACTATGTCGACGAACATGACGGTAGCGAGCACCCGGTCGGGCTCCCGCGCCTCGGGAACTCCAGTCAGGAATTCCTGGATTTCCGAGAGCAGGAGGTCCATGTCCTCGGCGAAGAACAGATGATCAACCCCCGACAGCTCGACGAACTTCGCCCCGGGAACGCGCTCCGCCAGGTAGCGCCCGTGCTCCGGCCCTGTGAATGGATCGCCGGCGCGGTGCAGGACAAGTACAGGCACCGTGATCGTGGGCAGAACTGAACGCGCGTCTGTTTCAAATGCGCTCTGGAGAAGCCTCACCGCCGCGCCCGGGCTGGCTGCCAAGCGTTGGTACCGGGCCCACCAGCTCTTCATCGACGCGTTGTCGGCCTGGCTGGCCACCAAGGCCTCAAACGCCACGCCCTTGCCCCATCCCTCTTCGATCGCCTGCAGCAGTCCCTGGGCTTGCTCCGCCGGGATCCCCTGAGGGTAATCAGGCGCGTACGCCAGCCGCGCATAGGAGTTAAGAAGCACCAGTGCCGTGGTTCGCGATGGATGCGTCGCCGCGAACAGCAAGCTCAGTGCGCCTGCCTCCGAGGTTCCCAAAAAGGCGGCCCGCTGTGATCCGACGGCGTCCAGTACAGCGCGAACGTCGTCCATCCGCTCTTCCAGGGTGGGCAACCGATCCAACGGCACCGGGTCCGAGAGCCCCGTTCCCCGCTTGTCCAGCAAGATCAGGCGACTGAAGGACGCGAGGCGGTCCAGGAACCGCGCCACGCGAGGCTCTTCCCACATGTGTTCAATGTGCGATATCCACCCGTGCATGAAGACGAGGTCAAGAGGCCCCGTGCCAATTGCTTGATATGCGATGTGGTAGTCGCCGCTCTTCGCATACTTTGTCTCCGGGAGAGTCGTCATTGCAGCCTCTAGAACATCTATAGCCGACTACAGCAATTCGCTGGCATCCTCGGTTCCGTGCGCCGAACGATTGGGTATACTGACCGGCATAGTACGCGAAACCAGCCCGCAAATTCCTCTGTGATTTTCGTGTCGGTTCAAAGACTTCTCAACGATATCCACATAGCCAGATTGGCGTGAAATACGGATCAGCATAGTTCCATTATCAGGATGCTGCAAAAGTCACTTTTCTCACCCGTCCGACCCCGGCGGCTACTTCACCCACCCGCCCTGAGTCTGCCAAGACAGCCTCTTCACCCTGGGACACGCCTCATCCCAAGCAAGGCCGTATCGAAACTATCACTAAGGGGTGGGTGGGATGATCCCAACTGCGCGCGTCCAACGAGGGTCTTCTGAGGCCGCGCGTTGCGCGAGCAAGGGGATCGTTCCAGCCACCCCGCCCTCTTTTTCCGCATCCTGCTAGACATCAATGGCGATACCTGGCCGCAAAAAGACGAACTGAAACGAGACAGACGGCAATCCTAAAGAACTCGTGACAGCTCGCGAATAACTATCCGCTTGGGATCGGTAGCGATCCGCTCTGGCCTGTACGTCCTCAGCAGCCACATCATCCGTCTTATAGTCGGCAATCCAGATCCGGTCGTCAAGCCGGTAAATGAGGTCAATCACCCCTTCCATCATCTGCCCCTCCTCCAAGGGCATAACGAACGGGACCTCGCGCCCGAGCACCGTCGCACGTTGCAGTCTTTTGTACGGCTCGGAGGAAAGAAAGTTCTCAAAGAGCATCGTGAGATCATCGATGACGTCAGCCATCAAATGATCCTGTGCCACATAGCGGCGACAGACCTGTTTGATGACGGTGCAGATCTCCTCACGAGGCCTGGTGAAGTCCCACTGTTCGAGTACCGCATGGGCGCAGACTCCGATAAGCCGAGCCAGATCGGCGTCACGCGCTGTGGCAGTGCGCGAGAGTTCGGCCTCGGGCCTGCCTCCTGCGAGGCTCGAAGGAGTTAGTTGTCGCGGCGTCGTTCGACGCTGCTCCCACTCAACCTGCCGCGCGTGGCGTCGAATGAGAATGGGTCCGAGGGCCGGTCGAGGGGCCATCGTGGACAAGGGCACCTGTCTGCGCAATCTCGCTGCCACCGTGGCCGGCGTGATGACACGCGTGAGCCGACTTGATCCGATGCAGATCTGGTCAGCCGTTGAAAGGCCCCCCTCGTCTGCAATCGCTTCTCCGAGCAGAGAGAGGACGGTGTCATGTCCCGGTTTGGTGGTCTGCCCGCCGGATAGGATCAGTAGATCGCGCGCCCGTGTCATGCCGACATACAGGAGTCGCCGCTGTTCCGCCTCTTCCCGCGCCGCCATCTTCATATCCACGAGCACGGCCCCGAGATTCGAGCGACCTCCCATCTGCAGGCTATAACACCGGCTCGACCAATCATGATGGATGGATGGCCCCTTGCGAGGACTCTTGGACCCCTGGTGCAGGCCGGGAAGAATGACCACAGGAAATTCCAATCCTTTGGCTTTATGGATGGTCAGCATCAGGTCGACGAACCCGGTCAAGGTGACATGGGGGCGATCGGCCAGTGCTTCGGCCATCTCCCTGATCTTCCGCATATTGGCTACGGCTTGCTCGCCATGGAGCGATGCGGCGGCCAATTCCAGAACGGGCAATCTTTCGAAGATCAGATCAATGGTGTCAGGTACAGGACGCAAGGGAGCGAGCTGATGCAACTCGGCTAGCCTCTCATAGAGCCGCCTCACCATTCCTGACTGTGGATGGTTCCAGGCAGATAGCCATTCCCGCTGCTGGTAGTCCAATCCCTCTCTCTGCTGGAGGGCCAGCAGTTCCCGGTCCGTCATGCCGCCGAGGGGCGAGCGCAAGATTCCGACCAGCGCAATCGTATCGTGCGGGTTGTCGATGACCCGGAGGAGGTTGACTACATCGATAATTTCTTGCCGCCGATAAAAATGCTTTTCACCGTCAGTAATATAGGCGATGTCATAGCGGCGAAGGGCATCGAGATAGACCTGGGCCTGGGTCAACTTTCTGAAGATCAGGGCAATGTGGCCCGGTTGGAGTGGACCATCGCGTCGATCGCGATCCGTAACCGTCGTGCCGGGGAGAAGCTCCTCTTTCAGCCAGCGCGCAAGTGCTTCCGCCTCCGCCCGAGTCGCAGCCTGCACATCAAACTCCTCGTCGTCCTCTCCCGCCGTGACGAGGCGAAGGTGCGCCCCGGAGACTGAGACTTCCGGTTTACGCTGAGGTCTGGCTGCCAGCCGTTCATTGGCCGGCTGAACATGTTCTGCCGATTGAAAGAGCCGGTCGAAGACATTGTTTACGACGTCAAGCACGGCCCCGTCGCTTCGAAAGTTCGTCACCAGGGAATAGACCCCTCCCCCACCCGCTCGAATTTTCTCCACCACCCGCTCGAAGGCTTCAATGTCGGCTCGGCGGAAGGCATAGATCGATTGCTTGGGATCCCCCACGATAAACAATTTGCCCGGCTCCAAATCCACGTCATGCCACGCAGTCTGATGGCTGCCCGCCCGTTCACCGAGGTAGAGGATAATTTCGTACTGCACCGGATCGGTGTCTTGAAACTCATCCACCAGGATCGCCCGATAGGTCTGTTTGATCCGAGCGCGGACGGCCGGATGGTCCCGCAAGAGAGTTTTGGCCCGCGCCAACAACCCGTCGAATGCGATCCATCCGGAGGTGAGAAACCCATGATGTACCTGAGCAAGGAAGGGTCGCACGAGCATCACCTCCTCTTGAAAGTATAACTGGTCGACCGTGAGGAGTTGTTGGGCAAGCCCGATAATGGAGGCCGCCTCTTGGAATGTAGCCGCATCCCATCCGGCAGGCGCCTTTCCCAGATCCTTTTCTAAGACAGCCCGTTCATCCAGAGGTAAATGAGCAAGCCCCGGTGGCCCTTGCTCAATCAAGAGTGCCAGCGACTGCACTGCAGCGGCGAGCATCTGTTCCACCTTACGTCGTTTCGGTTGATCCTTCGCGGCAAGAAGAGTGGCAGCACGGCCATGTGTGGCCACGATCCAGTCACGCAAGGCGCCCTCCAGAGGGAGGGATCGGCACTGGCGTTCCAGCTCATTGAGGTCCACAAAATCCCCGGCGAGAGCAGCGGTCAACTGCCGGAGATCATCAAGTGTGGTCCCAGCCAGGACTCGTCGCCAGCGGTCATGCTGAGGTCCATCTGATCCGAGCTCATCGTCCAACCAACGGTCCCAATATGAGTGAAACAGTTCATTGAAATATGATCCGTCATCCTCTTGAAATAATGGATCAATCTCAGATTCAAGTGGATGGAGTCGCAAGAGATGCGCGGCAAAACTATGCAAGGTGCCGATCTGAGCTTTTTCCATCTGCTCAAGCGCCGTCTTAGCCCGTTCACCTACTTGTTCAGCTGAGAGATGGTAACGAGTTCGGAAGGTAGCGATCATGTCATCGGCCTGCTCGGTCAAACGAAGGAGTTGCGCGCGGAGCCGTTGCTTCATTTCAGTGGCGGCTTTGTTGGTGAAGGTGAGAGCCACGATCTCCGTAATGGCCAAGGGGTTTGGCTCTCTCAAAAGGAGGTTGAGGATACGATTGACGAGGATCGTGGTCTTGCCAGTCCCGGCTCCCGCAACCACCACGACATTGCGGTCCCAGGTGGTTTCCGCCAGGAGCCGATCCTGGGAGTCCGCGAGTGTTAGCACATCACTCATCAATTACTTTCTGTTTTCTCAACTTGCGTAAGACTCGGGCCTGGGGCGATCGGTAAGAGCGCCACCAGGCCATGGAGTCGTGGCGCCGGCAGGCGCCCGAAAACTCGCAGTAGTCGCAATAGCCATCGGGAAGAATGAAAAACTCTCTGCGCTCGATGCCTTGGACCAATGTGGAGAGCGTCTGTCGGATCATGTCACCGGTGTGGCCGGTCCAGAGACCCGCGTCAAACGTTGCGCGAGAGATAGGCTGCTTCCACTGTGGAGCCAGGAAGAGCAAATGGACATCGGTTGGTGGAGGCAGCGACGGCAGCGTCATACGGGCATAGAGCGGTGGTTGCAGTCGAAATCCGCGCACGGCCGATAGGGCAAGGTTGCGATCCACGGCGGTGATCTCATTCCCCTGTTTAAATTTATAGTCCACGATACGGAGCGCCGGCGGTTCGGCGCGATAATCGACACGGTCCAAAGTGCCATGAATCTTCAAGAAAACCGATGACCCATCGGACTCCAGCGGGACGATTCCCTGTGCGGCAGCCTCAAACGCAACAGGGTGGAATCCGGTTGTCTGATACTCCGCCTGATCGGATGATACGGCAGCCGAGACCAACTCTGTCACCTGTTCGCGAGCCAACGTCCAGAGCAGGGCGTGCCCCGTCCCCTGGCTTGCAGCATGAGCGGCAAATGTATCGGTCGCTGCCGCATGCACCGTGGCTTGCACCGTGGCCTCGGTCAGCGAGTCATCCGGCCACTGGAGCAGCACCAACCGTTCGTAGCTCAAACGAAGCGATTCATGAACAAGGGTTCCGAGCATGCGGGGAAGCAAGTGGTCGTGATGGAGCCGTCGCAGAGGCTCCAACCGAAGAACCTTTTCTGCGAAGTACTGAAAGGGACAGGTCGCATACCGCTCCAATGCTGTTGGCGAGAAGCTCCGTTCTGTTGCAGTCGGTAAGGCAGTTGCCTGTGCGCCGACCATGCCGTCGAACGGACCGAGCTCGGGGGATTCTCGCTCGATGGTTTTCAGGGTGACGAGACCCTGTTCAAAGAGGGGCTGGTCACGTCCCATCGCAGCCAGTACGGGTAACGCATCGTGGCCCTGCAACAAGCAACCCAAGGCCAAATCCTCGACCGGTAACAGAGCTTGAATCGACGGCTGTTCGCTGATCCGCAGGGTCAGCCGCCGAGGGATCGTTGCTTCCGGCTTCCCGACGAATCGTGGATCGCGTATCGCCATGGCGATGAAGCCGGACGGCGCCATGACTCGCCCTGTTTCGTCGGCGCGCTGGTAGGAGAGATACAGCCGGTTGGTGGCCGAGCGGCTGAGGAGTTCAAACAATAGGAGTTCCTCTTCATGCCCCGCCAATTTCTCATCGATCTTGTAGCCCAGGGTCGATTCCAATACGACACGTTGACGGTCACGAAGAAACGGGTCTTCACGCACGTACCGTGGAAAGAGTTTGTCATTCATGCCAAGTACAAAGAGCGCCCGAACCGTCCGGCCACGGGCGGTCATGGCATCCAGCACCTGAACACCTTGATGCCGGTCCTCTTCGATGGGTATACTGGTCTCGTCCAATACCCGCCGGAACAATTCGACCCATTCCTCCCATGAGAGATCCCCTCCAAGCGGGTCCAGCTGCTGCAGACGAGCCAGCGAGGATCGGATATGCGAGCCAACCTTGGTGAGATCGGTCGACTCGGGTGGCTCGCTCAATGGTATGTCGAACAGGTCAGGCGCGTGAACATGAGATTTCACCAGCGTGAGAAATGCGCCGGTCAGTGTTCCGATCGATCCTTGCGCAGGGAGAGCGCGGCAATCGTGAATCAGTAGCGAAACGAGCTCCCACAAGTATGTCAACTGAGAGGTCTCGCGCGTCCCGACCGTTGCATCATCGTCTTCGTCAGGCTCCGTCTCCGCATCGCAAAGAATCGACGAACTGGCCGGCTCTGCCAGGCGCCTCCATTCCGCTTCTCCTTTCGTAATACCCAAGGTGTGGACGAGGGAGCGCCAGATATCAGGGCGGAGATTCGCTCTGGCGGAATCGGCACCCTGGGCGTGGTGATAGAAGGGAGACGTGACTACATCCAGCATGGCCGCACGGTCGTAATCATGTAGTGGGAGCGATGCCAGGCGCAAGAGGGTTTTGACTAGGGGTTCACGCGACAACGGCCGAGCGGCCGTTGACGTGAAGGGCACCAGATGATGATCGAACACCGATTGAAGCCGAGACTGGTAGGGCTCCAGCGTGCGAGCTACCACTCCAATCTCGTCGAATCGATAGCCGTTCACCTCGACCAAGGTCAGAATTTCACGGCAGACCGTCGCTAACTCCTCTTCGACCCCGATCACGTTCGTAACGGAGAGTTCGACCAGCTCCGTTGTTGCGGTTCGGTCCCCTTCCCCACTCCGATCCTCATGGGTGTCTGCCAGCGGGAGAAGATGACGCTCAAAAAATTGGCGGGCAAAGAAAAATGCTGGGCGGTCCTGCAGGGGAAAGTATAACGTGGTCGGGGCAATGCGGACCACCGATTCGAAGAACGAGAGTTGGACCTGCGAGAGGTCGTAGAAACCATAGTA
>VBOL01000258.1 GCA_005887945.1 Nitrospirota bacterium
GTGCGTTAATTCCTCACCATGGTTCGTGAGCCTGTTCTTATCGACGGCATCGGAACCCTGTCAGGGGGGATATGCCCTTCCCCCCTGCTCAACCGAGGGGTGCACCCATTTTGCTGTGCTAAATCTGTGCTAAAAATCTTCAAAAAGCAGCGAATTGAGTAGAAGCAATCGAATCAGTAGAAAGCCAGCAAGCTCGTGATTTTCGAAGATAAAAGGGGAAACCTTCGCAACATCGAGCTGTTCGAATCATTGGCCTTCTACCACTCTTAATCAGCGGGCCATAGGTTCGACTAAGCTGCCAAGACTCTCACATCAATCCGGAAGCCCAGTGCGTCTGTTCCCCCTTTAGAAAATCCCGTTGGGGACACCAATCCTTTTGCATGCCCGATGAGCAGCTTCCCAGCTGAGGCAATTCCCTTGAATTCATAGCCTGATCCGGCAGGACTGAAGAAGACCCGCTCGCCGTTGAAGAGCTTCGCAAGGATCTGGCGAGCTAGGGCAACTTGGCGGGTCATGAGAGCCTCCCATGATTGCCTGTTGTGCCCCGCTTAATTTGTGGACAGGTAGCGAAGGCAGATGGATGCAGGAAACCCACTGAATTTATTCAAAACCCATTGGAGCGGAACACAGTCGAACCCCTCTCAACAGAGTAACGAGCGAGTGCACCCGAATGTCCTTTGAGAAAGGGACAATCGAGGAGGGACGGATTCTCTGCAAAAAGGATCGTTCCCAATCTTCAATAAACTGTCTACAATATAAGCGGGGCAGAACAGTCCCATATGCAAAGGATTCTTGGTGCTCGAACGATAGGTGGCTGTTTCGTGGGAATTTGAGGAGTGGCGTTGCGTGAACTGTGGGCTTCGTCAGCCGACGGGATGGCCTTCAACGAGCTCGTGGTTCACTCCGTATGTGAGTGGCTCCATGCTGGTGAAAGCTCCGGGATGACTGAAATGACTGCCTAGACGGCACCATATGCGGTCTCCCATGGATTATCTGAGAGGTCACACATGAACGTCGTACGCGAGATCAAACTCATGCAAGGGGTCAGCGACAGAGACCACGTGAGGGGCCCCTCAAACGCCTCAATCACGGTGGTGCACTATGGCGACTTTGAATGTCCGTTCTCGCGGGAAGGCGCACGGGTAATGAAAGTGCTCGAGGGGCAATTTGACGGCCAACTGCGGATCGTCTTTCGCCATTTTCCTCTCACCACCAAGCATCCGCATGCTCAACAGGCAGCCGAAGCGACGGAAGCAGCTGCGGCGCAGGGGAAATTCTGGGAAATGGCCGAGGTTCTCTTTGCCAACCAACACAGGCTCGCCGACCCCTATCTGACGCGATACGCCATGGAGTTGGGAATGGATACAGCGAAATTCGACTATGGCTTGGCAACCCATGCTCATACCGAGCGGATCCGTGCGGATGTGCTCAGCGGCCAACAAAGCGGAGTGACCGGGACTCCGACGTTCTTCATTAACGGACAGCGCTACGAGGGGTCCGACGATTTGCCGAGTCTGATGGCCGCGATGCGACTGACACCCGCGATAAAGTGACTATTGAGAGACAGGATCGAGTTAAGAAAGGCGCCTCGCCATGACTGATACAGCTCTTCCACTCCCGCTGACACTTGCCTCCGGTGTGGAGCGGATATTTCCGACGCTGACGCCTGCTCAGGTTCAGCGGATCGCTGTGCATGGCCAGGTGCGTTCGATCCGAGCTGGAGAGGTGCTCTTCGAGGCGGGGGAACATGTCGTGCCGTTCTTCGTCGTCACGGCAGGTCGGCTCGAGATGGTCCTGCCATCCGGCACAACCGAGAGGCTCGTCACGGCTTATGGACCTGGTCAGTTCACCGGCGAAGTCAACATGCTTTCGGGCCGTCCCGTGCTTGTCCGATCGCGCGCCAGTGAGGCGGGCGAAGTGATCGAGCTGGATCGCGAACACTTGGTAGCCCTGGTGCAGACCGACAGCGAGATTGGCGAGATCATCATGCGGGCCTTCATCCTTCGCAGGGTCGAGTTGATTGCACAGGGGCTCGGAGATGTCGTCGTCGTCGGGTCGAATCATTGCTCTGGTACACTCCGCGTGAAAGAATTCCTGACGCGCAACAGCCATCCATACACGTATATCGATCTTGACCGTGACGCCGATGTTCAGGGTCTGCTGGACCAGTTTCACGTGACCGCCGCGGATGTGCCGGTGGTGATCTGCCGTAGCGACGTGGTGCTGCGGAATCCGACCATTCAGCAGATTGCCGACTGCCTCGGCTTTAACAAACCCATCGACCAAACCCAGATACGCGACGTGGTCATCGTCGGCGCCGGACCAGCGGGACTCGCAGCCGCCGTGTACGGCGCCTCGGAAGGCCTGGATGTTCTTGTACTGGAGACGAACGCGCCGGGAGGACAGGCCGGATCCAGCTCGAAGATCGAGAATTACCTTGGTTTTCCGACTGGCATCTCGGGTCAAGATCTCGCGGGGCGGGCCTATACGCAGGCGCAGAAATTCGGCGCACAAATGGTTATCACGAAGGGGGCGAAACACCTCGCGTGCGATCGCAAGCCCTACACCATTGGAATCGACGACAGTCTGCGCGTGCCGGCGCGCACCATCATCATCGCAACCGGGGCCGCCTATCGGAAACCGCCCCTCGAGAACTTATCGCAGTTTGAGGGCACGGGTGTGTACTACGCCGCGACCTTTATGGAGGGACAGTTGTGCCGCAGTGAAGAAGTGGTTGTGGTGGGGGGTGGGAACTCAGCCGGCCAAGCGGCCGTCTTCCTCGCGCAGGCGAGCAAGCGTGTGCATATGCTCGTGCGATCGAGCGGGCTGGCGGAGAGCATGTCGCGCTATTTGATTCGCCGCATCGAACAGAATCCAGCCATCGTCCTCAGTGCCAATACCGAAATCGTGGCTCTGGAAGGAACTCATCATCTCGAACGAGTGAGCTGGCGCGACCATCACTCCGGCAGCACCGAAACCCACGACATAAGACACGTCTTTCTCATGACCGGTGCCGTTCCCAGCACACAATGGCTCGACGGGTGCGTCGCGCTCGATGCCGACGGGTTCATCAAGACGGGACCCGATCTGTCACAGGAGGATTTGGCGACCGCGCATTGGCCGCTCACCAGGGCTCCCCATCTCCTCGAAACCTGCCTGCCCGGCGTGTTCGCGGTCGGCGACGTCCGGAGCGGCAATATCAAACGGGTCGCCTCCGCAGTGGGCGAGGGGTCGATCGCGGTGTCCTTCGTACATCAGGCGCTGAACGAATAGGAACAAGACAATGATGGCTGAAAGAACCTGTGCGCATATTAGCGCCCTTACAACCGTGAAACACGCAAAACGGCTGCCCTGCGATGAGTGCGTAAAGATCCAAGCCATAAAGGGTCCATCAAAGTGGTTCTAAGGAAACACGGATAGGGAGCTTTGGTACGACGACATTCACCCTCGTGCACGTAATGTTGAGCTTGGTGGGGATCTGGTCGGGATTCGTCGTCATATACAGGCTGGTCGCCTCGAAACGGCTCGGCGGCTAGACCGCGCTCTTCCTCGCGAGTACGGTGCCGACGAGTGTGACCGGGTTCGGATTTCCGTTCGATCACTTCTTGTCCTCTCAAGGGGTCGGCGTCATATTGTACTGCCCCTCTTAATTTCTGGACAATTTGTTGAACGTTGCTGTCTATCAATTCTACAGAGAATCCAACCCTCTATAAGTCTCCACTTCTCAAGGGACAGCCGTGTGCACTCATCATGACTCTGGTGAGAGATGCTTGACTGTCTTCTGAGGGGATGGGTCTTGAATAAATTCAGTTGGGTTCCTGCATTCAGCTGGCTAAGCTACCTGTCCACAATTTAAGTGGGGCACAACAGATGCTTCTTTTGGCGATCATTCAGCAAATGCTGAAATTTCGGCAGCCGCGTTCACGTTAAGCGCACATATCTCAAAGGCTTACACCTGGTCTCTTCATTGCAATATTTGATGCCATCGAGGCCGCAGGAGTCGCAAATGCCAATAAGGAATGACATTAGAAAAAGAAGCGGTCGCAACTCAGGAGGACCCGATGACCGCCGATGTTCTGACGACAAGAGTAGCCGATGGAATTGCGGTCATTCCACTGGGCAGCGCAAGGCGCATCTATTTCGATGGGGAGATGGGCGACGCGCTCACCGAGGCGCTGGACCGATTCGCGGGCGAATCGTCATTTTGACGTCGGTGTGCTGATCGGCCTCGCGGAGTCCCTGCGTGCTTCCCGTCGCGAGTGGCCCGAGAACGCGACCTACAATGGGGGATTCTTCGATAAGGCGATGGCGTTGTGCGAGAGCATGCCAAAACCGGTGATTGCCGCCATTTCCGGCACAGCCCTGGCCGGTGCATTCGAGTTCGCCCTCTCTTGCGATCTTCGTATCGCTGAGGATGGCGACTACCTAATCGGACTACCGGAGGCGCACCTTGGGCTCCTTCCCGGCGCCGGCGGCACGCAAAGGCTGCCACGCGTCATCGGAATGCCAGGCGCGCTCATGCACATCCTCATGGGCAATCCCCTAAATCCGCGTGAAGCCGAAAAGAAGGGGCTGGTTCACGAAACCGTCAGCGGCAAGGCTCTCGATCGCGCGATGGAGATTGCTCGGCGCCTGTCGTTACATCCGCCGGAAGCGGTCGCTTACATCAAGCGTCTCGTCCGCAACGCCACCGAGACGCCGCTGTCAGAGGGACTGGCACTCGAAAGAAATCTCTTCCTGAAACTGTGTATTAGCGAACCCGCACTCGCGCGCATGCGTTCCTATGTGGAGGCGAACATCACCTCACCGTCGCGCTCTATCGTGGTCGAAGGAGATTGAATCATGACTAAATCGACGGCGCCCGTGCGGGTCATCGAGGAGATGTCCGCGTACTGGAGGGTTCTGTTCGACAATCCGCCTTTCAACATTGTAGACGCCACCATATTCGAAGGCCTCCAGGATCTGCTCGCTCGAATAGACGCCAGCCCGAGCCTGCGTGTCGTCGTGTTCGAGAGCGCGAATCCTGAGTTCTACCTTGCCCACTTTGATTTGACCGGCAAGACGGGGAACATCACCACAGCGGTCGGACCTTCCGGCCTCCCAATCCTGATGGATACGTTCGTCCGTCTCACCAAGTCCCCGGTGGTCAGCATTGCGAAGATCCGAGGCTGCGTCCGAGGCGTGAGCAGCGAGTTCGTCCTCGCCTGCGACATGCGCTTCGCGTCGCGCGAGAACACGCGACTCGGTCAACCCGAAGTCGGGGTGGGAGTGCATCCCGGCGATGGCGGTACGGAACGCCTCCCGCACCTGGTCGGCCGGGGACGCGCGCTCGAAATCGTTCTCGGCGCGAACGACTTCGACCGCGACACCGCGGAACGATACGGATACATCAACCGTGCACTTTCGGACGCGTAACTGGACAACTTCGTCGATGCCCTCGCGCGCCGCATCGCCTCCTTCGATCGGCGTGCTATCGCGGCGGCGAAGAGTCTCATTAACCAAGTCTCGTTGCCATCCGCCGACCGGCTCCTTGACGCCCTCAACTCCTTTCAGACCGCGCTGACGTGGCCTGAGGCGCAGCAGCGAATCCAAGCTCTGTTAGAGCGCGGACTCCAGCGGGACGGCGACTTCGAGAATCGGTGGCCCGCGGTGCTCGGCATGCTCCTCGAGACGTAGTCACCGTGTGGCGATGCGCTGCCTCGCCGAGCTAATAGAGCCGTTCCGGGTCGAGATATCGCAAGCCACTCGATGCCGAGAGGAGAGAAGCCATGTCCTATAGCATATCGACCTTGCTGACCCGCAATCTTCACGACGTCTTCGGTGAAAACGACCCCGCGCGTCGGAGCGCGGCCATCGACGAGATCTTCACCGAAGATTGCGTGTTCTATGAGCCTAGGGGCGTCTATCGTGGCCGCGACGAGATCGATCGCGTCGCGGGCGCGATCAAGGCTACACACCCTGACTTTCGATATCAGCCAATTGCCGCGCCGGAGGAATTGGGCAATGCCGGGCGGATCCAATGGGTATCGGGCCGCACTGGTGAGGCGCCACCTTACGCCGGGACTGATTTCATCATTGCCGAGGACGGCCGGATTGCCGCCGTTTATCTCTTTTTCGACAAGTTACCGTGAGCTGGACTCTGCCGTGCGACGTACTATGCGTAGGATTGGCAACGGCTCGTCGTCCGATAACTCGAGACCTCTGGACTGCACTGGAGGAAGCGTTATAACGCTTCGAGGTCGTCGAGCGGGGGGTCTGCTACCTCGCTGCTACCAGGACAGGACAAACCAGTCCCATCAGGCCCCATGTCGGGAGCATCCGGTTTGGTAGTTTCCTGTGGGGTTAGGTTGGCTGAGGTTGGATTTTCTGAAATTCGTAAATCGCAGGTCGGCGGCCCATAAAGCACCAACGGCAGGCGGAAACACGCTCACAAATTATCGCAGGGAAAAGGACCTCGAGTTTGAATTAGCGAGAGCAAACTTCCTGTTCGATGCTGCACTGGGGTACGCGCCGGCGGTAGGCGCGAACATCGCTCATGGTCTCACGCTATCCCACTGATCACCCATTTAAGGCGAGGCCCATTTGATGAGCGGGATTGTTTCAGGAAGACCCAGATCAGAGCATCGCGCCACCGCGGCGCGATCAGGGACACAGGGGTTGCCCCCCCCCACAGGTCGATGAACAAACCTATGATTATTATTGGAGATGCGATTCGTACCGCAGTGCACTGTGCTCGGAGTGTGCTGTGTCCAGCGCACGAGCACTCACCCCCGTCTATTAACCATTAACCATCTGATTTATGACCAATGCCTCTCCCTCCAGTGACCTCCTGATCGAACGCGTACTTGGCTCCCAACAATCTGACATGGTTTATAGACAGGGCCTCCCTCGGCTTTTGAGACTCATCCATCTCAGACCCCCTCTTTCTTATTTCGTACTGAAACCGATGGAGTCCTGTGGATGAGCTAAACCCCCCCAGAGTTCAAAAACCCTACTCTTATCGTCCGCGAGCAAGTTTGATTTTTCAGGGCATTTTCTCTATCGTCGCGACGGGTCATAAACAAATCTATTTGATGCCTCAGAGACCCATTACGGTTTTCCTCGTTGAGTATCTATACATTCTGCGAATAGTCCCCTATTCCTTGACGGTCTAATACACTTGGGCGATAGTGCTATATGCGCGTCCTATTCGTCCTAACTCTCCTGACGGCACTCATTCTCCCCTCTGGGCAGGCACCTGCTTCCCCACCGATCGACATTTCTGCCGAAGACCTCCATAAACAGGCAGCCCAGGGCAACGCGTGGGCGCAGCACAACCTTGGGGTGTTGTATGACAACGGACGGGGCGTGCCACAGGACTATGTGAAGGCGCGGGGATGGTACGAGAAAGCGGCAGCCCAGGGCAACGCGTGGGCGCAGCACAACCTTGGGGTGTTGTATGACAACGGACGGGGCGTGCCACAGGACTATGTGAAGGCGCGGGGATGGTACGAGAAAGCGGCAGCCCAGGGCAACGCGTGGGCGCAGCACAACGATTAGTACGAGAAAGCGGCAGCCCAGGGCAACGCATGGGCGCAGCACAACCTTGGGGCGTTGTATGACAACGGACGGGGCGTGCCACAGGACTATGTGAAGGCGTATATGTGGCTTGACCTCGCAGCAGCACAACTGACGAGTAACGGCAAGAAGCTCGCGGTAGACAATCGAGATGATGCTGCACGCCGCATGACTCCGGCACAGATTGCAGAAGCCCATCGACTCTCGCAACAGTGTCAGGCACAGTATTTCAAGGGCTGCTAAGTCAAGTTTATCGCTCTCTCTACTGCAATGCTCCAGCCTCGCAGACGGTGCTTCAAGAAAGTTCGACTGTCATGACATAAACAGAAAATTTAATCCTGGTGATATACGCGAATTCTTGAAGGCTAAAGGCTAACTGGTAGAGGGACTCAAAAACAGTTGTTTTTGACCCCTACAATTTCCAGTCTTGATCCTGAAGGAAATCACAATGATACACGCTAAGAATTTCACATGCCTTTTGGACCCATCAGGTATCCCTCAAACACTCCGCTGTCAGGTGCATCAATGAGAGAAAGCTGATTGGAGTCCTGCCTGGGGAGCCTCCTCGCGCTGCAATTCCCTGAGAACGTGATTCCGCTACTTTAGGATCCCCACGCCAATGTCGACGGGCTGCCCGCTCGTCGACGCCAGGATAAACGTGCTGCCGCCGGCGAGCACGCTCCCCTTATGGGGAGTTCCCCCCGTCGAAGAGAGTGTTAGCGTTCCGTCCGCGGCAACAGCGTAGGTTCCGCTACCCGATTTCGCGCTCGACACTCCGTCCGTGTTCTTGTTTCCTGAGGCTGTGTAGGCGCCCACGCCATCAAACATCAACGTCCCTACTCCACTATGAAATCCCTTCACGGGCGGCACATCCACTGGTGCATCGGAGTCGTACATCGTGACCCCGTAGCTGCCGGTAAGGGTGGCGTTCGTATAACCTAACACGGCAAAGTTACTGAAGTGCGTGGTCTGTGCGGTCACGGTGTTCAGAGTCGTATCTTACGAGATCGTTCGTAGCGTTTCGTTGGCCACGCCCGAGTCCATTGAGACGACCTTTAGCGTAGTTGCGTCACTGATGCCGTTGTTCGTGAGGTATTGCGACGAATACCTGATTGTTACCGACACCGGGACAGAGAACACCGTACCTGTTGGACCCAACTCAACTGACCTGCCCCCCTTAAACCAGTCCAGATCCTCTGTTAGGGTCTGGTCGAAAGGAGGGCCGTATGCCGCGCATCAAGTACACCGTCGAACACATCATTACCAAGCTGCGTGAGGCCGAGGTCGCCCTGAGCAAGGGCCAGACCGTCGTCCAAGTGAGTCGGAGCCTGGGGATCACCGAACAGACGTATTACCGGTGGCGGAACGAGTATGGCGGGCTGAAAATCGATCAGGTCATGCGGCTCAAGGAGTTGGAGCGGGAGAATACGCGCTTAAAACGGGCCGTGGCAGAGCTCACACTCGACAAGGTGATCCTGAAAGAGGCCGCCGAGGGAAACTTCTAAGCCCAGCGCGCCGACGGCAGACGGTGGAACACTGCTGTGCCACGCTGGGCCTCCCCGAACGACGGGCCTGTCGGGTGCTGGGTCAGCCTCGCTCAACCCAGCGACATCACGGCGGGCCATCGGATGATGACGTGGCCCTGACACCCGCTATCATCCGGTTGGCCCGAGAGTATGGACGGTATGGGTATCGACGGATCACGGTGTTACTGCAACGGGAGGGCTGGCGCGTGAATCACAAACGCGTGGAACGGATCTGGCGGCGGGAAGGACTGAAGGTGCCGCAAAAGCAACCCAAGCGCGGCCGGCTGTGGCTCACCGATGGCTCCTGTGGTCGGCACCGCCCGACCCACCGCAATCATGTCTGGGCCTACGACTTCGTCGCCGTCCGGACAAAGGACGGCCGTCCGCTGAAACTGCTAACCATTGTGGATGAGTACACCCGGGAATGTCTCGCGATCGACGTGGATCGCCGCTTGCGATCGGATGACGTGCTCCACCGGCTCAGCGAGCTCTTCGTGCAACATGGCGCGCCCGAGCATATTCGGTCCGATAACGGCCCGGAGTTCGCGGCGAAGGCGGTTCGGGAGTGGCTGCGCCGTGTGGGGGTACAGACCCTGTTCATTGAACCCGGCAGCCCCTGGGAGAATGGCTATGTCGAAAGTTTTAACGGCAAGCCGCGGGACGAATTGCTCAATGGCGAGATCTTCGAAACGCGTTGGGAAGCCACGGTGCTCATCGAACGCTGGCGGCGCACCTACAACCAGATTCGCCCACACAGCTCGTTGGGCTATCAACCGCCGGCTCCCGAGGCCAGGGAACCTCGGGAAGCGCAATGTGCCTAGACTAACAAGGGATGTGGTACAACAATCGGGGGCAGGTCACCGCCTTATACATTGTTGCCATATTCATGGTGCTTCCCTCCGATCAGAGCCGTTCCTCTTCCAAGTCGTACACATCAAACCAGTGGTACACCACGCGATTGCGCGGGAGGGAGGCGGCGATGTAGTCCTCCATCATTTCCTGCAGTTCCGGGGACAGATCGCTCAAGCGTTGGTCCCGTAACCGGTTGTTCCACACAACGATCTCGGCACGGGACCGTTTCTTTGCATGCTTCGCAATCCATTCGGCGACCTCGCCATCGGTCGCGCCGGTGGCGACAAACAACCTGTATGCACCGTAGTCAATCTCAGCGAACCTCAGCCATGTCTGATCGAGCGGACAATTCGAGTGGTATTCGCCTTCCCATCCGACGAGGTCGGCGCGGCATTTGTCCAAGGCGCGGGCGGCCAGCACGTAGCCCGCCAGCGTTTCGCGCGGGCTGCGCGGGAACTCTTTCCCGTCCCGCAGATCGCGGGCCAGCAGTTCTACTGTTTCGAGGTGTTCTTTCATAAGCTCTCCTTAATAGAGACAGACACCGCGGGTGAAGAGGATTCGCCTTAGTGCGTGCCCGTGTCATAATAGAACCGCTCGTGCACGATCTTGCCGTTCTTCCACTTCGCCACAGAAACCTGCTCAACATGGCCGGGCACGCCACCGGTCGTGACAAAGTCGCTCGTGGATTCATAAAAGGTCACGTTGTCGCCGACGCCGGACGCGGTGACGGTGAACCCTGTCAGTTCCTTCACACCGCTCATGAACTGTTTTTCCCGTTCGATGTTGGCGCCGAGTCCCTTCGTCGGCGGATTGGCATTTTCCTGCATCACGGTGTCCTTGTCGTAAAACTCGTTCATCGCCTCGATGATTTTGCCCTGTCGGATGTAGCCGAACAGATCGTTCAACCGCTGTTGGAGATTGGCTGTGCTCATGAGCGTTGCTCCTTTCGAGGTTTGTTGGTGAATGTAATCCCGGCAGGCCTAGGCTGTAATTGCTCACGTCATGAGAAAGGGGCCTGCCTCTTTTCCCATCTTAGGCGACTCTGGTTCGATTGTTTGTCTCGTTCCTGCTGTCATCGCTATCCCTCGACGATCGGCTCGGAACAACAGGAGCCACGCCCTGTTGAAGAGATTGAGGATCTCGCAATTCTGGCTGTTCGAGGTGCCTGCTCCTCGGTCCAGCAGAAGAATCATTACTCATGGCCGCTCGTTTCACCCGAACGCGTCGCCACTCGACGAGGCACCACATTGCGAGGAAAAGCAAGATGCCGAGGCCCAGGACATAGGACCATAAAGCCAGCAAGAGAGCCAGGATTACGATGGCCACACTGTTGTGCCCGAGCGTCTGCTGTACAAATAGCTCAAGTCCAGCACTGATGAGGAGCAACAGGCTGGCACTTCCAACAACCCATCCCGTCCTTTGGAACTCTCCGTTCTTCCGAGTCTTGCTATTCATAAGATCACCACTGATCATGTGATCATGGGGGTGAATATGGCGTGTGGGACAGAGTACAGCGCATCCTCCTGCTGTTTATTCATCAACGCATCTGAATAACGATGCAGGAGCCGGAGTTCTCGCTCATCGCGCCCCCGCCTCTGTGTTTCTTGTCCGCTTGGCCGCGATTACCGTTTGGCGCGCCGACCACCCAGTCGTCGGTTCCTTCCATATGATCCCGAAATCGCAATCACTTGCGTCGCTTCAATTCCTTTGTCTCCTCTTGAGCATCGCATAGACCGTTCCAGGCGATTGACCATTTGAGATTTGAAAGACAAGTGACGGAAAGCAAAGGAATTGTCGGTCAGTAGCAGGGGACTCTGGGTGCGATGTAGGATTGCCGTGACGATGGAGCCGTGCCTACGTATCGGCACGGTGCCGAAGGATCGGCGCAAGCCCGGAACATTCGAAGCTTCGCGGATAGTCCGGACTAGGAAGGCCGAGTGACGCCGAGTTTCTGCATCTTGGATTGGAGAGTGGTCCGCTTCATCCCGAGTTTCGTTGAGGCCCCGGCAGGGCCACCGATGGTCCAGTTCGACTCACGTAGCGCCTTGAGAATATGTTCGCGCTCAGCTTGTTCAAGGGTCGTAGTCCCAGAGTTCGTTGTGTGACTCGGCCTCGGCTGTAATTCGGCAAGTGACACAAACAGATCCGGTCCTTGGGTGAGAATCACCGCTCGTTCTACGAAATTCTCGAGCTCCCGCACATTGCCGGGCCACGGATAGGCCTGAAGCGCTTTCATCGCTTCAGACGGGATCGTCTCGATGTGCTTCTTCATTCGTTGGGCGAATTTCTGAGCAAAGTGTCGAACCAACAAGGGAATATCTTCCGGGCGATCCCGCAGGGGAGGGACTGTGACCGGAAAGACCTTGAGCCGGTAATACAGGTCGCTGCGAAACTCCTGTTCCTCCACCATCCGACCGAGATCGCGGTTGGTCGCGGCGATGACGCGGACATTGACGCGTATCGTCCTCGTACTCCCCAATCGCTCAAATTCCTGCTCTTGAAGCACGCGGAGCAGCTTGACCTGAAGCTCCAAGGGAATTTCTCCCACCTCGTCGAGGAAGATCGTCCCGCGGTCGGCCAACTCAAACCGGCCGATCTTGGTGGCAATAGCACCGGTGAATGCGCCCTTTTCATGGCCAAAGAGTTCGCTTTCCAACAGCCCCGTCGGAATCGCGGCACAATTGAGCTTCACGAATGTTCGCTCCCGCCGATCGCTGCGATTGTGGAGCGCCCGCGCGACGAGCTCCTTCCCGCTCCCTGTTTCACCTAAGATTAAGACCGTGGAGTCAGTCGCCGCCACGGTCTGGACCTCTTTGAGTACCAGTTTGAGAGCCCGGCTGTCACCGACGATCTCCTCAAAGTTGTACTCCGTCTGGATCTCTTCTTCGAGATACAGCTTCTCCTCTGTCAACTTGTCCCTAAGCTGAGCGATCTGCTTGTAGGCGATGGCATTCTCAACGGCGAGGGCGATCTGCTTTGCGACTTCGCTGAGTAGCCCGATGTCCTCAAGGCTGAACGCATCCTCGCTGCGCCTACCGACGTTGAGCGCGCCCCGCACGCGGTCGTGGGCGAGGAGGGGGACGGAGCACAGGGATTTGACCCCCTCACCGAGCACGCGTTCGCAGACTTTCGATTCCGAGGCCATGGACTGGAGGTCTTGCACCGTAAATACCGCGGGCTTCCTGGTGTTGATCGCGACGCCGGATGGCCCTTTACACTGCGGATCCGCTTGCCCTTCTTCGATAAAGCTTGTGTTCTTCGTAAAATCGAGCACCTGGACTCGGTACTGACGAGTCTCAGGCTCATACAACACCAGGCTTGAGCCGTCATGCCTGATGACTCTTCGTAAGCAGGCGCTGACGGCGGTAAATAGGTCGTCGAGATCCAGATGAGAGACGACCGCATTATTCACTTCCAGCAGCAGTTGCACGCGGTCTCGTTCGTATTTCAGTTGCCGTTGGGCGGATTGAGCGCTCTCGGCATGCAACGCGTTGTCCACGGCAACCGCGACCTGGTGTGCTACTTGCTGCATAAAATGGATCTCTGCCTCTTGATAGGTCCTCCGTTGCAGGCTGCCAAATCCCATCGCGCCGAGGCGACGCTGCGCCGTCGTGAGAGGAACCACACAGAATGATTGGACCCCGTTCTCGCGCAGCATGGCCATCAGCTTCGGAAAGCGGCGCTCTTGCGTCACGTCGTTCACGGTCATCGGCCGTTGGGTTTTCCACACCACTCCTCCTGGAGATTCATCAACGGGTAGCTCCAAACCCGGGCTGATCGTGCTGGGCGTCTCGGTCACCAAGAGCCACAGACGCATGACATCACGCGCAGGTTCATGCAAGACTGCGTTGATGTAATCGAACGGGACGATCTCAGGGAGCCGTTGAGCGAGATCACGAAACAGCTCTACAAGATCGCGGTGTGACGCAATGGCTTCGGACACCTCCAGCAGAAGACGTAACCGGTCGCGATCCCGAGTCAGGTCTTGATGATGGAGGACATTGTCTACGGCAACGGCCACTTGGTTGCCGACCTGCAGGAGGAATTCGACGTCCGCCTCACCGTAGGCCTCTTTCTCCAAGCTCCCAAATCCCATGGCGCCCAGCCGTCGCAGCGCCGTGGTCAGGGGAACCTCGCAGAAGGAATTGATGCCGTCCTCCCGCATGCACTGAGTGACCATCGGCCAGCGACGTTCTTCGGCAAGATTCGGAACGACAAGGGGCTGCTGCGTTTGCCAGACCAATCCGGCGGGAATTTCTTCAACCCGCTCTTCATGGCCACCTACAATGTCAGCCGGCACATTCGCCTGGAGCGTATGCAACCGCATCACGTTGCGCTCGGGATCGTGTAAGGACAGGGCGACGAAATTCACAGGCACCACTCGCGGCAGACGCTGGGCCAGATCTCGAAAGAGTTCGTGCAAATCGTGATGCGCAGAAATGGCCTTCGACACCTCGATCAGCGTGCGGTATTGCTCGATAAGCTCACGAGATTGAGTGGGTTGGGTCTCAGCGGTCATGGGTGCCATCATACTCGCTTGGTTTTTTCTCCGTCAACGAGCCTCTAGTGGTGAGCCTTCTAGGGTTGTTGGCAATGGCCTCACCTGATAATGCGCAAACCCAGACCCTGGTCCCAACAGCTCGCTGAGAAGACATGGAGGAGCAGAGTGTGCTGAATCTTCCTGTCGAGAGGATGGGGATAACGCGGGAAGCCAATTGCACTACAGGGAGTTGCAAATTTCTCCTTAATCAACTTTCGAACTGGCAGGTCGCCAATTTTGGCACGGGTAGAGGCCGCATACCAATTTCCATGATGTGAGCGTCATACCACCGTGACAGGAAGAATAGATCAGACCGAATCGCTGAGAATTTATGCTACGAGAACATCTGAAGGCGTTGAGTAGCCCGTCTTCCAACATCCAGACGAAAGCAGGATCTTGACGCCTGCCTGGTCAGTCCTTGCTACACTCCCGCCCATGCCGCGAAAGTCACCCGCCAACGACGTTGAAACACTCAATTTTCGTGACGTGTCGAAAGACTTGCTCTATCGTGTAAAGCTGGCGGCCACCGTGGAGCGGCGCGCCGTCAACCGCTTTCTATTGGCCCTCGCTGAGGGACGCATTCAAGAGCTCGGGAAGAACGGGTACTGCCGAAAGGGAAGAATTAAGCCCATGGGAAAGACGGTCGAATATCAGGGCTACACCATTCAGTCCGCCCCGCATCACCCGGCAGGCGGTAAGAAATGGCAGCTTCGCATCTTCATTTCCTTAGAAGATCGCCGGGGTGTTCGAACGGGCGAATTCTCGGCCGATGTCCTGTATGCGACCGAGCAGGAAGCCGATAGCCATGGGATCGCCTTTGGCCAACGCCTCATTGAGGGGAAGGTGGAAGGTCAGTCCGTCATGGATATGAAGACGCCGGAGCGCCGGGCAACGCCGAGGTTTCGGGTGCAATTCCGCAACACGCTTTCGGCTTCCACGAAGCTGGACGGGACGGGCATCATACTGGATCTGTCTATGGGCGGGTGTCGCATCGAGAGTCCGGTCACTGTGGAGCCGGGCTTTTCGTTGAAGCTGAGTATCTATGTGCCAAACGTAGGCTGGCCACTCATGATTGAAGCGGCGAGCGTGCAGTGGCTGAGCGACCAGATGTTCGGGCTGGCCTTCATTCGGATCAGGGACACGGAGCGCCAGCGTTTGGAGCAGGTGATCAGCGATCTGACGGGAGGTTAGCCGCGGTGTCGTGAGGCACACCGTGTTTTTAGGGGAAGGGTAACGTCACAATTTTCCCGCAGGCCTCGCTCTCCCAGTTCTGCGCGATCCTCCTCATCTCGCCCTTCTTCACCTTTCCCATTGGGGGCCTCATTTCCCCATGACCTTCCGGACATTCCCGATTCTTGTCCTTGTCCAGAAAGACTCCTGTTGTGGATGGGTGCTTAACATAATATTCCCTCGCCTTGACAACCATTCAGCCGATTCGCTCTCACGCGTCCCTCTTCATTAGGATCCGCTCCCCAGGGCAGCCGGGGCGATCACGCGCTAGGCCTCTGGCACCGCCGCCAACGCCTCAGCTCGCCAGTCCCAAGCCCGCAGTCCCCTGGTCCAGGCCGCGCCGTTCACCTTGCGTGTGCGGTCCACCCAACGCCTTGGAATGTCGAATGATTTTATCCGGGTCCGAACCGCTCGTTCGACCATACCGGATGGCCGCATGACCTGCTTATGGACAAACGTCATGACTTTGATATTCTTTCAACTGGTTAGCTTCGCTATTCGACTCTGGGGGAGGTATGGCCAAGGTTCTCGTGATTGATGATGAGCCGGGCATCCGTGATCTCCTCGACACGCTCCTCCGGCGGAAGGGCTATGACGTGATCGTCGCGGAAAGTGGCCAGAAGGGTCTGGAGTGCTTTCGCCGAGCACGCCCCGATGTCATCGTACTTGATCTGAAAATGCCTGAAATGGATGGGCTCACCGTCTTGCGACAGGTCCGCAG
>VBOL01000039.1:0-7895 GCA_005887945.1 Nitrospirota bacterium
CGGAATAGATGTTTTGGTGTTTACCGCAGGGATTGGAGAAAATTCACCTGAGGTGCGAGCCGCAGCTTGTGCCAACTTTAGATTTCTTGGCCTGATACTCGACGCCGCGAAGAATGCACAGTCATCTGCGGACCAGGATATTTCCGTGTCCGAATCAGCCGTTCGCGTCCTAATCGTGCGCGCCCAAGAAGATTGGGCAATTGCCCGAGACTGTTGGCGCCTCATGTCCGCAAGGATTCGTGGCCGGGCAAGCGCGAACTAATCACGGAAAGCCACGCCGCTCTCATGGGCCACCTCCCTCCGGCACTTTGAAAACAGTTCGGGATGGTCATCTGGCTGTGACGGCCATCACTTTCAAGCGTGACTCAGGTCACACCATCGCACGGGCTCCCTTGTTAGGTTTGAATTGCTAACGCGGGACCAGAATCGAAAGCAAGCTCTCGCTGTGAAGATGAAAGGAGAACGAAATGGAAGCTCACCATGAATATCGAGTCAACGCATTTGGCGCGGGCGCACCCCACCGGAGTTCTTGGGGGAGCCAGGGCACTGGACACCGGAACATTTCCTCGTCGCCGCTGTGGCAAGCTGTTTCGTCAGCACTTTTTCCGGCATCGCGGAGAAGTCCCGCCTGGGATTTGCGTCCTTCAACCTGGACGCGGAAGGCGTGCTCGGCAATGAGAATGGCATCTGGCTTTTCACGGAAATTAGACTGCGACCCGTGGTCAGCATCCTGAAAGAAGAGGATCGCGACCGGGTCATGCGCCTGCTTGAGAAGGCCGAAAAATCGTGCCTCATCGCACGGTCCCTTCAGTGCAAAGTCGTTCTCTTCCCTGCTGTGAAGATTGAAGAGGAATTGCCTGTCCCGGCAAGAGCTTGAACGATTCGGGGCGCCAAAAAGGTCAGCGATCGTTGACTACACCAGCCGCGAAGCTACAATAAACGCCGCAAGCGAACCTCAGTTCTTGAGCTAGGATCTACCCCGTTTTCTTACTTCCACTAGACGCAACGCTCTCCTGAATCCCTGGGACTGATTATCTCGTCGGATCCTTTGGTATTGCTTAAGCTGTCGCAATGACGCGCACGTGTCCTTGGCGGCGTGAGCGCGGCGCGCGCTTTATGATGATTTCAACATCCCGGCCAAGCAACGTGAGGAACTGCATGAGCCGTTCGGTTGAAAAACCGGAAAGCTGCCCGCGCAGTAGACGGGAAATCTTTGGCTGGTCGATCTTTAAGATGCGGGCTGCACTAGCCTGAGTGAGTCGCCGTGCGCGAATGACTCCAGCTATGCGAATAGCAAGCCCTGCCTTGGCGAGACGCTCTTCCGGATTTGGTAATCCGAGGTCGGCGAAGACATTGCCGCTTCCTTCTTCGACTTCAATTGCTCTAGCCATGTTCTTTCGTTCCTTTGCGCCGCTCTAGCCATGCTGCGTGTTCTTCCTCGGCTCGCTTGAGGCGCGATTTGATCAAGTTAATCTCTGCTTTCGGTGTTTCAATTCCGGTCTTAGATTTTTTCTGAAAAGCGTGCAGCACGTACACGCGGCCAGCCAACCGCACAGTGTAGACAGCGCGATATGTGTCACCGTCATGGTCCTCGACGATTTCAAGAACTCCTGCGCTGCCGAACCCTCGGAGCGGTTTCGCGTCGGCGTGCTTTCCGCCCTGTTGGGCCACGTAGAGTGCAAAGCCTATCGAGTCCTTGACCTCCTCTGGGAAATTGCGGAGGTCCGCCTTGGTGCTGCCGATCCAAACGACTGGCTTAATGCTGGGCGAAGCAGACAGCATCGTCATATTATGCCTAAACAAGCATAAAGCGCAATCGAATTAGAACGGGCCCACTACGACAGTGCTGGCTAGCATCCTTTAGCTATCTTATAGCACTATTCTGATATTTATAGTTGACATTCATAGGCGCGGTGTGTAGCCTGTAGGGACCCTCATTGGGGAGGTCTACATGTTGCCTCGACCCGATCACGTTGATCCGCTCGTTGTAAAGAAGCAGAGCTTGCTCCGTGTCTTCTACGCGGCAGCAATCGGTTGTGCCGCCGTTTTCATTCTTGCTCAGTATTCCCATAGCTTTCAACGAGAAGCGCTGCTCACACTCTCGCTTCTAGGCTCGTCTTTTGTCGTTTGGACACTCCTTCGATTCCTGCGTGCCATCGACGAGTTCGAAAGACGGTACATCTATGAAGCTCTCACGTTCGCCTTCATCGGGATGCTGATTCTTTTGATCGGTGAGGCTTTTCTGGAGAGCTTTGGATTCTCCCGCGTTCCCGGATACGGAAACGTCGTGCTCGCAGTTGTTCTTTGGAGTGTGGGTCTGATTGTTTCCTCGTGGCGTCGCCACTGGCGGTACGAATGAAAACCCGGCTTCGAGTGTTACGAGCGGAGCGGGAATGGTCGCAGGCCGAACTGGCCATGCATGTGGGAGTGTCGCGTGCCTGCATCAACGCCATTGAGACGGGCAGGTATGACCCGAGCCTCCCTCTTGCTTTTAAGATCGCTCGCATTTTCGGCAAGAACGTCGAGGAAGTTTTTCTCTATCAGAACGCAGAATCTGAGAATCCGGCGAGTTCTCGACACTAGCTTGAGGAAGGGCAATGCGATGCACGGTAGTTCAATTCTTCCAGTCTTTCTTTCCAAAGGACGCTCAAAGACCGTCTCAGACCTCGACCTCAGGTGAATCGGAAGGAGTTTGTCAATGTCCCGCGCTTATGACATTTCCGACTTCGCCGCATTTCTCAGGAAGTACGGCGATTCCGGCCGTGACCGCGTGGCTGGAACGCAAGACCCCTTACGAGACGGAGGCCGGCGCATTCGACCCGATCACGATAGGCAACAGCAGTCGAACCAGTCAAGCAACCGGTATGACCGCTCACGAACGATCTATCGTGGCCGCGGGCGTGAATATTTACTGCGGGATTCGCAAGTCCAAACTCTTACGGACCTTGGCAGGTTTCGCATGGTTCCTGCCGACGACCTCGCTCGGTTCACCTATCGCGGTGACCGCGCGCGTATGGAGAGTGACCTCGGCAGTCTCAGTCGGCAAGGGCTGATTGAAGAGGGCAGTATCGAGGGTCATTCGTCTTACTCGACCAGGGTTCTGACTTTAACGAAAGAGGGCCACCGGCTTCTTGGACAAGCACAAATCGTTTCCAATCGGCAGACGATCTATCACGGCTTCGTCAAGGCTAAGGAAGCGCGACACGACGCAGACCTCTACCGTCTCTATCACAAAGTTGCCAGGGAGATTGATGCTGTGGGCGGTAAGGTTCGCCGCGTGATCCTCGACTACGAACTCAAACAAGAGCTTTACCGGAAGCTGTCTCGGGTCGATCCGAATAAGAAATTAGCTTACGAGCGAATCCGACTCGCAGACCAATACGACCTCAAAGTTGTGAACGATAAGATTCCTGTCCCCGACCTTCGCATCGAGTATGAGGACGAGTGCAGAGACCTTCGCCGCCTTGACCTCGAAATCGCCACGCGTGATTACCGCCCTCAGGGACTAGCGGAGAAGGCCAAGGCCGGATTCCATCTCTTCGCGCGGCAGCAAGACCATCCCAAACTACGCCGCGTTCTCGACACCCACGAAATTACAGCGGAGATTTTCGCCCTATGAACATCCCACGCATGTACACCATCGCTCTCGGCTCGTTCGGGTACACCGAGGACGAGGCACGCTTTCTCTACCTTGTCGCCACGCATTCTGGCTACTTCACCTGCCAGCAGTTCATCCGCTTCATCAATGGCAAGCCGGGGAAACGCAGCCTAACCTTTGTTCAAAAGCTTCTCGAAAAAGGCCATGCCTCCGCCCGCCCTTGCCTGCGCAATGGCAAGGTCTACCATCTCTTTGCTCGGAATCTGTACGAGGCCATCGGCAAGGATAACGTCCGGTTCCGCCGTAGGCACTCGACGGAATATATCCGCACACGCCTCGCCGCACTCGATTTCATCCTCGGGAAGCTCGACTATTCGTTCTTTGAAACCGAACAGACGAAGGTTCATTTCTTCACCGAGCAGCTCGGAATCGACAGGAAATATCTTCCTGCCAAACGCTATGCCGGAGCCATCCGAGAACAGTTTACCGACCGCTATTTCGTCGACAAATTCCCAATGTATCTCCTCCCCAACGCTTCTCCCCCTGTGGTCTCCTTCTCTTTCGTCGACCCTGGCCTTGAGAGTCTCGACAGTTTCCAAACCCACCTCCACGCCTACTTCCCGCTGTTCAGCCAGCTGTCTAGTGTGAGGTTCCACTACGTCGCGACGCGAGATGCATTCCAAGACCGCGCGAAGGCAGCGTTCATGGGACTCTTCCAGAGGCACTGGAACCCCGACGGCCCCGGAGGGGTTGTGGATTTTTTCTCTCTGAGAAAGCAAGTCGAAGGCGGAGAAGCTCACAAGCTTTCGACCGCCGATCTCATCACTCACGCTGAGGCAAAAGTCAAATTTAGCGGCGCCGGCATCGACAATCTCTACCAGAAATGGCGGTCCGGCCAGGTGAGCTTCGACCAAGTCCGCAAGGAGTACGCCGCTCTTCGCAGGCCCGAGACGGTGGCATTTATCTTCTCCCCCGTGAACGGCCAGGTGGCTTTATTCGAGAGGCATCCGAGGGCCTTGGTGAAACCTCTCCGGAAAAGTACAACCGCGCCGGCTTTCACTGGAGATTTCACCGCCAAAGTCACCTCGGCGCAGAGATAAGAGACGGAGGCAACAGGCAGATGAACAAGAGAAGGCAGATGAACCGGACGCGGCCAAAACACGATCAGAGGCGGGAGCGACCCCACCGTGCCGCGAAATCGCGGCCCCGGTCCCTGCGGGCTTCGGGGGTCACTCCCGCCTCTTGTTGCTGGAAATCGCAGCTCGTGTTTTGGCCCGGGCGCAAGAGTCGGAGCAAGCTGTTTGTAATGCAAGCTGTAATGCACCACCAATGACGAAAAGGAGGAAGAATACTTGGCACTTCTGAAAGCACCATCGAAACAACCAAAGACGACAACCCTTCAGGTCCGCCTGGAGGAAGACCTCAGACATACCCTGGACAGGTACGCCGAATTCATCGGTGCTAACGCATCCTACGTCGTAAGCGAAGCGCTCAGGCTCCTGTTCAGGAAGGACGAGGAGTTCAAGCGCTGGTCAGCCCAACACACCAACAATCACAACCAAGAACAAATCCAAGGAGACGCACTTACGAAGACTGCGTAGCAACAAATGAAGATCCGTCCAAGCCAATTCGGTATGCGTGAGAATACAGCGTCTCCAGGACAGCATGCCTCGCGCCTCGCAGTAAGCCACTCTCAATCGAAGTCTAATGGAGTGTCGAGAAATCCAAGGGGAGACGAGAGCTCTCCGCACACGCCCGCGGCTATCTCGGTGTGCAAGCCATCCGTCATCGAAGCCGCGAACGCGGCCACAGGGAGGACGAGAACAGATAAAGGACACCTTCTTAGCGTCCACGATGTAGCGGACCTTCTGCAGGTGCCAACCTCCTGGGTATACGGGCACACGCGCGACAGATGCCCAGACCGCATACCTGGATTCCGTCTAGGAAAGTATTGGCGTTTTGATGAGGCGGACGTGCTCGCGTGGATTCGACGTCGGCGGCTGGAAATGCGCAGAAATCCTGGCGTCCCAGAGTACAATGGCACCCGGTGAGGAAAAGGGCGCGCGAATCGGAAAGGAGTCCACGATTCGCACGCGTTTCCAAGAAGGGCATGTTTTTCTTCGACGCGGCAAGAGGCGAAAGGTCTGGGCCGCTCGCTGGAGAGAAGACGTGATCGCACCTAATGGCACCGTGAAGCGGGTTCTTCGCTTTGCAGTGCTAGGGACATCCAGCGAGATCAAGGGCAAGAAGGAAGCAAGGGACATCCTTCAAGCCAAACTCAGACCAATCAACCAAGGCCGTCAACGTCCACAATCAACCATGACGCTGGAGCAATTCGTTAACGAGATGTGGAAGCCAGGCATAATACCCACGCTTCGGTCAGGATCATCTCGCTACTACGATGTACAGCTCCGGTGCCACATTCTCCCCGTATTCGGCGCAAGGAGACTTTGCGACATCACGCGGGTTGATGTCCAACACTTCCTCGCCGACAAACGAAAGAACGGCTTCTCCGGGTCGAGCGCGCACGGGATGCGGACTGCGATTTCAAAGGTGATGCAGGCCGCCGTCGATTGGAATCTTCTCGAACAGAATCCTGCAAGAGGGATTCGCATTGGCGACCGTGCACCAAAGACAGAGCGGCTCTATCTCAATCCGAAGGAAGTAGGGCGATTGCTTGCTTCCCTGTCCGAACCTTGTCGCACTCTCGTGCTCGTTGCAGTTCTGACAGGCATGCGAATCGGCGAAATTCTTGCACTGCGATGGAAGGCCATTGATTTGAATCGTGGCGTCATCCAAGTGCGAGAGACAGTCTCGGAAGGTAAGTTCGGTTCGCCAAAGACAAAAAGCAGTAGACGAGATATTCCGATTAGCCAGCCCGTGTGTGACGCGTTTCAGACACAGTGTGGCGGCTGTCACCAAAAGGGTCCGGAGGATCTCGTCTTCACAACCCGCAAACAGACGCCTCTCAACCCGAAGAACCTACTTCGCCGCGTTCTGCGACCGGCATGCAAAGCCCTGGGGCTACCCTCGATCTCCTGGCACAGCTTCAGACACACGCATGCAACGCAGCTCGCCGAGGTGGGTGAATCACTCCGAACGGCCCAAGCACTTCTCGGCCATTCGGACCTTGAAACAACCCTCAATGTCTACACACACGCGATCCCTGACGCACAACGACGTGCGGTCGACAAAATCGCTGAGGTTTTGTTCACTAATGTTCACAAGATTTCAGCGGCTACAGAAAATCAAAAGGTTAACTGATTGATTTCGCGGGATTTGCAAGAACGGTGGAGCCGAGGGCGGGACTTGAACCCGCGACCTGCCGATTACGAATCGGCTGCTCTACCACTGAGCTACCTCGGCACCGTATTGAAACTAAAGGGGTTAGCCTGTGCGTGGCGGCCAGAAACCCCAAACCTTCATCGAACCTTCATCGTTCTGCGAAATGTTTCTCTACCTTGGCCATGGCCTCACGCAAATCGGTCGAATCCACGATGTTATACCGCTCGAAGGTCGACTCGGTGAGATGCCCCGAAATCTTCATGGCGATGTTTCGCGGAACGCCTGACCGGATGAGATTCCTGACCCCGCTCCGGCGAAGGTCATGGATCAGCAGGCCCTTGTACTGCCAAACCTTTGGGCCTGTCCTGACTCCCAATCCTACCTGAAGGCACGCGGCTTGGAAAGACTTCCGCAGATTCCTCCCGTTGAACACCCGGCCTTCGGGCGGCAGGCTCTTGACCACTTCGCTCAGTTCCACCGGAAGAGGAAGGAGAATCGGCTCTTCGTTCTTTACCTGATTCCGCTCCAGGCGAAGCAACGCTCTCCCGTCCTCGAACTCGATTTGTGACCGTCGGATGGAAAGCGCCGCTCCAACTCTGCACCCTGTGAAGTAGAGAAACGTGAGAAGCGGGCGAAGGTGTTCCGGCATGGTGTCGCGCAGCTTCACGAAGTCAGGGCGATTTACGAATCCCGTGCGGACATTGTCCTCCTTCAGCATGGGGAAAAAGGGGATCGAGGCCAGCTTGCCGTCGCGCCTTGCGATGTTCATCGCCCGCTTCAGAAGCGCAAGACAGCGGTTGATGGTGGCGTTCGCAAGCCCCTCGGCTTGTTTCTTCTCGATGAATTTGTACAACGTATCCGTCTTGATGGTTCGAACGAGTCTGTTTCGGAAATAGTAATCGGTGTGATTCAGACCCCAAATGTAAGATTCACCGTTCTCGTCCTCTTCGAGGCCCTTGTTTCCCTTCGTTTTGTAATCGAGCAGGAGAGACTTCCGGATGTCCTCGTAGCG
>VBOL01000039.1:7987-9343 GCA_005887945.1 Nitrospirota bacterium
GTCTTGCTATTCTCCTGAATCTGTCGCCCCGAGCCATCGTAGTACGCGATCCACAGGAAACGGCTCTCTCGTTTTTGGATGATACTTCCCTCTCCCCGTATTCGTTTCATAATGTACACCTCACCGGAACCGGGAGGGCGATTTCCGATGGAAGGCGAGTCGTTACACTCCAGCCTTTGCCGGCAACTTCCGCCGCCTGGACTCGGTGGTCTCCTCTTTCTGTCCCTCACTCACACCGACGTGCTGACTTCCATTGGAAGGCGAAGTTACGACAAGTTTGTTCGGCCTGCTTGCAGGCGGGTGACTCAGGTCCCCGCTTCCTTCGCACCGTTTCTCCCGTTCCACCAACTCGTCCAAATCCCGAACGTCCACTTGGAACCGCTTGCCGAATCGGGTGTACGGAAGCTGGCCCTTCCAAATGAGTTCTCGGACGGACCACAACTTGCAGCCAAGATAGCGCGCGGCCTCGGGTAGAGTTAGCAGCCGTTGCGGGACGATCACAGCATCGTTCGTTGTTCCGTTCGTGCTATGCATAAAGACTCCCCGTTCAATCCTCGCCTCTCAAGATCTGGTGAATCCGTTGCCGGATCTAGGGCGGTCAGACGAAGCAACGAACGCCATTCCCGTTTGCTGTCGTTGAGCTGGGTGCACTCTTCCCATGTATTTCGCCTGGGACTCTCGTCGCCTCAGACCTCTCGCGTCCGTATCTTAGGCTTGGCGACATGGCCCCCGGCTTTCTGCGTCGGGAGCACCCGTGCTACGCGCCGGCCGGATTCGTCCCGCAAATGTTCTCCCCGCCGACCTTACAACCTGACCTCTATGGACGCATTTTCGAGGAGCGCCGCTCCTCTCACCTGTGGGTGACCTTCCATCTCATGGCGGTACGCTAAAGCCAGTGGATACAATCAGGTGAGGCCGTCCCACAGGACGGGGGACATTTTTTCGCTAGTCGCACAATTTCTGACTAGCTTTCGTACGCCGCGACTGCCGGGTGCCCTTCTCGTCCGTCCGTTTTGACGCTTCGCTGGGCCCCCAGTGACCTTGTCGCCGCCACCCTCCCTAATCGATGAGCAATCTCGTCTCGCGCCAACGTATTCGGCCCGGCGCGCCAGAAATGAGTAACCAAGACGCGGAGACACGTCGCCCGGAAGAACGACCCTCGCCCTATCGGGCTTTGGCCTTCTGGCGCCCGCGCCGACTCGAGCCGACGAGGGACTTGCCCTTTGTAGCTCTCTTCTTGGCCGACAGCGCCGCAGTAACGATGGCAGTGATTTTTGATGCCTCTACGTTGTAGCGGACAGCGGTTCGCATGAGATTCGCTTCCTTGGAGAGCGTCTCCGCGGAACTGTAGCCTAG
>VBOL01000039.1:9423-15690 GCA_005887945.1 Nitrospirota bacterium
CCGGTGATGATTGTCGTGGCCAAGCCGGCGGAAGTAATCCAGCGCGACCATCTCGAAGTCCGCACGCGCCCATGCAGCCGGAAGCTTCTCTCGAACAGCCCGCAGAATGCGCGAACGTGCTTCCTTCTGAACCCGGACCGCGAGCGCAAGCTTTCGCCGCTGCTCTCTTTCCTGCGGCGAGACTTCGTAGTGAGAGAATTGGCGGTGGGTCTTGCACTTTTCGTCCGTGCAAACGTGCATGACTGCCCCTGCTTTTCGGCCGTCGACCACGACAGCAACCTGGGTGTGCGCACATTCTCCTTCCCGCTGTGCACGCCGATATTGACCTTCATAGATTGTGTTGGGGGCCTTGGTGGGAACTTGCCAAGAGGGGCTCTCCGAAATCTGAACGGGCTTTTCGCCTTCTTTCACCAAGGGGGCAACACGCAACTGAACGAACGCCTGGATCTTCGCTTGGTGGCAAGCCGGATCCGTGCACAAGGACCGGTTCTTAATCTCCGGGAAGAGTAGCGGGTTGTTCCCGGTTCGTTTGGAGCATGTCGAACATGCGCCCGCCGCAAGCAACAAATTCGCATCCTCCGTATCGAACGGGGCATTTTTCAGGTCAAGGTGAATCTCGCGCTCGATCCACTCGCGGAGTTGCCGGACCGTCAGCGCCTCTGCCTTGCGATCCTTTAGGATCGAGCCGGTGCTCCGATGGCCTGGAAAACACTCCATGAGAGCCCTTTCTTGGTCCCTCGACTGAAGTCTCGCGATCGCAAGTGCATGAGCAACGGTGACCCTGCCATCGTAGAACGCTGTTTGCGCGGCGGGGATCAACTCGGTGAGAGAAAGGCGACCTTTCACATACGCCGGACTCTTGGCAACGTGCACCGCCATCGTCTCGACCGTGTAGAAGTCCGGCCTCAGGGCCATCAACGACCGATAACCGATTCCCTCGTCCAACTCGTGGATATTTGTCCGCTGCAAATTCTCAATGAGACGAAGTTCATGCGCTTCGGCATCCGTCAGGTTTCGCACTGTTGCCGGGATCGTGTTCTTGCCAGCTAACTTCGAAGCACGAAAACGGCGCGCACCAGCCACCAACTCGTACATTCCATCCACCCCATCAGGAGATGGGCGGACAAGAATCGCCTGTAAGACGCCGTGCGATTGGATGTTCGACGCTAATTCCCGCAGCTGAGCTTCGTCAAAAACTCGCCGAGGGTTGCTCGTAGATTCGCGGATGTTTTCAAGGGGAATGTCCTGAACAGAGGACACCCCTGAAGCTACTGCTTTCCCTCCACTTGCTGCCATTGTTGTGCTCATTTCTTTTCTTCTCCTTTTCTCAGGGTCTTTGGGTTTAGTATTCTTCGGGCGACAAGAGCGGTCCGATTCGGTCGAAATCCACAGCCTGTCGCCTGCGTTTGCAGCCGGGCAACTGGTTTCATCTCTTGGCCTTCGCGCCGACGCGGGGACCTAAGCGATCAGAACCAACTCTCACCTGACGCATCCAACGAATGACAAGGAGGACCTCAATGCCACACATTGCGGTCGGTAAAGAAAACTCCGGTGACATCCAGCTCTATTACGAAGACCACGGCTCCGGTGACCCGGTAGTCTTGATCCACGGATATCCTCTAAGCGGTGCTTCCTGGGAGAAGCAGCTTCCGGTTCTTCTGGAGGCGGGTCACCGTATAATCACCTATGACCGCCGAGGATTCGGCAGATCCAGCCAGCCAACAACGGGCTACAACTACGACACCTTCGCGGAGGACTTACACAAGCTCGTGGCACATCTCAAGCTGCGTGATTTCGCGCTCGTCGGCTTTTCGATGGGTGGCGGCGAAGTGGCGCGCTACATCGGAAAATACGGATCGAAGGGCGTGAGCAAGGCCGTGGTCATTGGTGGCATCCCACCGTACCTACTGAAAACAGCCGACAACCCGGACGGCGTGGACGGCAGTGTCTTCGAGGGGATCCAGAAAGCTGTCACTGCGGACCGCTACGCGTTCTTCACGGAATTCTTCAAGAATTTCTTCAATACGGATGTTTTTCTTGGCAAGCGCATCAGCGAACAGGCCGTTCAGGCCAGCTGGAACGTTGCCGCTGGCGCCTCGGCCACGGCTAGTCTTGCCTGCGTGCCGACGTGGCATGAGGACTTCCGCAATGACGTGGCTCGTATCGACGTACCCACACTGGTCATTCACGGCGAAGCGGACCGCATTGTGCCCATCCAGGCTTCCGGAGCAAAAATCGCCAAGCTGGTCAAGGGCTCCCGCTTAATGGCAATAAAGGATGGACCGCACGCCGTGAGCTGGACTCATGCGGACGAAGTGAACGCGGAACTGGTGAACTTCCTCGGGAAAGGTGCTGCAAAGCGAGCTGTTTCGACTTCGCAGTGATAAGCATGGACCATCTCGATGCGAATATCTGCGCCCCGCAAGGCGCAAGACCAAACTTCATTTTTGGAGGTAACTGTCATGAATGAGAAGGTGAAAGACACGGCTGACCAGCCTGTTCTGGGCCATATCGAGAGGCTTGTCGCAGAAGAGCACAAGCTCTATAACCAGGGGGCGCTTGTGGAGGAAGACCGCTCACGCTTGGCAAGAATCCAAGTGGAGCTCGATCAATGCTGGGATCTCTTGCGTCAGCGCCGGGCTCGGCGTGAATTCGGGCAAGATCCGAAGGGAGCACAGGTGCGCTCACCGGAAGTCGTAGAGCACTACGAGGGATAACTAAGACCCGGGAGGTTGCAATCGTGACAGGCGAGTTGCAGCGACGCTGTTGGCTGGGATGGGCAGTTCTCGGGTTTGGTCTGCCTGGACTCATAGCCGCGGATTCAAGACTTGTCGCCTTAGCTGTCCCAGCGGCACAGCACGGGTCGTTGGGGCAACGCTACCTGTTAAGCCTCGCCGGCGGAGTAATAGCCGAGTGGATGTTCGTGGTTGCTGCATGGCTCGTCCTGAAGAGTCGCAACCAGTCGTTTCGAGATCTCGGTGCCTGGCGATTGGGGAATTGGGCCGGATGGGGTTTCGCCTTACTTTTCGCGGGGCTCTCGATCACAAGCAATCTTCGATTTCTACCGAGGATGGGTGTCCCAATTTCCTATGCGTTTGCACCACGGGGCTTCCATCTCGTGGCGGCGCTAGCGACAGGAATAACTGCGGGGTTCTGTGAGGAGCTTCTCATTCGTGGGTTCCTGATGACCGAGTTCGCTGCAGCCGGGTATGGAAGAGTCGCGCAGGTCAGCCTTCCAGGCGTTGCCTTTGGGTTCTCCCATCTGGGGTACTCCGTTCATGGACTCGTCGCCGCCGTCGGAATCATGGTACCCACTGCGATACTCGGCATGATGTGGGGGGTTGCCTACCTTCTGGGGCGGCGTGGGCTTCTACCATGCATCGTTGCCCATTTCTTAAATGACTCTACCGCCCTACCTTGGATCGGCTTTTTTATGTTTAAAGGCAGCTTGGGGTAGAACCACGCGCCGTGAAAGCGCCTCCGGAATCCCCTCGTATGTCCGGGATGACATTGAGCTAGCAGAGAGAGACTCGGGCACAGCAGCTGAATCAGCTATGCGGCCGCGTCATCCGCGAGTACGACTGCGTCGCGAGCCGACTTGGCCTGGCGCACTTCTCTCCCCTTAAGCAACACGAGGTCTAGGAACCAGGTCTGGTCCACTTTGCCGAGATTGATTTCCTGTGGATGATTCCTGATGAAGTCAACGATGTCGTCCTCACGGATGCGGTGGATATCTTTGCCATTTCCGTTATGTCGCCGCGTTCCCTGAAGGCGGTCCTGCAACCAGCCATTCTTAATCCACCCCGAAATTTTGTGATGGTCCTCTCCGAGGCACAGCTCAAGTTCGCGCATCGTGTAACCATCTCGTACGCGCCGGGAGGTGCCCATACGCTTCAGCTTGTTTACGACTGAGCCCTCTGGGCGGCGCAATCGCTTTGCGATTGTCGCCGAGGACACTCGGCCGACCATGTTCTCCAAAAGCTCCAACTCGGTGCCGGTCCACGGCTTTCGATCCATGTGCATTGTCAGACCTAGCCGTTCAGCCTGGCGCTTGATGTACCACCGCGGCAAGCCCGTCATGCAAATCATCCGGTTGAGAACCTGAAAGCGACGCTTGAGCCCACCAAAATACTGAGCCTTGAGATAATTGTCGTATTCTGGTCGCCATGTGTACTTCAGTTTGGAACGCCGCCGGCGGTCAGCGCGGCACTTCAAGCAGTACTTCGCTTCCCGTGGGGGTTGGCCATGCCGACGCCCTTCTTCGATGCGTCGACCGCAAACGATGCAAGTCATTCCTGTACTCTCCAGTCGCGCCCTTGTGCCGCACAAAATGTTTAAGGGGTGCTGCCCGATCCATGCCGGATTAGGGTTGTTGCTTGCAGGTAGCGAGCAGGTCGAATTTCAGTCTAGGAAGGACACGGGGAGTGTCGACACACGCTCACTCTGAATTAATCGCCCCTCGACAAGCGGAGCTTTACACTTACGAAGTTTCGGATTCGTTAGTCCGGGAGGAATTCGTCAAAGAGGGAAAGGAGGAAAGCCGCTAGTTGTGGGCCGAGATCAGCCGGTCCGTGATGCGCGCCTTTGACGTGTGGCTCCCGCCGAGGCCATTTTCTGGGCCATGTACAGGAGCAGCTTGCGATCTCCTTCTTCTGTCTTGGCTAAAAGACGCCGAAGCTTGCTGAGATAACGTGCGCCTTTTCCCGTGCTGCCCCAGGCGATGTCGTAGGACGACTTCCGCTTGGGACGTTCCGGCAGCTTGGGCGGCTCCTCGCCGTCATAGAAGAGCTGGTAAAGCGGAACTTCCAGTGCCCGAGCCATCTTCTCCAGCGTCTCGATGGCAGGGACCGTGTGCCCGTTTTCCACGCGGGAGATGTAGCAACGAAGCAATCCCGTCCGTTTCTCGATATCGCCTTGAGAAAGTTGTTTTGCTTCCCGTAAGGCCCGCAAGCGATCCGCGATAATCACTTTGAATTACCTCCCGGTAATGCTGTTCCCAAGCTTGAAGAAAACTCCCTCTGTCCACTATCCGCGTTGTTGATAGAACAACGAGAATGCTCTCAAGGACGCCAGCCACGCTGCCAACACGATGGCGTGACGCAGATAATTGAAATTCCGCCACTGTGTCGCGACTGCAACGGACTCCGGTGAATCCTTCGCCCTCATTAGTCCGACCATCGTCGGAATGAAATAGGAGAAAGTGAATGCTCGGTCTGCGAGGGCGACAAATGCACTGGCAAGCCACCAGCCACGAACTGTCCCAGAAGCTCGCCACGCTGCGAGCAAATTTGCCAATGTAAGCAGTGTGAGCGGCCCTGTCGTGGCGAACGCCCAGAACCTCCGGCCGGTGTCATCCCGGCGAACGGCGTCGGCGTTCCAGTGCCTGCCGGATTCAGGCGAAGAACTGATCCACCTGGACACGACGATTCGGTGTTCGTACAGTCCCGCGCCGAATGCGACCCCAAGATTGACGACGAACAGCCACAGCAAAATAGTCGAGGTCATGCCTGACATTCCTAGAAGCTGTTTAAGAAAACTCTAGGCGCAAACTCAACAGTCCGCAAGGCCGGATTCCTCTGGTCCTCCTCCCACTGAAACTGGCCTCGCGGGCGATCAACTATCATCTCGTTCGGGCGGAGGCGCCCAGGCGTAGGAGGCAGTTTTACAACTGCCTCCTGTCCATCTCTCACAATTCCAGGCCTTGTGCCCTCGTTGGATCGAGAGGACGACGCAATTAATTCGACACGGCGGTCGCACCTTCAAGGAACGCTCCTAGCTTGGCCGTCGCCCGGAATTGCGGAATGGCGTCCAGCTCTTTGAAGGCCGAGGTGAACGCGTTCGACAGGCTCCACAAAGTCCGCGGCGCGAACTCCTTGTACTGGGGATCGAAGTATCGATGGTGCACCACTCGGGCCAAGTGCTTGGGTACCTCAAGTTCCCCTTCGATGAAGGCCCGATAGATGACTAGTTTCGCGGCTTCATCAGAAAGCTGGCTTGCGCGCCAAGCCTCAACCTGCCGACGCATCGGCTCGAAGCTGCGTTGCATGCGGTCCACTCCGACCGAGAGGATGTCTACGAGGCTCAGGTGTTTGGTGTGCTTAGCGAGCCCGGGTGTGAAATCGCCGTGAAACGCCATGTTGTCGCACACGAGCACCCGATAACCCACGGTGAGCGCAAGACGCATGGATTTGTCGTTTGAGTTTCGGACGCCGACTGAGAATCGGCAGCCGTCGAAGGTGGTTTCAAGATCGAGGACACCGAACATCT
>VBOL01000259.1 GCA_005887945.1 Nitrospirota bacterium
ATGTCGCTGAGTAGCCGGCACCCTCCGAGGGAGAGCTCGATGAGTGTCCCTTCACCCTCTGTGTGTTCTTCGAATTGGGCCGGACTGATGAGGCGTTTGAGAGAAAACAGCGCACCCGAGGGAGTGAAAATCCGAGGGTGCTTGCGGAGTTCAATGATCCGCCGACTTTGTGAAGGGGGTTGGCTCATGTACGATGCCGATCTGTATTCGGGGCATCATAGTGAACGGAACGAAGATTGCCAAGGAAATCGGCGTTTTTCCAATGCACCCCCCGTGGCAGGCAGATGATCTCTCGTGCTGTAACCGGAAGTTCTTATCTCCTTCTATATGCTATATGCCATACACAGCCGGCTATACGCTCCTATCCTATCCTTGCCGCGTGCGCTCGTGCTGCGTGGGGTACGGACGGCGAACTGGCCGCGGTCAGCAGCCTGCGCTCGTCTTGCTCTGTTCAAGCATAGTCTGGTAGGGTCATGGTGGTGTTGCCACGAGGCTCAACCTCTGAAGGGAGGAAGACTACTATGGGAGAGGTCGATACAGCCCCGGAAGTTGCCGCCAAGGTCATCGAAGATCTCACGGCATTGGAGGTTGATCCGGACAAATGCGAGCGTCTCTATAAGGCCGCGCTGGTTCAGTCCAATTCTGGCGTCACGTATCGCATGTTGGCCAAGGTGCTCACGACCGGAAAGGTGGATCTCGTCCACTACGGTTGTGACTTGGATGCGGATGGTAAACCGACGACGAAGTGGAAGATCAGGCGCATCCTTGAGCAAGCCCCCGAACGGTTTGACAAAGAGCTTGAAGCCATCAAGAAGGGTGTGATGGACGATGGTGAGGTCGTGCTGGGCGCATGGGTGCACGATATGACCGGCCTTCCGGACGTGGCGGCACAGGGCAAGAGTCTGGACGAGTGGTCGCGAAGCATGACTGCAGAGGTTCGGAAGAAGCCGAGCTAACAAATGCCGGGCTCCTCGCTGCGTATCACTCAAAAGCTCATGGCTCGGGATCGTGGTGCTGACGGCGACGAGTTGGGTGATGTCGGCGTTGCGGCGCTGATGACAACCGTCAATCGGCGGTGCGCGTCCCGAAGCGACCGTTCCACCTCCTCCGGTGTCGTTCCCCGTGCCAGGAGAAACCCCAGGTAGCGTGTCCCCTCAGGAAGCGGGACTAGTTCATCGCCAGGCTCTGCCGTTATTGTAAGTTCTGCAACCCCAGGCACGGCCCTGGCTTCAGTTTGCCCCCGCACCTCAGACAGCCTGCCGGCGTATGGAATAGGAAGCATCATCACTCCTGCCGCCTGCTCTTGCCTGGTGAAGGGAGGAATCGGCATCCGCAGTGCGTGACGGATGATCATCTCTTCGAGCGACATGCCGGAGGCGAAGTCCAGAGTTCTGGAACAGTGGCCACCGATCGATCGTGCCGCCAACTCAATCGCCCACACTCCGTGCGCATTCACACGGAATTCCCCATGCACCGGTCCTTCCCGTAGTCCGAGCGCCTGGGCCGTTCGTTCTGCACAGGCGATGATGTCCTGCTGGACATCGGAAGGGAGACGGGAAGGGGTCACGTAGATCGTCTCTTCAAAAAAGGGGCCGTTGAGCGGATCAGGCTTATCGAATATCGCCAGAGGCTGAAGCGCTCCCTGTGTGAGCAAACCCTCCAATGCGACTTCGATCCCCGGCACAAAATCCTCGACGAGTATCCAACGGGCCTGCTCGTCTCGTGCCACCAGACCCAAATTGGTGAGGAGTGCGCCCACCCGACGGAACACACCCATAAACTCTTCTTCGTCATTAGCGCGAATCACCCCACAGCTGGCGGAGAGGATCAGCGGCTTCACGACACAGGGATAGACGACTTGTTTCGCGAACTCTCTTGGATCACCGTTGAGGGGGAACACCCGATAGCGAGGTACGGGAATGCCCTGTCCGGACAGTAGCTCGCGCATCTGTTGCTTGTTTCTGGCGGCGGTGACGGACGCGACAGAGTTATGGGGCAACCCCACTGCCTCCGCCACTGCGGCGGCAGCGACGGCGGTCACATCGTCGACTCCAATTACCGCATCGATCGGGTGATCTCGGGCGAATTCGACTACAGTCTGCGCGGCAGCCTGTGGATGTCGAATATCGAGCAACAAGACATCGCCCGAAGGGACAGGAAGGCCTTCGGGAGCCCACTCCATCCCAATGGTCACGGATAACTGTAAACTGCGGGCCGCGTCGAGAAAGGCTTCTCCTCGATAGGTTGTTGCCGGTAAGAGCAGGAGGAGTCGTGGCATGTCGGTCTCTTGGAGTGTTACGAAGGATTCCCCACACGCGATCGATGAAACTTTTCCAGCTGACGATTGGCCTCGGTGATGATCGCCAACTTCCGGACCACGTCGGCCACCTTTGTACCGGGAATGGCATAATAGCCTTCATCATCCCCGAGCCCGGTATAGACGCGGTTTCCTATACAGCCAAAACTGGTGGCCGTGTGTCCCGATTGCAGTGATTCCGGCAGCACAGAGCAGGTCGGTCGTCCCATCGTCGCGCCACCGCCGGCAATACCCGCTACCTGTGCCGCCTCCGCCAGCAGCATCAGCTGCTTGACGGTCCCACGGACCAGCACCACGTCCGGGGTGAAGGTTGCCTTGGTGAGTGGCGCATAGACGGCTACGTGAAAAGTCTCCTGTCGACGTGGGATCATCGGAATGTCTGCCATCGTGAGGTACTGCATTTCAACCATGGTCTGCACCAGACCATTCAGCTCAGTTGCGACCTGTGGTGGCAGATCCACACCGTGGGTATGGGCCCCGACCGGACAGGTATAGTGATCCGATGCCTCCGTATAGAAGACTTGACCCTCAGCTGCCAGCTTCCAATAGCCGCATCCTGCCGGTGCAGGAGCGGTGACCCGCGGAATGCCCGCAGGGGCCGTGTCTCGAAACGCGATCGCCACAGCCGGTACCTTCAACCCCAACAGTTCCTGGATCTGCGTGCCTTGTGTCATGAGCTCAGCTTCCATTTCTGGTCCCCCCTTCAACTGTATGTAACTCCACCCATGCTGGATTTCCCCATGCTCCTTTGTTTTTAGCGGTCTGAATTGCTGGGTCGTCGGCTCAGCGCAGCAGAACCATGATTCTGTCAAACGAGGCGGCTTCGGACGGTCAGGCCTGCTCACCCTTGTCCGAGTCGAGGACTTGGCGTGACGGCCGGCCATCCTATCGGTAATCGCTCGAATGCGATCGAAGGTCACCATCGCATCTTCCGCTTCCTTGGCGCCGGCTTCCACGATCGCACTCACGGCCTGATGCAGTCGATCCATCCGCTCATCTGGGTGCGTCCACGGATACTGAAAGCCGGCCTGATCCAGTGGACCGAGGAACCGCTGAATGTCAGACTTGGCGAGCAGAGCCGACCCGGGTGGAACTAAGAGACGAATGCTCAATTGGACTGGATCGGTCGCGTCGATGAGATCGTGCGTTTCCACCATGTCTAACATCCGTTCGTATTCGTCCAGGCTGGTCCAGGGCGTGAAGGCGACAAGCGATGGGCGAAGCACGATGCCGGCCTCGCACATAATGCCGAGGGCCGTCATGATATCGGCCCCTGTATGCCCCTTGTGTAACCGTTCCAGGACATGGTCGCTGAACGACTCCACTGCGGAGATTACGAACAGACACCCCTGCGCACTCAGGTCGGGCATCAGTGCGCGGCGCTTCAAGAGGTGCTCGATCTTCGCCGTGAAATCAAAAGTCAGATACGGAAACTCCTTGTGCATCGCGCGAACGATGCTCATGGAGTGCCCCGGCCCGTTCAAAAAATCCGGGTCCCCAAACGTAATGTGCGTCGCGCCTGCACGCACCTGACGCCGAACGTCCTCGAGGACGACGGCTTCCGGAACGAGGAAGAGGCGTCCGTCATAGACCGGCACGATCGGGCAATGGAGACAGTGATGTAGGCAACCACGACTGGCCTCGACGTGCCCGACCAACCGTTCCGTGCCGTTCTGTTCGAGCCGAGCATATTGGTCCAACATCGGTAATCCGGCGCGACTTGGGATTGGATGAGGGATCGTCGAGGCGGTGGATGCATAGACACGCTGCAACGAAGGACCGACCACCCGGTTTCGAGAACTGACTCCTTCGAGGAGGCTGATTGCCTGACCCCGATCGAGCGCTTCGATGAGTGACTGCAGCAGGATCTCATACTCTCCGCCCACGACAGAATCGGCCAGCCGCTGGAGCAAATATTCAGCATTGATCGAGGCGTACAGTCCATAGAAGCAGATGTGGCAGGCTGGGTTCAGCGCCCGGATCAGCTCGGCGACTCGCACCCCAAGCCGGAGCGCGGTGTGCATGGGTACCGAGATGCCGACAAATCGCGCAAGCCGGAGGGCCGATTCATCAATGTTCTCAACCGCGATGTCGAGACCGACCGGAGCAAATCCGGCTTGCTCGAGAAATCCCATCGGCTGAGCGATGCCAAGAGGCTGGTGACCCAGCTCATAACATGAGACGAACATGATCGCGCCTGGGTGTTTCAGCAACGACCGTTCTTCTATGGATCCGGCCACTCGTTCCATGCCACGGTTCTCCAACTCAGCCAGGTTTCACTGTAACCCACCCCTGAGAGTGGGCGCAATGTCCCTCTGTTGGCGCGTGAGACAAGGTCCCATGGTAGCCGTGCGTCGTAACTCAGAACTGCCTTAAGGCCGCCTCCCGATCCGGTGTTTCACACAACAGAGCGGTCAGTTCTTGCGGTCACAGATTCTGCTCGTGTCACGTTCTGCTGATTTTCACATCCCGCCAAAAGACGTCAATCCTTGTCACGTGCGCTCCTTTTTCGTGGAGGCCGGACGGCTGATGGGCCCGGGCCGGTAACGTGGTGTGGTTCGAGCGGGGCGGGTAGATACGCGGGGGCTTTTACAGTAGACTTGCCTCCCGGCGGACATGTTCGTTCGCCATGCCATCGTGGGTCAGCGCGCATTTCATCTCCACGAGCGCAACAGAATCGTCATCAATCCAATAACGGAGGCGTGTGACGCACCATGGAGCGAAAGAGAGCGATGAAGGCGGCCAGTCCGATGAACGCTTATATCCACTCGAACGATCCTGCAATTCCATTTAAGGAGGGTAGGAAGGGAAAGAAGGTCGCAACGGTGGAGGCGTCCATCTTGTCGAAGGGCGTGGTCACGCGCGCGGAGAAATTCGAGTACGCGACCTTGTGCGTCAAGGATTGGATCACGCTCGCCAATTCCGACCATGTTGGCCGTTGGGAACAGCCGGCGAACGTGCAGGTGGTCAAGCCCGCACTCTGAACGGTGATTGACGAATAGGGGTGTGTGAGGAATCACGATCACATCGCCAGAAAAGTCAGACCTACTTCGGTCTTGTGCCGAGAGCGGGCCTGATCGTTAGAATCCCAGCTCTTTTTCGAGATCCGACTGTCCCTTCTTGAACTTCTTTTTCTCCTGTTCGTCTTTTTTCTTCACCATATTGTCCAGCGCCTCTGCTCGCTTTTTCAGGGCCTCGTCTTCCTTCTTGCTGGCCTCTTCCTGCTTTTCGTCCACGATCGAGGCCGCTTGCGCCGTCTTGATTGCGTCGTCGGGCACCGTCATCCAGGATAATCGATAGCCAGGCCGTTTGAGCGCCTGATCTTGATAGAGCACGACGTAACGCGTCGGGTAGCCGCGCTGGCCGATCTGCCGTTCCTCCAAGACATAGACGGTCGGCACTCCGAAGAGATTCGGCTGGTACGAATCGAGGAGCATCATAGTGGTCCGGCCGGCCTGCACAGATAGAATCTTTTCCATATGTTCCATAACTGCTTTCGTGTTCGTTGGATCGGGCTTGACGCGCTCCATCTGTTTGACCTTTTCTTCTTGGGCCTGCTCTTGCGCCTGCTGTTCGTCTTGTAACTGATAGCGGTATTTCTCTTGGAACTCCTCCAATGTATACGGTCCCTTTTTGGCCTTGGCCTTAAAGAATGTTGCCGCCTCGTTCGTTCCCTTGGCCACATAGGACAGCCGGCCGGAAGCTGTGTCACTGGCATAAAACAAATAGGTGCTCTCCGGCGCCATCGGCATGGAGTATTTCGCGGGGTCCGCCGGCGTCTCCGGCGTAGGTCCTGTTCGCATAGACATGACACGCTGTCCCAACGCGTTGAGCGCAGGCCCCTTTCCACGCTGTATCATCTGTCCGACTGCTCTTCTCACATCCGGTACCGGATCGTTGGCGACCGGAGCGAGCAGATCCGTATCGCTGTCTTGCGGACCGATCATGCCGATTGCATCCGCCGCAGCAATCCGCAACACGACCTCGTCGCTCTTGAAGGTTTTCAGAAGCGCAGGCAAGTACGTGCGTTTGGCCGACGAGCCCAACGTATGCAAATCTTCCTTTAAGATCTCGACGGCATCCTTCCTGAGCTTGTCGCAATTCGCCTCTTTAGCGGGTTTCTTCCTGCAACCATTAACATACTTTTTCACGACCTCGTGTTTTGTCATGGTTGCGGCTTTCGTCGGTGGGTTGGCGCTCTCATCTCGGATCGGGCCACCGCTCGATAGCGAGGTCGCTCTGGAGAGGTTGGGAACGAGCACGGCAGCGACCACGACCAAAGTGAATGTCAACTGCATCTTCATGGGTTTTCCTCCCGAACCATCCATGGGCAAGTTAATTAAAGAGCCCCAAGAACCAGTCCAAGCGCTCTTTCGATTCCTGCTCCCGTTGTTTTTCCATCGCGATACTTCTCAAGGTCGCTTGATCGCTTGGATCGAGCGTGCAAAACGGCAGCCGCTTGTTTAATTCATCATTCAACCGCTTTAACTCCTTTTCATAGGCGTCTATTTCTTCCTGTATCCAATCCTCCACCAGTTGCCCATATCGCCAATCGGATGAATCGTGGGCGTCACAGGCCGCCCTGTGTATCGACTCATGGTCGTCAAGAGCGCCACGAAGGCAGGGTGTTGCGGAAAAATCAATCATCGTAAAACAGCCAATATCATACGTCGTTGCACCATAATCCTTCGCCTTGGAATCCTTCGCATCATTCAGTTTTTGTTTGACGGCGTTTGAAACCGTGCTCCGAATCGCAGGGGTCAGCTTCTGTTTGCTCCCACTGTACGGTGACTTCTGCGCATGGAATTCCGTGATCACCGCATTCAAGCTCTTAATACGGCTTTTCAGATCGATCTCGTCCTGTAAGGTGCAGCCGCATGCTACCGGGATGTTGAGATTCGGCCCCGACTTGGCGGCTCCGTCCGCCCCATTGCTGGAAGGAACCCAGAGCAAGGCCATCAACGGAAGAAGAGAGCACGTCACCAATCTCAAGATCTGCATATGTCCCCCCTGTACCATCAAGGCCCGATGCAGTATAACGACGTCGTGGATCGCCTCACGATGCGCCCCGTGCTCGTCTACGCCACTCTCGTCGCGGTCACCGTGGCCACCTACGTTGGTGCCCTTCGCGGCGCCTTTCAATTCGACGACCTCTTTACGATTCTCATCAACCCTCATCTTGATCGCTGGGGGACGTTTGTCGGCCATCTCGATCACATGGTCAGGCCGCTGTTGTACGCCACATTCCTTCTCGACCGGTCGCTCTATGGAAACAGCGCCAACGCCTACCATCTGCTGAATCTGCTGCTCCACCTCGGCTCCGGACTCCTCGTCTACCGGATTCTCACTCGTGCCGTGACGGAGGAGACGACGCCCATCCCATTCTTGACCGCGTTGCTGTTCCTCATCCACCCGATCCAAACCGAAACCGTCACCTATATTTCCGGACGCGCGTCAGGCCTCATGGCATTTGGGTACCTGCTCGCGCTCTTCCTCTACATCAAAACACTCGAATATCTGGACGATCGCCGCATCTCCCGGCTGTATTTCTTCGGAGCAGTGACCTCGTTTCTCCTATCCCTGGCATCGAAAGAAACGGCGATCACGTTTCCGCTTGTCCTGTTGCTCTGGGATATCCTCGTGCGCCGGCTTAGCGGAGCCTCATTGTTCGCAGCCATTCGTTCACATCATCTCCCATTCTGGCTTATGCTGCTTGTCGTCGGCCTCGCAGTCTGGAGCCACCCTCGCTATACCGCGCTCGCGCAATTCAGTTTTGGCATTCGTCCCTTCTGGGACAATCTGCTGGGCGAGTTGAACGCCGTCACCTATGCTCTCCTGCTGTTCTTTTGTCCCTGGAAACAGAACTTCGACCACGATCTTCCAGTATTGCACTCGTTGTTCCAGTGGCCCCTGCCTTTCGATCTGCTCGTGTGGTGCGGATTGGCCTCCGCTGCCTTCGTCGCGGTACGACGTCTCCCGCTCTTCTCATTCGGCATCGGGTGGTTCTACGTACAGCTCCTCCCCACAAGTCTCATTCCGCGCATCGACCTATTGAGCGAGCGCAATCTTTACTTGGCCTCGATCGGGCTTCTGCTTGCCGTCGTCGTCCTTGGCTCACGCCTGACACACTGGCTCACCAAGGTGCTGCAACGACCCCGGCTCGTTCGGATCGGTGCCGGGAGTCTCGCACTTGCAGTGGTTCTGGCACTTTGCCACATGACCTTCCAACGCAACGCGCTCTATCATGACCCGGTCTTACTCTGGTCCGACACGGTCGAGAAGTCACCGCAGAAGGCGAGACCGCATAACAACCTCGGCCATGCCTATGCGCTGCGGGATGATTGGGACCGTGCCATTGAAGAATTCCGCACCGCCGCCAAACTGGACCCTGACTATGCGCTCGCTCAGAAAAATCTCCGCGACGCCTATCTCCATCAGGTGGGGCGACAGTAACAAGCCCCCTACTCGTTCATCGCCCGCAATACCGCCTGGCCGTACCGCAGCAGGCGAGGGGCCTGATCCCAGCGATCCCTGACATTCAACCCCACCAACAGTAACCGATGGCCGTCCTTGAACATGCTCGCGATCAGACAGCGTCCGGCCTTGCTCGTATATCCGGTTTTCACGCCATTGATGTCGGGGTCGAGGAGCAACTCGTTGGTGCTACGAAGCAGTACCTGCCGTGTGCCGTCCACGCTGGCGATGTCCCGCGTGACGGTGCGAACCATCATGGAAATGGCAGGCACTTGCAGCGCCTGCTCCGTCAACTTGGCCAAATCCGCTGCTGTCGAGTAATGCCCGGGCGCGTCGAAGCCGCAAGCGTTCGCGAAATGCGTATTCTTCAACCCCAACGTTCGAACTCGCTTGTTCATCAATGTCACAAACCGGTCGGCATCACCTCCCACATGCCAGGCAATCGCCTCGCAGGCATCGTTCGCGCTGGTGACCAACATGGCCGTAAGGAGATCGCGTAAGAGGAACTGCTCGCCAGAATGAAGCTTGAGTGAAGATTGATGCGCCAGTGCGCGGTGATCGACTCGCACGACTTGTTCCGTAGACGCTGATTCCAGCGCCACCAGCGCCGTCATCACTTTCGTGAGACTGGCCGGAGGAAGCCGGCGGGTTGCATCCTTCTCCAAGAGGACGCGGCCGGACTTCAAGTCGACCAGATACAGTGCCGACGCCTTGATCAACGGCCTGGCCGGAAGGTCTTCGGCACGAATGTCGACAGCGCAAAGCATGGCGGTAACGGCCATCCCGAAGACGAGCAAGCCTCCGTGCCAGACCCCGCTCATGCCCGCTCCTATCGTCCGAACAATTTCTTCATCGCCTCTCCCGCTTTCTGCATATCGGAACGATCGTCGGCAGACGGCTCAGGTTCAGGATTCGCAGGAACATCCTCCGGCGGCGTGGTCATACCCGGTCTCGTCGTCGGAGGTCTATTGGTGCCGGGTCGGCGCATGGTCGACGGATCCATGCCTTCCCGACCCATCACGCCGCCCATCATTCCTGCCATGTCGAACTTGGTGAATCCCTCAGGCACCTCAAACAATTTCGGATCCTGTTTGCCGACCTTCACGTTTTTGAGTTCCGTCATCATCCGCTTCTTCTCGTTCCCCTCTTTGTACAACAGGTCGGTTTTGATGGAGATCCCCTCCTTCGTCCGCCAGGAGAAGCCGCCATACTTCTTCCCGTCGGTGCTGGTGGCGATGGTCTTGTACTTCGTCACCTTCATGCCGTTCAGCACCTCTTCACCCATCACGGTCTCCTCGAAATCCCACTGTGACATGTCTTTGGCACCGGCCTTCGCCGTTGAGTGTTCCATATACATTTTCTGCGACGGCATGACTTGCCACATCACTTTGCTGTCAAACCGGAAAATCTGGACCGACCCATCGCCGTCCCCGGTCAGCATTTCCCGACGCTCCTTGGCGGGCGTGACGTAGACATGTTGTTCCATCGTTCCTTCCTCAGTTTGCATCACCGAATCGGCTGAATATTCCACCTGAGGTCGGCTGAGTTGAGTTGCCCAAACTGGTATCGCACCGAACACACCGGCAAGCACGATCAATGTGCACAAATGTCGTAACATGGCAGACTCCTTCCGAAGAGATGTAGCGGGTTGGTGTTGGTTGGCATGACTCCCATCCTGGTGCACCTCCAAGCATGTTCGGGACGGAAGATGGAAGAGGGACGAAAGAGTATCTCTTGCTTAATGAGAAGTAAAGTGAGGCAGTAGTTGAACGCATGAAGAACGCGCCGCTCGGAAATCCACCGCATTTGCTCCACCAGTTCCTCTTGCATCACCGAAATCTGTCTGGCCGGCCCGCCGAAGCTGCTGAATTAGCCCGCATTATTCATGAAGCTTCTGCTGTAAGCGCGGATACGCGGCTGTGACGGGCAGTCTCGCCGTTTAGCCCTTCGACATACTGCACGAGTATGCCTCAGGGCTTCACGCCTCTGAGTGCCCGTCTCGCTTCGCGTCTGCACGCTTTCGCGACGAACATTCATGAATAATGCGGGCTAGAGTTTCAGCCAGAAGCGAACGGCTTCAGTGAAGGACACAGATTACGGCGAGTGCATTCTCTCGTTTGCGTTTATTTCACATGCTGCAGCCGGAGATCGTCGAAGTAGGTGACGGCGTCGGATTTAGTCCATAGTCCGATCATCCCGGCGTGGAACGTCTTGTCACAGAGATCGAAGACTTGCTTGTCGTCATAGAAGATGTTCACGCGACAGCCTTGATGGGTGACCCGCAGTGTGTGCCACTGCCTCACGTCAATCGTCTGGTCGAAGTTTTCTAACAGGTGTCGAACGCCTTTCTCAACCCGATACACTCGAATGTTTTGTTCTAACGGGTTGGCCCTTGCCAGATAGTAATTGCGATCATCGGCCGCCCGCCAAATCAGACCACCACCCATGTCTGCCTGTCCCTGGATCGGCAAGAACGACACCTCAAGATTGAGATCAGAGGCCATGACTTCCTTGATCAGCACCACTTTGTAGGCATGTTCGGCTCCCTTGGCCATGAGCTGGGCGAGCACATGTGGGGGACTTTTCGCACGCTCAGTCGCCTGGACCTGCCAATCGCCTGCAGGCCTACCATCAAAGAGTGTTCCAATGAAGAACTGGCTCGGAAGGACGCCAGGCTGTTCACTATCAAAGTTCCACACAAGCGCAGGAGAGGCGGTCTCTGCTTGGGCGGCCACTGCTCCGATGGCAAACTGAAGTGAGGCTATGAAACTCACGACAATCAGCGTCGACGGATTCATATAAATTATTTCCAGGTTACTTCATCCCAATAGAGGTGGACAAACGTTTCAAATGGGGGAAAGTTATTCGTGTTTTGCTCTTTCGACCGGACCCAGAGATCGATTTCCATCGCGGCCGGGTCAGTTTCACCTCCAGGCAGAGTTCGCTTCACGGGATAGTGAACCTCATGGGTTTTTGGATCGCGGGACCGTTCCATTACCATGAAATGAGCATCGTAGTCCTTGTAGAGCACCTGATCGTTCTTGTGCATCGTGGCTTTGCCCCAGCCACCGAGATACAGCCAGGTTTTCGGATACAGCGGATCGCCATTTCCGGAGTCGCCGTGTTCATAGATTCTTGTCGCGATGCCTCCATCCTGGAATGGAGCCTTTGCGGCGAACCGATCAAAGACAATTCGATACCGATCGGAACCCTCGACAAATTCAGCGATGACCTGGCCACTGTTCGTGAGTTCATTCACCTCGATGTCGATGGAGCCCTGCACTGATATCAGGTGTTTGCCGGCATAGTCGAGGTGGTCCCACGGTGCGCGATCATCCAGGCTTCCGATCAGAGTGGTTCTCAGCCCGGAAAGGTGGAATTGTCCACTGTAGTACGGATGTTCAGCGGGCTGAAAAATCCTGGTTCCTTCGTTTTCTTTTGGCGTGCCGAACTGCCCCGCAATAACCGGCGGCACAGAGCTGAAAGCCAGATTGAGTATTAATAGGCTCACCGCCCGAGTAGTCATCCTGCCGTATCCTATACGCACCTGAGCCTCCTAGTCCAGATCCGCAATATGTAAAAGAACATCAGTTCCCGACCGAGCGGGCTTCACTTTATCCCTGTTCGTGGTCTATTGGTATCCCATTACACCGACGAGGGGCCGGGCATTTTGAAGACCTGAAGCTGTTTCGGGTGCACAAAGACCACATCGCCTTGTTGAAGCTTTAAATCCCGATAGCGCTCTTTGGTGAGTTCTACCGAAATAATCTGAGGTGAGTCCTTCGATATCAGTTCGATCCGCACTCGCGATCCGGCGGTGATGACAAATCGCACGGCCGCCTCGAGCTGTGTCGGTGTGGTCCGGCTCAGGCTGAGTTCCAGGTCATGGGGGCGGACAAACGTGACTTCGTGCTCGCCCGAAGCGTCCGCCTCAGGAGGAGGTTGTCCGCTCGCTTCGTCGTGCGAGGGCCGGTCTTGAGAAATTCGGCCATGAAACACGTTGACATCGCCCAGAAACTGGTAGACGAACGGTGTGGCCGGATTCTCATAGACCTCCTCCGGCGTACCGGTCTGCTCGATATGCCCTTGGTTCAACACCACGATACGGTCTGCTGCTTCTAACGCTTCTTCCTGGTCATGCGTCACCAGGATGCTCGTAATGTGCAATTCGTCATGAAGCCGCCGAAGCCAGCGTCTCAGTTCCTTGCGGACTTTGGCATCCAATGCGCCGAACGGTTCATCAAGCAGGAGCAGTTTCGGTTCCACGGCCAGAGCTCGAGCCAGGGCCACGCGTTGACGTTGCCCTCCGGAAAGCTGGTTCGGATAGCGGTCGGCCATCGCCCGCATCTGGACCAATGAGAGCAACTCATCGACCTTCTTCTGGATCTTGTCAGGAGAAGGCCGTTGCGCTTGGGGAAGTACGCTCAGCCCGAACGCGACATTCTCTGTGACGGTCATATGCCGGAACAACGCATAATGCTGGAACACGAATCCTACGCGACGGTCGGTAATCCGCTGATCCGTCACCTCGATGCCATGCAGGAGAATTCGTCCTTGGTCGGGCCTCTCCAGTCCCGCCAGGATTCTCAGCAGGGTGGTCTTGCCGCAACCGGAGGGGCCGAGGAGTGCAATGAGTTCTCCCGCCTGTGCATGCAGGCTCACGTCATTCAGGACGGTGAAGGTACCGAATCGTTTGGTGACATGATCGACCTGGATACTCATGACGGGCTCCCCGGTTGCGTGCTCCATGCAGGGTCATGCGCCGATCGTGATGAAGCAGTTTTCCGTTCGATCATCGTTTTCGCGATGAGCGTCACAATGGCCAACAAGGTGAGGAGTGAGGCCACCGCGAACGCCCCGACCGCATTATATTCGTTGTAGAGGATCTCGACATGCAGCGGCAGTGTATTGGTGAGCCCTCGAATATGGCCCGAGACGACGGAGACCGCTCCGAATTCTCCCATCGCCCGCGCATTACTGAGAATCACGCCATAGAGCAGGCTCCATTTGATATTCGGGAGGGTTACCCGTGTAAACGCCTGCCATCCCGACGCGCCCAACGTGAGCGCCGCCTCTTCTTCCTCTCGTCCCTGCGATTGCATCAATGGGATCAGTTCGCGCGCGATAAACGGAACGGTGACAAAGGTGGTAGCGAGCACGATGCCCGGCAGGGCAAAGATGATCTTGATGTCGTGCTCGGCCAGCCAGGGGCCCACCCAGCCCTGCGCCCCGAAGAGCAGCACATAAATCAATCCCGAGATGACGGGGGACACGGCCAATGGGATGTCGATGAGCGTGATGAGAATCTGTTTGCCGACGAATTCGAATTTGGCGATGGCCCAGGCTGCAGCCACGCCGAACGTGAGGTTCAGTGGAACGGCTAGGGATGCGGCCAGGACGGTCAGGCGAATGGCCGCCAGGGCATCCGGGTCCTGAAAGGAGGCGAAGTAGCTCTCAAGTCCGTTCTTCAGCGCTTCGGTAAACACCGCTGCGAGGGGGATGAACAGGAAGAGTGTCAAATATCCGAGAGCCGCAATAATAAGCGCCCAGCGCACCAAGGCGCGTTCGCTGGTCAATGAGGCTTTCCACTCCTCGTTTTTTACTCTGGCCGCGATCTCTGTCGACATGCTGTTCTCTTTCTAACGAGCGGTGTGGCGCCTGCTGCTCCACCATTGAATGAGATTGATCATCAGGGCGAGAACAAACGACACGACGAGCATGACGACTCCCAGCGCCGTGGCGCCAGCATAATCGTACTGTTCGAGTTTGGTCATGATCAACAGCGGAGTGATCTCCGATTTGAGCGGCATATTGCCGGCGATGAAGATGACCGAGCCGTATTCCCCGACGGAGCGGGCGAATGCCATCGCCATGCCGGTCAGCAGGGCAGGCCACAGTTCAGGCACGATCACCGCCCTGAATGTTTGCCATCGATTGGCTCCCAGCGTGGTGGCGGCTTCTTCCACCTCCATGTCCAAATCTTGTAGCACCGGTTGAACGGTTCGCACCACGAACGGCAATCCAATGAATGTCAGTGCGACCAGGACACCAAGGGGTGTAAAGGCGACTTTGAGACCCAGCGGTTCAAGATAGCGTCCGATCCATCCATTCGACGAGTAAATGGCAGTCAGGGTAATTCCGGCGACGGCGGTCGGAAGGGCAAAGGGCAAATCCACGAGCGCGTCTACGATCGACCGCCCGGGAAAGCGGTATCGCACAAGAACCCAGGCCACCACCGATCCGAAAAAGCCGTTGATCAAGGCCCCAAGAAATGAGGCGCCGAATGTGAGTTGGTAGGAGGCAAGCGCGCGTGGTTCCGATACCGTGTGCCAGAATTGTTCCCAGGTCAGTGTGGTCGTCTTGACGAAGAGACCGCTGAGGGGAATCAACACAATCAGGCTGAAATAGAACAACGCAAATCCCAGAGTCAGACCAAATCCTGGAAGGACGCTGGGCTGTTTCAAAACCAAGGCCATGAATTCCTCATCGCCTCCGATTACAGAAGCCGATTATCCTGGCTGCTGGGTGGTCAACTGGGACAGCTGACCAAAGGTTCCGCATCAACGAAGTGCGTCTCATCGACTTTACTTAGCGCCCTGCAAATAGATTTGATCGAAGCTGCCGCCATCGGCAAAGTGCGTCTTGTGCGCTTTCTGCCAATTGCCGAAGAATTCCTGCAAGGTGAACCGCTCCAGCGCCGGGAAATTCGCAGAATACTTGGCGGCGACTGATTGAAGCTGCGGGCGGTAGTGGTTTTTGCCGGCTATGTCCTGGCCTTCTTCGCTTGTCCACGATCTTGTCTACGACGCTGACCGTCGGCTCCGCCAGGATGCTGACCGGCGGCACGACGATATCGAACTTGTCTTTGCCTGCGCCTTTGGTGCTCAGCAAGATTTCGTTTTCCCAGTTAATCAGGACGTCTCCGATGCCCCGCTCCACGAAGGTGGTCGTGGCGCCGCGGGCGCCCGAGTCGAGCACCGGAACGTTCTTAAAGAGGCGCCAGACAAAATCCTGCGCTTTGGCTTCATCGCCGCCCGACTGTTTCAGGGCATAGCCCCACGCGGCCAAGTAGTTCCAGCGGGCGACACCGGAGGTCTTGGGGTTCGGGGTGATGACGGAGATTCCGGGTTTGACCAGGTCGCTCCAATCCTTGATGCCCTTGGGATTGCCCTTGCGGACCAGAAACGTGATCGTCGAGCTGTAGGGTGCGCTGTTGTTGGGAAGACGACTTTGCCAATTTGCCGGAAGGAGCCCGGCTTTTTCGGAGATGGCGTCGATATCGTATCGTGCCTGCTTGCTCGATCCTCCGTGGGATTGCAAGATCTTGACCGTCTGGCCTGTCTTGGCCTGCCAGTACTTGGCGAAAGCCACATTGAACTCCTGGTAGAGTTCGCGCGTTGGATCGTAGGAGACGTTCAGGAGTGAGACGGATTCTGCCGCCTGGATAGACAAAGTGAATCCCAAGGCTCCCGTCAGGAGCGCGAGTGTGAGAACGAACGGTTTCAAAATCATGGGATGGTCCTTTCTATTCGTGATGGACTTCTACAATCAGGTGCTATCATTCGACCATCGACTACGTTGCCGATGATCGTTGGTTACGTGATCTGTGGTCGATGATGTATGGAACAGGGTCAATCCTCGATCCCGATGTCTTGCTCAACCATTGGCCCCAATCCATGGGCTCATGATCTGTCGGACCCGCGTGCCGTGCTCGCTTTTGAAAGAAGACGGGAAGGCCGCGACGTGTCGCTTCGGCTCGGACCTTTCGAGCCAGTCCGTGGCTCACCCCATCCACCACGACGACAACGGCTTCCGTATCTTTAGGAATGGACTTTGCCATGTCGCGGTTCTTACGACCGCTCCAATGCTCGACGTATCCATGCCCGCCGCCGGTCTGTTGCCGGAACATCTCAGCTGAATCGCCACCGACAACAAGGATACTCATTGACCCCTTTGACCGTTCGATGAATGGCAGCAGGAATGTCCTGCTGCCATTCGCTTGGTACATACCACTCACGGCTGTGACGGAGGTTTCTTTCCGTCGCGCTCTGGGCTGGGCTGAACGGTCAACGCGACCAGCGCCTCCTGATACCGAATCTGCAACTCTTCCCGCTGATCCGGCGCCCAGAAACGGGCCGTCGAACTAGCCTTGGCTAAAAACTCCTCCGGCTCGAAAATCACATCGTACGATGCCGAGGCCTCCGGAATGTTCGGCAGTTGCCGGTCGTACTTGCTGATGTCGGGACCTGGGCCGTGCCGGTCGTGCACGGCACTGATTATCAGGTGCAGAATCGTGCCGCGGATGGAGATCCAGCCCGTGGTGGTTTCCTGATCCCCCTGATCCGTGGCATGACTCAAGTTGAAGTACACACGTTCTGTCGGTTCAGCCAGAGACAGTGCCGTTGAAAGAGGCAATGCCAACACGGCGATCTCTTCCTTCCGGAAAGCCCTGGTCCAATCGGCTTGACCGAATAGCAGACGATGAACGATGTTCCGCCGTTCCGATGCGCGGACCCCCCGGAGCAACGTGCCGACCTCCGCTGCGGTCAGTGTGGCAGGATGCGCATTGGACGTGGAGTCGGGGTCCTGCTCCAACCGGACCGTATTCAACCCTGCCTCGTAGATCGTCCTGGACGACGAGACAGGCTGGCTCGCGCAACCGGCAGCGATGGATATGCCGACGATGAGGAACAGTGCGCGCAGGGGCCATGCCGACCACTGCGTCAAATTGTTCTGGTAGCGATTCATTATTGTCCCTCCTGTCGTTGAGCGACGCCGACCTGCTCGGCTATGCGATCGAAGCCGTGCTCTTCCAAGAGGGCTTGTACCTTGGGTGTCCCCAAGAAATTGATGAAATCCCCAGCGCCCGAGATGTTCTTGGCGGTCCAGACTGCAGCGACTCCGTAGTGGACCGGCGTGTGCGAATCCTCTGGAGCCTCATCGAGAATACGGATCTTCCGGTTTCCTACGGCGTCTGTCCGGTAGACAACGCCGAGGTCGGCTTCGCCTTTGGCGACTAGGTCGAGGACGGCTCGCGAATGTTCGCCATAGACAATTTGCGACTTCAGTTGGGAATCGAGCTTGCTGTACTTGAGATACTGAGCCCCCACTTTTCCTACCGACGAGGTTTTCGGGTCGCCGATGGCGATATACCGGATCATGGATGTGCGAAGATCCTGGACCGAAGCTATCGGCGCCGGGAGCTCAGTGCCGGCGATCAAGACCAACGAGGTGCTGGCATAGACACGTTTTGTGCCTTGGATGACGAGCCCTTTTTTCTCGAGTTGGTCGATTTCTTCAACCTGCGAAGGTAGGAATACATCGATCGGTGCGCCCTCTTCGATTTGCTTGCTGAGGGTTTGAGATGGCCCGTAGATGACTCTCACGTTGATGTCCTTATTGTGCGCTTCGAAGAGCGGGAGTATTTTTCGAAATGCATCTCTCAGGCTGTTGGCGGCTCCGATTGTGAGGGTCTCCGGTTGCGCCTGCACGGGCGGCGCTGTCCAAACGGTCGCTACCAATACACCGAGGAGCAACAGACTTCTCAACAGTACACTTCGGCGTGTCATAAGGTGCCTCCTGGTCATCGTGATGAAGTTCATCATACGTCTAGAAATAGAACTGGTACTGCACATTGATCCGGTTTTCGATGAGGTCTCGACCGAATCCCGGCTGGTTCTCGAACGGGAACCGATCCGGTGCGCGTCCGCCGCTTCCCATTGTGATGTTGGAGTAGTCGATGACCAGCCGATTATTGTAGGTGCCGTCGAAGCTATAGTTGATGGCGGCGCCGAACTCTTTGGTCAGATCGTCTTTTTGTTTAGTGGACGGATCCAGTACTCCATACCGAACTGCAAGCTCGAGCTTCCTGGGAATAATGTACTTGCCGACTTGCACGTACCAGCCCCAGGCCTGGCCGAGATCCACGGGGGGGCCGACGGCCAGCGGGCTGGTCGGAATCGTCGACAGGTCGAAGGGAATGGTTCCGGCATCCTTGTTTCGCACCCGTTGATGCCTGTAGTACCCTTCTGCCTGCAGAGACCAGCCTTGGTACTTTGCAATGAAATCCGTTTCATAGGTCTGAAAATCGTAGATGCCTCCGCCAAGGAGGCGGCCGTTCATGGCTCTGGCCACTGCCTGACGGTATGAACGATCGACAATATCGGAGCGGATTGCGCTCAGATAGTTTTGAGCCGGGTCGTACGCGTATCCGAAGCCGATGGCCGATTGCAGTGTGCGGGAGTTCAGGATGTCGCCCTGCCCATACCCCGGATTGCCGGCTATTTTGTACAACACCCGGGCCGTATACATTAACTCGCCGCTCAGGAAGCGGGTGTCGTAGTTGTAGGTGCGAGTCGTCCCTGACGAGGGCCCGCCTCCCCCAGTAGGGGGCAGCACCCTTTGGCTGACAGAGGTGCCGTCCCGCGCGAGATTCGCCCCGACGCCTCCCCAGATACCAATGGCGTAGTTGAATTTGTATTGATCCTCATCGCTCAGGATGTTGATCCCGACATCGCGACTGCTCTGAAGATTGGAGGCAAACACATTCTGCACCATCATGTTGTCCGCGAAAGTTAACGTGGCAGCCGAACTGATCAAGGCGCGATTGAACCAGACCCGTTGCTGGCCGACCTGGACGGTCGCCCATGGGATATGCCAGGAGGACACGTAGGCATCTTGGAGCGCGGCTCTTCCGTTACCGCCTTCTTGGTTAAATGGTGTTGAATCCATCGCCAAAGACACGTTGTAGCGTAAGTCGGGATCGAAGGCGTACCCTAGGAATTGGAGTTGGGCTCGTGGAACCGTAAACTGACTCGAACCACTCTGGCGTTTAAAGGCTCGAAATTCGACCTGGCCTCCCAGAATTTCTTCATTCCTCGAGTCTCCGACGGTCCCCCAGGCATCATTATAGGTACTATAGCTGTAGCGTACCTGGGTGAGCAGCCGCATCTTGAGCAGGAATTTCGAGCCGACGCGGATGTTCAAGCCGTTGTTGACGTCGATATTGAAGTTCGGTTTCACGATCCGTTCCTTGGTCTCCAAGACCTTCAGCCCTTTGTCGTACTCATCTTGGGTAATGATTCCCTTGAGGAGTAGATATTTGAGGCCGGGGTCTTCACTGGGCACATACTCCCATCGGCCGTCCTTCTTCTGAAGCTGGCCTTCTTCGACCGCCCGAGCCAGTGGCGGTAGGCCTGCCAGCAGCGTGAGCAGTGTAATCGCTAGAAACCACACACCGGAAATTCTCATGTCGCTTCCCTCCTGACATGTGAACCTCCGGTGGTCCGGTTAGTTCTCAATTTGACGATTGAAATAGTCGGTCTTGGGCCTCCAGTGATCTGGACGGCCGGTCGTTCTCCTTTAGCAATGACAACAGTTGTGATGAATCATCGTGACATCAGCGCGTGGGCGTTGAACCTTCGCCGTTAAAACGTATTTTCTCCTTGCGTTCGATCTGCACGACCTTTGAATCGTGAACGATGATTTCAATAGATCCAAAGCGGATGCCTCTGAGTGCAAGTCGAATCGCCTGCTCGATTGTTTGAGGGTCTTGCCTGTCTGATCGTTCTGTGTTTCCCATGATGCGGTCCTGCTCGTTTTCGCGTGATGGGCTATCGCATGGTAATCTTCCCGCTCTTGTCCCACATCCAAAAGACGGACAGATTTGGATAGGTAGAATTGGTGGCATTCTGGCCACACCGATAATCGTAAAGCCGTTTCTCTGTCCTGCGTTGATATCGTGTCCGTCCGCCCGCCAGGTGAGCCCGTGCAAGGTGCTGAGTTCGATGTTGTATCCGAACCCGTTCTTGTCATTGAGTATGTGCTCGAAAATCAAGCGCGTGTTGACCACATCGCCGGTGTAGGTGTTCATTCCGTTGTTCTCTCCGGGTGCGGCGTAGGTATAGAAAACGGCTGCGCTGATGCGAAAGGGTTGGAGAATCTTTCGCGTCATGAGTCCTTGCGTCAGTCCATATTCGCCAAATCGCGTGCTGGGAAGTCGTCCGAGTGGCGTGAATCCGCCGGGTGGCTTCTCGGCATCGGCCCAGCGGCTGGTGGGTAGCACAAGTTGTGTGTAATGGGTAAGGGAAGGGCGCCAGCTATCAGGGTCTTGAATGATTGGCCGGTATTTCATGATGAGCGAGGTGTCTCCGAAGCCGGTCGAGCTCGTGCTCTGCCCATTTTGGGTGGCCCAGAACGCATTCATCGAAATGGCGGCGCCGAGTTCGATGTGATTGGTCAGGCCGTAGGCAGCATTGATGGCGGGCGACACCTGGTAAAGATGGATCGGTCCGTCTTTGCTGTCGGTCGGAACGCTGAGGTGATTGCCGAAGCTGCTCTCTCCGATTTGTGAGAAAAGGAATTCTCGGATTGAAAGCTGCCCCTTCGGTTGTGTATCAACAGACTGGAGGAGAACAGGACCGTGGGATAGGGGATTCCAGGTCTGGCGATACTTCTTGATCTCTTCATCTGTCGGGACCCAATCAAAGCTGTGAGCAGGAATGGGAGAGGCCAGTTGGAGCACCAGTTCAAGCAGGATAAGAATGAATAACTGGTGACGAAATAATTTGATTGTATTCATGATTATATGTAACAATTGGTTATACATCTGTATTCCGATCGTTATTATGACAATATAAATACATTAAGTTAGTTTAGTTTGTCAACAATTATTTTAATAGATTCTGAATTCTATAATACTTGACTAATGTCATGAAAACTTGATATCTGACAAATCCACTATGGGTGAAAAAAACAAGGCCGAACCGTCCAGTAACATTGAAAACCATCTTCGTACGCTCCGCACCGCAAAAGGTCTTTCCCAAAGCGATCTCGCCACTATGTCAGGAGTTACACGGCAGGCTGTGAGTGCCATCGAGGCCCATCAATATCTTCCCACGACTGCTGTTGCACTTCGTCTGGCGGGAGCTCTGAATTGCCAAGTGGAAAATCTCTTCCGCCTTATCTCGACCGGTGAGGAGGTGGTAGGTGAGTTGATCACTGAGTCGGCCGCTGAGTCTCTGGCTCATCATGCGCGAGTGAAAGTTGTCCACGTCGGAAATCGGCTCATCGTGAGGCCGGTGGCGCACCTCGGTGAAGTGCTGAATTATGCAATCCCAGCCGACGGCTTGATTACTGAGGCAACAAGTGCTTCCTCACGAGGTGACAAGACTTCCCGGCCCGTACGGGTTCGCTTATTGAGAGATCGTCGGTTGATCGAGCAGGAAATCGCGGTGGCCGGGTGCGATCCTGCCATCTTTCTCGCGGGCGAATATTTACGGCGCTACACAAACACCGCCACGGTGGTCGGATGGACGATGGGAAGCGGCGCCGCGGTAGACGCGTTGAAGCGAGGAGAAGTGCATATTGCAGGTCTCCACATTGTCGATAGCAAGTCCGGCGAATCGAATCTGCCCTACGTCAAACGACACCTCAAAGGATATGAGGTGAACATCGTGACGTTCGCTCGCTGGGAAGAAGGCCTGCTTGTGCGCCCTGGCAATCCCAAGAACATTCGTGTGATTACCGATCTGGCACGTGCCGACGTGCACCTCATCAATAGGGAAATAGGTGCAGGCGCGCGGATACTACTCGACCAGAGGTTGTCCGCTGCAGGTGTAACGTCACATCATGTGAAGGGCTATGACCAGCTTGCATCGTCGCACTTTCATGTGGCGCGATTAGTTGCGGAAGGACAGGCGGATGTCGGCGTTGGAGTGCGTTTCGCCGCAAATTATTACGGGCTCGACTTTGTTCCGCTCCAGGAGGCCCGCTACGATCTTGTCGTGCCCAAAGCCTATATCTCCACGCACCCCACCGTGCAAAGGTTTTTTGACACGATTGTGATGCGTCAGTTCCGGGCTGAGGTCGAGGCGCTCGGGGGCTATGACACGAGGGACACCGGGAAGCTGCAAACGCTGTAGTGCGCCGCAGATTGATCCACGGAGGTGAAGTAATGAGACATGGGAAGCGTCATATCGCGACAAGAGTGCTCCTTATCGTTATGAGTCTGGTGTCAGGACATATGGGCCAAGCCGTAGCGAGTGAGCCACTGGTCATCGCGGCCTCGCCAAGTCTGGCCGTGCCGTTGGATGCACTCGGCCGCCCGTTCGAGGCTACACATCCCGGGGTAAGGTGCAACTCTATTATGGCTCTGGATTAGAGTTGCGACAGACGATTGCCGCCTTGGAGAACAGGGACAGAACAAAATATTTCATCGGTTCAGGTCCAATTCATGTCATTGCCCCTGGTGGCGACGAGCTAATCACGCGGTTGGCGAAGATGTACTACATCCTGCCCGAGACACGCGCGCCGCATGCCACAGCCTCGTTGGTGCTGGTCGTGCCTGAGTCGTTGGTGGAGGCTCCTGCCTCGTTTGAGGCCGTCGCTCAGGAGGGTCGCATCCGAATCGCGGTCGCTGATCCCAAGTTAACCGTCCTGGGACAAAAGACGGACGAGTTGCTTCATGCATTCGGAGCGGCAGAGACATGGAAGGGGCGTCTGGATGTGGCGACCGATGCGAGGGGCGTGCTCGACCATCTGATGAACGGAAAGGCCGATGCCGCCATTGTATTTGGGCCAGACGCGCAAGCCATCGTGAAACGGCTGGGGTATGGAGTGCCGGCCACTGGAGGCAGCGGATCTCCTGCGCAGTGAATGAGCATGAAAAGAGAATTGTTGACGATAGGTAGATATGGGGTTGGTGTCGGGGCGTTCAGGGGAAAGGGATTTTTTTGCCCTATGTGTCACGTATACACGTCTAAAAGACACACATGCTTGATTTGTCCAGTGCATAAGGAAGCTTTCAATGATGGACGATAGACGGGTGCGGCAGTTAACGGTGTGTGCCCTGACGATGCTGGGCATGACCAGCATGTTGTTCGTGGGGTGTGCGCGGCTCCCTTACACGACCAAGGTTGTGTATGAGGGGCCGCTGGTCCAAGTCGCCTTGCAGCAAGAGGTGAAGTCGGCGGGATATTCCCATCCGGCTCAGCTGACTGCGCAAGAAGTGGCAGCGATCCTTCGGGGATTTTCTCTTCGGGAGGAGCAGCGGTTGCCGCTGCGGTGGTTTGC
>VBOL01000260.1 GCA_005887945.1 Nitrospirota bacterium
GGCCGTAAGCTCATAGGGTTTCTCTGTGACCGTGGCAGGCAAACCCAGGACCTCTCCCGGTTCCGCGACCCTCAGAATGAGAGTCCTCCCGTCGGCAGACGAGGTTGAGAGCTTGACCCGGCCACTGCATAAAATGAAGACCCCAAGCGGTGACTGCCCTTCAACGAAGAGAGTCGCCCCCTTCGGATAGGCCGCGGCCGAGGTGATGGCCGCCAACTTCTGTACCGCAGCGGGAGGGAGGTTGCAGAAAAGCCGGTCCTCGCGGTGAGGACAGGACAAGCAGCTCTCAATAATTTCTAGGCCGTATGGTGCGCGCATCAGCTCTCGGCCCCGGAGTATAACCCCCTGCCTGTTTGTCACAAAATGAAACCTGCTTAGCATGCGTCGCTGCCCGGCCAATCGCTATCGAATTCGCCTGCCTACCTTTCTACTGGAATCCAATGCTCTCTGACTGTGATGGCCGTCACGCTGCAACGTGACAGGGGTCACGGCAGCCCTTAGCACGAGAGTCCATAGTTCAAGCGAAATGTGGGGGTGCAAAATGCAGAAAGATGAGCGCGATCTCTTGGAAGTCCTAAAATTTGAGCTCGAATTCTTGGAGAAGGGCGGCTACGGGCGTTCGCCGAGGACGCCCTGGAGGCCTCAGTACATTTTCGAAGATTCTCCCACTTGCATGAATTACGATTCCAAAGAAACCCCTGGCCCTTGCAGTGATTGTGTCTTAATGCAGTTGGTGCCGCCAGAGCTCCGCTCCGAGAAAATCCCCTGCCGTCACATTCCGCTCAACGCATCGGGGGAAACGCTGGATTTTCTCTATCGGTACAGCGATCAAAACGAGGTCGAAGAAACAATTGCAAGCTGGCTGCGGGCCTCTATTCAGCGCCTCGAAGGAGAGCGCCTGGCTGTACAACGGTCTCACAGCAAACCGCCGACCCTAAGCGGCGGATTGTTGAGAGGAACTCCTCTCTATCAGAAGGAGCATCCCAAGTGCGCAAACCCGGCGTGTCCGATGGCCTTTAATTGGACAGGAGGTGGGAAGTTCTTCCGATTTCGGCCGGATCCGGTTTCGGCAAGTGAGAGTAATTCCACAGCCGATTCCTCGGGCGGATTCCATGGTGTTCGGCATTATTGGCTCTGCGAACGTTGCTCCCATATTTTCACTCTGGCGTACGAGGAAGGATACGGAGTCATGCTCAAGCTGCTTTGGCCTGAACTCTCAGCCACGGAACCCCACAAAGAGGTGTCGGCAGCTTAGCAGGTCTCGCGCCTTGGGGCCGTGCATTCCTCCCGGGCTAGAGTAAGCGCGCTTCGTTCTTACCTCTGTGCCCCTCTCTTGTTTGTCGGTGTGCACTCACATAGATCATGAGCCGCGCCACCAGCCAGCTGTAATGGTCTGCTCAACTTCCAGGAGATACGATGGTTTCCGCCGTCTGCGATACGATGTCTTTTGTCTGCTTAATAATGCGCGGACTCGATGCAACAGAGGGAGGGTAGTCCTATGGCTACTGCCGCGTCCGCAGGTGCAGCAAAGCCTCAAAAATCCAACGAGCCTCTGCCAGCGGAAGAGCTGCGCAAGATGCATGCCTACTGGCGCGCGGCAAACTATCTTTCCGTGGGGCAGATCTATCTCTATGCCAATCCGCTGCTGCGTGAGCCGCTGAAAATCGAACACATCAAGCCGCGTTTGTTGGGTCACTGGGGAACCACACCGGGGTTGAATTTCATCTACGTCCACTTCAATCGGCTGATCAAGAAGCACGATCTGAACGTCATCTACGTAACAGGCCCAGGTCACGGAGGGCCAGGCCTCGTTGCCAACACGTACTTGGAAGGCACCTACAGCGAACTCTATCCCAACATTCCACAGACCGAAGAAGGCCTGAAGAAACTGTTCAAGCAGTTCTCATTCCCGGGAGGAATTCCAAGCCACGTCGCACCGGAAACGCCAGGTTCGATTCATGAAGGCGGCGAACTAGGCTACTCCATTGCGCATGCTTACGGAGCTGCTTTTGACAATCCGGACCTCCTAGTTTGCTGCGTGGTCGGTGACGGTGAAGCCGAGACGGGTCCACTCGCCGCCAGTTGGCACTCGAACAAGTTTCTGAACCCCATTCGCGACGGGGCTGTTCTTCCCATTCTGCATTTGAACGGATACAAGATCGCGAATCCGACCATACTCAGTCGTCTGACTGATGCGGAATTGACTCAGCTTTTCACCGGGTATGGTTACAAGCCGTATTTTGTGGAAGGCCATGAGCCGGAGACCATGCATCAACTCATGGCACGCACGCTCGACACGATTATCGCGGAAATCCACGACATTCAGAATGGCGCCCGCACGGGGCAACGTACTAGCCTGCCCGCTTGGCCGATGATTATCCTGCGAACGCCGAAGGGCTGGACAGGGCCAAAGACCGTGGACGGAAAACCGGTCGAGGGTACCTGGCGGGCGCACCAAGTGCCAGTTACGAATTTCACATCACATTCCGACCACATAAAAATACTTGAGGAATGGCTGAAGAGCTATGGACCTGAGGAATTATTCGATAGAAATGGCAAGTTGATTCCCGAATTGACGGAACTAGTGCCGAGTGGCGCGCGTAGGATGAGCGCCAATCCGCACGCGAATGGAGGCCTGCTACTTAAGGATCTTGTCATGCCGGACTTCCGGCAATACGCGGTGAAGGTTACAAAGCCGGGCACTGAGACGGCGGAAGCCACTCGGGTCTTGGGAAATCTTCTGCGCGATGTTATGAAACGGAACGCGGACTCGAAGAACTTCCGGGTATTCGGACCTGACGAGACGGCCTCGAACCGCCTCGATGCGCTCTTCGAAGCTACCGACAAAGTTTTCATGGAGCCGATGCTCCCTACCGACGAACACCTTTCCAAAGATGGCCGTGTGATGGAAGTGCTGAGCGAGCATATGTGCCAGGGTTGGCTCGAAGGTTATTTGCTCACCGGCCGCCACGGCTTCTTCTCCTGCTACGAAGCCTTCATTCATATTGTAGATTCCATGTTCAATCAGCATGCGAAGTGGCTGAAGGTGACGCGAAACATCTCTTGGCGTCGCCCGATAGCCTCGTTGAACTACCTCCTCACATCACACGTCTGGCGCCAAGACCATAACGGCTTCACCCACCAAGACCCCGGCTTCATCGACCATGTTGTGAACAAGAAAGCGGATATTGTACGCGTGTACCTGCCTCCGGACGCCAACACGCTACTTTCGGTAGCTGATCATTGCCTCCGCAGCCGGAACTACGTCAACGTCATCGTTGCTGGAAAGCAGCCGGCGCTGCAGTGGCTCGATATGGAATCTGCCATCGAGCACTGCACGAATGGAATCGGAATCTGGCAGTGGGCCTCGAACGACCAGGGAGGCGAACCGGATGTGGTGATGGCCTGTGCAGGAGATATCCCAACACTGGAGACGCTTGCGGCGGTCGATCTCCTGCGCCAGCATTTTCCGGACATCAAGATCCGGGTCGTCAATGTGGTTGACTTGATGACGATTCAGCCGGCAACCGAACATCCCCACGGGCTTTCCGACCGTGAGTTCGACTCGATCTTTACAATCGACAAGCCGGTCATCTTTGCCTATCACGGCTATCCCTGGCTGATTCACCGCCTGACTTATCGGCGCACCAATCATGACAACTTCCACGTCCGCGGATACAAAGAGGAAGGAACAACGACGACTCCCTTTGATATGACCGTCGTGAACGATTTGGATCGATTTCATCTCGCGGGCGACGTGGTCGACCGCGTCCCTCGCTTGCAACGCGTGGGCGCGCATTTCAAGCAGTTCCTGCGCAACAAGCTGGTCGAGCACAAACAATACATCTGCGAACATGGAGACGACCTGCCGGAAATCCGGGATTGGAAATGGACCCATTAGGCAATGAAAATCCTTGTGCTCAATTCGGGTTCGAGCAGTCAGAAAAGCTGTCTTTACGAGGTCAAAAACACGCTTCCGGAACATCCGCCCGTGCCAGCCTGGGAAGGCAAGATCGAATGGAACGGCAATCATGCCG
>VBOL01000261.1 GCA_005887945.1 Nitrospirota bacterium
AGACGTCCAACCTTCTCGTCGTACAGCGTCTGAAGGATTTCGATCTGCTCCTTCGCCCGCCGCTCGACGTCCTCCAGCTCTTTCTGCTCGTCAGGATCGCTCAGAATGATGTAGCGGACAGTCTCATCCGGCAGCCGCTTGAGAATCTCTGCGGTCAGCTTGCCCTTCTTCTTCAGAATGACATCGCCGCTCTCAGGATCCATCAAGTCACGGCCGACTACCTTCCCCAGCAACAGTTTTCTGATCTTCTTCGTTTTTTCTTCGTCAATGATACGAAGCTCCTCGTGGTGATCACGCTGGAGCTTCATCGCATCTTCGCTTTCGATACTCTTGGATCGTTCGTCCTTATCGAGCCCCTTGCGCGAGAAGATTTTTACGTCAACGACGATGCCCTCGACGCCCGGCGGCACCGTTAACGATGTATCCTTCACATCGCCCGCTTTCTCACCGAAGATGGCCCGCAGCAATTTTTCTTCCGGCGTGAGCTGTGTTTCGCCTTTCGGCGTCACCTTCCCGACCAGAATATTTCCGGGCTTCACCTCGGCACCGATACGGATAATCCCGCTCTCGTCGAGATCGCGAAGCGCTTCTTCTCCGACGTTCGGGATGTCGCGAGTAATGTCTTCTTTCCCCAACTTGGTATCGCGGGCCTCCACCTCGAATTCCTCAATGTGAATCGAGGTGAACGCATCCTCCCGCACCAGTTTTTCACTCAACAGAATGGCGTCTTCAAAGTTGTATCCACCCCAGGGCATGAAGGCGACGAGAATATTCTTACCTAATGCCAGTTCGCCGTGATCGATGGCGGGACCATCAGCCAAGACCTGTCCCACTTTCACTGGCTGCCCCAGCCGCACCACTGGCGTCTGCGTGATGGTCGTGCTCTGATTCGATCGCTGGAACTTGATCAGATCGTACACGTCCAAGCCGGCATCATTCCTTTTCCGACCTTCTTTTGAGTCGGCACGCACGACGATCCTCGTGGCATACACGCTTTCCACGACACCAGCACGCCGGGCTTGCACGACATAGCCCGAATCACGCGCGACCACGGTTTCCATTCCCGTACCGACTAACGGAGCCTCCGACTTGAGCAGCGGCACCGCTTGACGTTGCATGTTTGATCCCATCAAGGCACGGTTGGCGTCGTCGTGTTCCAAGAACGGCACCAAGGCCGTGGCCACGCTCACCACCTGTTTCGGCGACACGTCCATGTATTCGATCTTGTCTGAGGTGGCTGTTACAAAATCTCCGGCAGCTCGCGCCGAGATGGTTTCTGACACCAGACGACCAGAAGCATCCAGTTTCGAGTTCGCCTGCGCGATGATGTACTTGTCCCCTTCGATCGCAGAAAGAAACTCGATTTCGTCAGTGACCTGCCCCTTCACCACTTTACGATAGGGCGCTTCGATAAACCCAAACTTGTTAATGCGCGCATAGGTCGCCAGCGACGTGATCAAGCCGATGTTCGGGCCTTCTGGCGTTTCGATCGGACAAATACGGCTATAGTGCGAAGGATGGACGTCGCGAACTTCGAACCCCGCTCGCTCCCTGGTTAACCCGCCGGGACCGAGCGCGGAAAGCCGCCGCTTGTGTGTAATTTCTGCAAGCGGATTCGTTTGGTCCATGAACTGAGACAACTGGCTGCTGCTGAAGAACTCTTTCACGGCAGCGACAACGGGCTTCGCATTGATCAAATCGTGCGGCAGCACTGTTTCCATATCCAGTAGGTTCATCCGCTCCTTGATGCTGCGCTCCATGCGGACCAGCCCGAGTCGGAACTGGTTCTCCAACAACTCGCCGACCGAACGGACACGACGATTGCCCAGATGGTCGATGTCGTCGATTTCGCCCTTGCCAAGCTTCAAGTTCACGAGATAGCGGATCACCTCGACCATATCCTGCGCCGTCAGCGTCCGCTGCTCCAACGGCAGATCAAGACCCAGTTTCTTGTTCAACTTCAGGCGCCCGACCGGTGAAAGATCGTACCGCTTGGAGTTCAAGAACAGATTGTCGAAGAGTGCTCGCGCCGTGTCGACTGAGGGCGTTTCTCCCGGCCGTAAGCGGCGATAGATCTCGACCATCGCCTCTTCCTTCGAGGCGGTCTTATCCATCTCCAGCGTATCCAGGATCACCGGCGTCGACGTGACCGTATCAAAATAAATCGCCTTAAATTCTTCGATGTCGCTCTCGAGCAGCACCTCGACGATCTCAGCGGTGAGCCGCTGATTTCTTTCAGCTATCTTACTCTTCTTTGAATCCACCAGTTCTGTCAGGACCGCGCGCCCGACCAACTCGCTCGGCGCAAGCGGGATTTCCTTTACGCCTGCCGCCTTGAGCTTCGCGATGAGCCCCTTCGTGAGCTTTGCCCCTTCCCGTACCAATGGTTCCTTGCCGCCCTTTTCTAACACTTCCGCCGAGCAGCGCAGACCATGATGAATCTCGGGGTCAAGCTTTCGCAGCATCTCGCCCTTGACGATCCGAATTTCCTCGACCGGGTAATACATCTTGAGCAAGTCGTCGCTTGAATACCCGAAGGCCTTCAGAAGAATAGTCGTCGGCATTTTCCGCCGACGGTCGATGCGCACATAGAGAATGTCGCGAGCATCGAACTCGAAATCCAGCCACGATCCGCGATAGGGAATGATCCTGGCGGAATACAACACCTTACCGCTAGAGTGCGTCCGGCCCTTATCGTGCGTAAAGGATGCACCGGGAGACCGATGCAACTGGCTTACCACCACACGTTCCGTGCCGTTGACAATGAAAGTTCCCCGCTCGGTCATGAGCGGGAGCTCGCCGACGTAGACTTCCTGCTCTCGGACGTCGAGCACCTTTTTCTTGGAACCCTTATCTTCCTTGTCGAACACGACCAGGCGTACCCGGAGCTTCAGCGGAACGGCAAAGGTCATCCCCTGTTCGAGGCATTCCCGCTCATCGTACTTAGGGGTCCCGAGCGTGTAGCTCGTAAACTCCAAAACGGCCGTATTGTTGTAATCCGGAATCGGAAAGACGCTCGCCAGGGCTGCCTGGAGCCCATGATCTTTACGACGTTCCGGCTCAACCTCCCGCTGAAGGAATTCTTCATAGGAGCGCTTCTGGATCTCAATAAGATCAGGAATTTCGATGCTACTATGAATGCGAGAGTAGTCTTTCCGCTCGATGAACTCTTGCAGAGTCGTTTCGGACATTCGCCGGTCCTCCACTACAAATGGTCAGGCTTGGGCACCCGCATATGGCAGGCACCCACAGATACTAGAGACTGGTCAAATCGAGGCTACTTAATCTCGACCTTGGCACCGCTTTCTTCGAGCTTCTTCTTCATAGTGTCGCATTCTTCCTTCGTGACACCAGTCTTCACGGGCTTTGGCGCACCTTCGACCAGATCCTTTGCTTCCTTCAAACCGAGGCTGGTGAGTTCGCGGACGACCTTAATGACTTGGATTTTCTTGTCCGCCGGAGCAGACACGAGCACGACGTCGAACGCTGTCTTCTCCTCGGCTGCCGCTGCTGCACCACTACCTGTTGCGGGAGCGGCGACGGCGACCGGTGCGGCAGCAGTAACGCCGAAGCGGGCCTCTAACCCCTTCACGAGTTCAGCCAAATCGAGCACACTCATCGTCTCAATTGCCTTGATCAACTCTTCCTGTGACAATTTTGCTGTTGTCGTTGACATGTCCCCTTCTCCTTTTCGTTTGTCCTGAATGGCTGCAATGACTCTCACAAGTTTCGACAAGACCGCACTGAGCGTATACACCAGGCCACGCGCCGGTCTCTGCATGGCCGACAACAACATCGCAATGAGGACTTCCTTCTTCGGTAGCTTCGCGACAGCCGCCAATTCAGCCGGCTGTACCACCTTGCCCTCCAACACACCGATGGTGATCTTCATCTTCTGTTCGCGCTTCTCCGCCAGAATAAAATCCCGAAGGATCTTGGCCGGGAGCACCGGATCGTCATAGCCGATCACCAACCCTGTTGGTCCCTTGAGGTACGTCTTCACCCCAGAAAGGATCGTACCCTCAGCAGCACGGACAGCCAACGTATTCTTGACGACCTTGTATTCGGCTTTGGCACCTCGCAATAGCTTGCGAAGTTCCGTGACCTGGTTTACGGAGAGCCCGGCACTTTCGGTGACAATGGCAAGCCGTGCACGACCAAATGTCTCCATCAATTCCGCAACCGCCGTCGCTATCTCATCCCTATTCATAATCGAACCCTTCTCCTTCCGCGCGGCAACACCCCGACTAACTCCATTCCTTGGCTAACGCAATGGCATCGAGCTTCACGCCAGGCCCCATCGTGCTCGAGAGAGTCGCACTCATCAGATAGCGTCCTTTGCACGAGGCAGGCTTTGCCTTGATCACCGCCTCAAGAACCGCTGCCGCGTTGTCATAGAGCTGCTCAGGCTTAAACGACACTCTCCCGACAGGCACTTGAACGATCCCGGCTTTTTCAACTTTGTACTCCACACGGCCTTTCCGAATTTCTGACACGGCCTTGCCGACATCAAAGGTGACGGTCCCGGTCTTCGGGTTAGGCATGAGGCCACGGGGCCCCAGCGCCTTTCCGAGCTTCCCGACGGCCGCCATGAGATCCGGCGTCGAGATGGCGCAATCGAAGTCCATCCATCCGCCCTTGATCTTCTCCATCAGGTCATCGGACCCGACATAATCAGCGCCGGCTTGCCGCGCTTCCTGCTCTTTCTCGCCCTTGGCAAAGACCAATACGCGAATCTTCTTCCCCGTGCCATGCGGCAACGAGGTCGTGCCACGGACCATTTGGTCAGCCCGCTTCGGATCAACGCCCAGTCGAAGCGCCAGATCGACGGATTCATCGAACTTGGTGTAGGCCGACCGCTTCACCGCGTCGATCGCCTCGCGCAAAGCATAGGCCCGAGGCTCAAGCTTTTCTGCTGCCGCTCTCATCTTCTTTCCCATTGCGCTCCCTCTCTTTTTACAGCACTCGGCACAGAAGGCGGGCCTCACTCGTGCGCATTGTTTTCACCCGCCCGCGCCCCGAGCGCGCCTGGACACGCTCTTAACCCAGGCGAGCACTGTTTCATCCTGCCTGTTCTGCGAGCACAGCCGCCCATCCAATCCGCCTCGATTACCCTTGAACCACCACTCCCATGCTGCGCGCCGTCCCTTCAATGATCTTGATCGCCCCCTCGAGATTGACGGCATTGAGATCCGTCATTTTCTTTTGCGCGATCTCACGCAACTGCGCCTTTGTGATCTTCCCAACCTTGTCTTTCTGGGGAACGCCTGATCCCTTAATGATTCCCGCCGCCTTCTTCAAGAGGTCGGACGCCGGCGGAGTTTTCATCACAAAAGTAAACGACCTGTCCTTATAGACCGTAATGACCACCGGGATGATGCTATCACCCTCTTTTTGTGTTTTCGCGTTGAACTGTTTGCAAAATTCCATGATGTTGACGCCGTGCTGACCCAACGACGGCCCGACCGGGGGAGCAGGGTTTGCTTTCCCAGCTGGAATCTGCAACTTAATCTGTGCCGATACTTCCTTGGCCATGTCCTACACTCCTACGCGCGTTCGACCATTTCGGAGGTTAAATCCGCTCCACTTGCAAAAACCCAAGCTCCACCGGAGTGGAGCGCCCAAAAATACTGACCAGTACTTTAAGCCGGCCATGGTCCTGAGCCACCTCGTCCACGACACCATTAAATCCGAGAAACGGACCATCAATAATCCGCACATTATCCGTCTTGATGAATTTGACCTGTTCGCGTGGCCCGGATGCTCCCACATCAACCTGCTTTAATAGCGACTCTACCTCGTCCGTCGACAAAGGTGTAGGCTGCGCACCAGCGCCGACAAATCCCGTGACCTTCGGCGTCTCTTTGATCATCTGCAAGGTTTCATCGATGAGCGGGGACTCCAATTCCACAATCACATACCCAGGGAAAAACTTCCGTCGAGACGTTCTGCGCTTGCCATCCTTGATCTCAATCACATCCTCCGTCGGCACGAGCACCTGTCCCAGCTTTTCGACCAATCCCATTTGAGTGGCCCGTTCGAGCAAACTGGTCTTCACCCGCCCCTCAAAGCCTGCGTAAGTATGAATGACGTACCAATTCTTTGCCATGCCCTGCCCTCGGATCATTGGTTGATATGCGCCACACGGCGACTCTCACTTCCGGATACCTGACTCACAGAATCTTGCTCACTGCCCATACGAGAACTGAGTCGACGAACGACAGATACAGGGACATGATGATGCAAAAGACAATGACCACCGTCGTGGACCCGACCGTTTCGGCCCGAGTCGGAAACGACACTTTTTTCAACTCCCCGCGTACATCACTGAAGAACTCTCGAATAGAATCCGTAAACTTCCTGAACATACGCACCTCACCTTCGCTCTTGATAGAGAGAGAACGCGCCTCTCCTCACCTCGTCCAACCTCCCCGCTCTGCTACCGACCTGCTCTCAATCCAGCCGCCCGTGTTGAGCTTGACCCATCCACTACGCAGCGATTGGCAGGGGCACTAGGATTTGAACCCAGACTCTCGGTTTTGGAGACCGATGTGCTACCATTGACACCATGCCCCTACGACGGCTGGCAACCCAGCCAGTGGCCGGCACCCAACTTACTTCACTTCTTTATGGGCAATGTGTTTCCGGCAGAACTTGCAGAACTTATTCCGCTCCAGCCGATCCGGATCGTTCTTCTTATTCTTCATGGTGGAATAGTTTCGTTGCTTGCAGATCGTGCATGCCAAATCAATGATCTCTCGCATCTCGATACTCCCATGCTGTCATGCGACAGCAGTCAGGTTTACGCCAGAATTTCGGTGACGACGCCGGAGCCGACGGTCTTGCCGCCCTCGCGCACCGCGAACCGCAACCCTTGATCCATCGCGATGGGGCTAATCAGCTCGCCCGTGACACTCACATTGTCCCCCGGCATGACCATCTCCACCCCCGGATTCAACGCCATCACCCCCGTCACATCGGTCGTCCGGAAGTAGAACTGCGGCCGGTAGCCATTGAAGAACGGCGTATGCCGCCCCCCTTCTTCTTTGGCCAACACATAGATCTCCGCCTTGAACTTCGTATGCGGCGTGATGCTCTTCGGCTTCGCCAGCACCATCCCGCGCTCCACCTCTTCCTTCTTCGTCCCGCGCAGCAGCACGCCCACGTTATCGCCCGCCTGCCCTTCATCGAGCACCTTCCGAAACATCTCGACGCCGGTCACCACAGTGGCCTGGTTCGGCCGCAAACCCACGACCTCGATTTCGTCCCCCACCTTGACGATCCCCCGCTCGACGCGGCCGGTCACGACGGTCCCACGGCCGCTGATGGTAAACACGTCTTCAATCGGCATCAGAAACGGTTTGTCGATGGGGCGTTGCGGCGTCGGGATGTAGGTGTCGACCGCCTCGAGGAGCTGCAGAATGGACGGCACCCCGAGCGGCCCCTGATCCCCTTCCATTGCCTTCAAGGCGGACCCGTGAATGATGGGGGTCTTCTCGCCCGGGAAGCCGTACTTGGTCAAGAGCTCGCGCACTTCGAGTTCGACCAACTCCAAGAGCTCCTTGTCATCGATCTTATCGGCCTTGTTCAGGAACACGACGATGTAGGGCACCCCGACCTGCCGGGCCAAGAGGATATGCTCCCGCGTCTGGGGCATGGGCCCGTCCGCCGCGCTCACGACCAGAATGGCGCCGTCCATCTGCGCGGCTCCGGTGATCATGTTCTTGACGTAATCGGCGTGGCCCGGGCAGTCCACGTGGGCGTAGTGGCGCGTGGCCGTTTCGTATTCCACGTGACTGATGGCAATGGTCATAATCTTGGTGGCATCGCGCCGGCCCTGGCTTTCGCTGGCCTTCGCCACTTCGTCATAGGAGATGAACTTCGCCAGGCCCTTCTCCGCACTGACCTTGGTCAAGGCCGCGGTCAACGTCGTCTTGCCGTGGTCCACGTGCCCGATCGTCCCGATATTCACGTGCGGCTTCCGCCGCTCATATTTCGCCTTCGCCATACCTTGCTCCCTTTCTAAAATCTCCAGAAGCCCTATCCCGTCGCGCTCGATTAATGAGGGCGCGGATCGAGTAAGTTCTGCTTGGAGCCCACGACGCGGATCGAACGCGTGACCTCGTCCTTACCAAGGACGTGCTCTACCAACTGAGCTACGTGGGCGTTCCTCTGCGTGAAACGTGAATCGTAAAAAGTGAAACGACACTCCGAACCACTGATCGAGGCTACTACCTTGACTTTTCACGTTTTACGCCTAACGCCTCACGTCTTCCTTTGGAGCGGGCGATGGGATTTGAACCCACGACAGCCAGCTTGGAAGGCTGGAACTCTACCACTGAGCTACGCCCGCCCATTTTCTTTCCACACCCTGCAGCGCACAATTCCAATCTTGCACTCGCTCAAGCCTTAGACTCCCAGGTTGTACAAGCCTGATGTGGTGGGCAGGCAAGGATTCGAACCTTGGAAGCCGATGGCAACAGATTTACAGTCTGCCCCCTTTGGCCACTTGGGTACCTGCCCGAAACTCCTGCACACGACACAACAAATCTCGCAGGATGCCGAAAAAGTCCGCCAGCGGCGTTCTCGCTTCGCTCAGAAGCTCAACGTACCGAAGCGTACGCCTTTGCCTCTTCGCTCACTGCTGCCTTGCTGGACGGCCTTTTTGAGCATCCTGCGCGGTGTTCTCCTGTTGTCCTCGACGTGCGAACCATTGAATTTCCACCGTGCCACAATAGTTTTTCCGCAGCCTGCTACACGCTCGATTATGATTGTCTTCTTCATCTGCATGATGAAAAAAGATGAGCAAGCGGGTCCACACACAGCTCACCACTCCTTATAAATAAGGATGAACGTGGGGAGCTGGGGACACAGCCTTGATTAGGAAATGCTCGATTCTATTGATGAAGTCTGGTGAAGTCAAGGCCCAAAAGCAGAATTATCTTGTTTATTCTCGGATACGACCTTTCCGCAAGAATTTTCCTGGCGCCATCCTGCCAGGTCCCCTCTTTTTCATATTTACCTTTCTCGATACCGTATTGCTACACGCTACACCACGCTCACTTCCCATGAGCACCTCGCTGACATTTCATGGGCTTATGGAGATACGTCCTTTTCTATCCGCACTGACCGTATCGTGCAACCCCCTGCCCTGAACCAGAAAGTACCCCCCTCGCACGGCCTAGGAGGGTTGGGGAAAACTCAATGACATTATTCATAAGTACCGCTACTTCCTGTTCCGACAAACGCGATGCAGGGGCCAAGTACCGTTTTCGAGCGACGGCCCGCTCACCAGAATCTTCCGGTTCGTAATACCCACGGAGAATTCCTTCTCGATCGGCACTCCTGAGACGACTCACCCATTCATCCTGACTCTTCCCTGATTTCTGAATCGATCGTCCTGCGCTGCTGGTCAATTCTAACTGGTTCCACACAATCCACCCGACAAACACGGCCCATGTTTCGTTGAGGGCTTCCCAGGATTCACGTTCGGTAAGAAACCGCTCCTCAGTTTCATCCTTCCTCTGCACCAGCGGTGTGATCAACACCGCTCCATAGTGACAGCCCTGCTGCACTCTCGCAAATGCGAGCACTGGATCCGACGCAACCTCGGGCGATGCCTCAGCCGCCGTCACCAGGTAGTCGATATAGGCGTGGAATAGTTCGTGATAGAGCGTTTCAATCTCGGCATGGGTGAGTTGCCGGAGCGGACGCAATGTCGCTCCGGCTCCATTAAAGGACAGCGCACGATTGAGCACCATCCGATGCTCCCCGAGATGATATTCGGCGGCATAGCTGTGCAACTCGTCAAACTCAAACTGAACGAAGCTCGGTGGGACAGCCTTGAGGAACTTCGTCGGGAGGCCCAGCGTATGAGCCTCACTAATCAACTGCCGCCACATCCGCTCGGTAGACGTCGGGCGGTCCTCACCTACCCCCGCAGTCGGCGCCGACAAGAGGCCGAACGCCACCAGCGCAACTCCGAGGATCCGAACCGCGGCACATCGCATGGGGTGATTCAACCACAGAGCGCGAAGTATGGACAAGCGGCTGGTTACACGTACCGATCGTCGTGAGGGTACCAGTCGGAGTGCCCTCCCTCTTCGACCAGCGCCAAAGCTTCAAACATTGCGGGGGAAACGTGGTCGAGGAATCGAGTCGGCTTCGAGAGCAGCATGCCGCTGCCCTTGTCGAAAACATTGATCGGATAGGTAAGGAAGAGATGCTGCTTCGCCCGTGTAACGGCCACATAAAAAAGTCGCCGCTCTTCTTCCAAGTCCTCATCGGTCAGGAACGAGTACACGGACGGGAACCGGCCATCCACGATCCAAACGACGAACACACATTGCCACTCCAACCCTTTTGCCGAATGGATAGTAGACAACACCAGCCGTTCATCGTCTTGGTCGGGAGAGCCCACATCGGTCGCGCTGCCATCAGGCGGCTCCAGTGCGAGATCCGCCAGAAACTGATCGAGGTCAGGATATCCTTCGGCGATGGTGTGGAGATGTTCGAGGTCCCTGGTCCGTTTCGGATAGTCGTCGTACTGTGCCTTCAAGATAGGCAGATAGTACTCATAGATATGATTCACTTGCTCAGCAGGACGCATATCCTCTGAACCGGACAGACTCTCGAGTGTGAGCGCGAGGTCCTTGAGTCCTTTTCCCGACTTGCCCGACACCTCGCGCAGAACACGATACGGATTGTCGGCCTTCACGATCGCCGCCAACAGATCCTGAGCCTTCTTTGGTCCCACGCCCTCGACCAGCATCAACGCCCGATGCCAGCTAACGGTATCCAGAGGGTTCGCCACGACCCGCAAATGCGCCAGTAGATCCTTCACGTGCGCTGTTTCGATGAACTTCATCCCGCCTCGCTTGACAAACGGTAACCCGGCACGCGACAGGACAATTTCAAGATCGAAGGAGTGGAAGCTGGATCGAAACAGCACCGCCATCTCGTCGAGCGGAACGCCTTCCTCGCGCAGCTCCAAAATTTTCTGCGCAATGAACCGCGACTGGGCATTCTCTCCTACCGCCTCGACGAGCGCGGGCAAGGGCCCATCAAGCCGGCGCGTAAAAAGATGCTTCGTGTACTTTTCTGCCGCCACCTCGATGATGCTGTTCGCAAGGTTCAGAATCGGCTGCGTGCTTCGGTAGTTTTCTTCTAGCTTATAGATGGTGGCGCCGGGAAAGAGCGATGGAAACTCCATGATGTTCTTGAACGTCGCGCCACGGAACGCATAGATCGATTGCGCGTCGTCACCGACGACCATCACGTTCTGATGGGTGGATGCGAGATACCGGACGACATCCGCCTGCAAGCGATTGGTGTCCTGATACTCATCCACCAGTATGTATCGATACAGAGACGAGATGGTTCGACGGATCGCTTCGTCCTCCATCATGAGTCGCCGCAGCAACACCAGCAAATCGTCATAGTCCACCAGCTGGCGCTGACGCTTTGACGCCTGATATCCCCGCTGCAACTGGCCC
>VBOL01000262.1 GCA_005887945.1 Nitrospirota bacterium
TATGGTGGGATCGCTTTGACCGAGTCGATTGACATCGACAATGGCACAGAGGTTATCCAAACCATGATAGCGGGCGACTTCAGCCGCCTCCCATACGGATCCCTCGACGGATTCTCCATCGCCCATCAAGACGTACGTTCGGTGATCCAGTTTGTCGACGAATTTTGCATTTAGGGCGATGCCGATGCCGACTGGAAGACCTTGCCCCAACGAACCAGTTGCCATATCGACAAACGACAAGCGCGGGGTCGGGTGCCCTTCCAGATCTGAGGTCAACGTGCGTAACTTCAAGAGATCACTTTTCGGGAAGAGACCTGCTTCCGCCCAGGCCGCGTATAGCAGTGGGGCGGCATGGCCTTTTGACAACACAAACCGATCGCTATTGAGGGCTTTAGGATTTTGGGGATCGTATCGCATGACGGAGAAGAACAAGGCTGCGACGATGTCCGCAGCGGAACAGCAGCTGGACGGATGCCCGCTCCCGGCTTCAGTCGTTGCACGAACGCTCTCGATCCGGAGCTGCGTGGCCTTGTTCTGTAGTTCAACAAGCAATTCGGGGGAGGCGGTTGAGCTAGCCATCGGAACTCCTTTCGGGATCTAGATGCCAAAGATGCTGCCAGACTCTTCTCGTCTTCTATATCGGTAGCAACGCGGTGGGGCTTGAGGCTAACAAAATGAAATGAGGGAGTCAATGAACCCAAACAAGGAGTCAGCCTGTCAGGTGATGTCAAAATACGCAATCACAAGCGCCGGTGGATCAGCGGGTGCAACATGCATGTGGCGCGCGTGAGGATGGCGCGTCGCCGCTGCACATCGGTCCACGGCTCCGCCGAGCGTTCACGAAGCGCAGGCAGCCGGTCAGGTTTGTCAGAACGGCTTGCAGGCGCGCCGATGGAGCCTGCGTGCGGGGTGCCGGCGCCCAGACCAAGTCCCGAAACGCGCCGGTATCAAGAAGTCGTGGGTTGGGTTTCCCGGCTTTGGCTCCGTAACGGGGAAGATTCGGACAGGCCGGGATGGTGTTTTCTTCCCAGACTTTTGAGCAGAAGCGAAAGTGCTCGGGCACTTGCTCGGCGTAGTGTGCCAATTGCCTGGTGCTGGCTGGTTGGTAGAAAGAATGATCGATTCCGACGGTGGGAAATAACGGTACTCCGTCTACGGCGTAGCCGGCATATTCTGCTAGCGTGTCTTGGCTGAATCGGCTCTTCGGATAGGGCCGTTGATAGACCAAGCCTTGCCAGCCTTCATAGGCCCAGGAGCTGGTCCAAATCGAGTGTGGCTGAGGTCGGGGGACATAATTAAGAAGATTATATAGAATTCATCTTTAAGAACAATAGGATAGCTTGACATGCCGGCGGTTCTTCACGCAGACTCTCGTTCATGCAGGACCAGACGGAACAGGCCCTTCTTGCCAGACTCGCTGAACGTGCCGGCATCGCGGCTGACTATCACGATATCGCAGGCACTCTTCACCTCACCTCGGATGACACTCGGCGAGCCATTCTGACTGCCATGGGCTTTACTGTTGATTCGACCGCATCGCTGACACATGCACTGCGAGAATGGGATGAGGCGCCCTGGCAACGTCCCTGCGATCCGGTGAGGATCCTGCGTGACGGCGAGACGGGACCTCCCGTGTCTTGTTGTCTGGCGCTCGAGGACGGGCAAGAAGGGTCCGTCGCGGTGGAGTGGCAGATCCGCGACGAAGCGGATGCAGTGGTGCAGGAAGGGCAGGCAGGGCCTGGGCTTTCCGCTGTGGAGATCCGTTTTCTCAATAGTCGACGGCATGTGCGTGTCGAGATACCTGCCCCGCATGGTCTCTTGCTCGGGTACTACAGTTTGACGATGCGGGCCGAGGGCTTGGTCGGAGGGGTCGTGGGGACGATGCGTGTCATCGTGGCGCCACACCAGTGCTATGTCCCACCGTCGATCGAGGGGAACCAACGGCTGTGGGGACTGGCCTTGCAACTCTATTCGTTGTCCTCCGATCGTAATTGGGGGTGCGGAGACTTCACCGATCTCGGCCGGATTGTGGAGTGGGCCGGGAAGGAGCTCGGCGCTGGAGTCATCGGGCTCAATCCGCTGCACGCACTGCGGAATACCGCACCGTATCACATCAGCCCCTATGCGCCGTACAGCCGACTGTATCTCAATGAGCTCTATATCGATCTCGAGCGGCTGCCAGAATTTTATGGGTCGGAGAAGGCGCAGCAACAGTTCCGTGCTCCCGAGTTTCAAGCCAAGCTCCAGGCGTTGCGAGTGAGCCGGCAGGTGGACTACGACGCCATCGCAACGGCCAAGCGCACCATGCTCGATTTGGCCTACCGCAAATTCCTTACAGAGGCCTACAGCGGAGAGGAGCCAAATCTCCAACCGAAGACGGCACGCGCCTGGCTCTTAGAGCGGTTTATCCAGTCTGAGGGCACGCCGCTCGAGGTGTATGCCACGTTCCAGACGTTGGAGGAAGAACGCCGGCTGATTCAATCTAAGTCGGCCACCTGGCACGATTGGCCCAAACAATTCCTGACGCCTGGCCAACCGGTTCGTGAATATGCAAAACGGCACCGGAAGCGCATTCGCTTCTTTCAATACATTCAGTGGGTAGCGAGCGAACAGCTGAACGAGGTCCGACGGACTGCCGAGCAGCTGGCGATGCCGATCGGGCTGTATCATGACGTGGCTCTTGGTGCCGATCGGAATGGGGCCGAAGCCTGGATCTATCAATCGGTGCTGGCGCTCGGAGCCGATTGTGGCGCCCCGCCGGACGCGTTTGCGCCAGAGGGACAGAATTGGGGCTTGCCTCCGATCAACCCTCACGCGTTGCGCGCCAGCGGCTATGAGCTGATGATCCAGCTGCTGCGCAACAATTTCCGATCCAGCGGGGCCATCCGGCTGGACCATGTGATGGCGTTCTGCCGTCTCTTCTGGATTCCGCGCGGGAGACCTGCGCCCGAGGGCACGTATGTGCAGTACCCCTTTGAAGACTTGTTGGCGATCGTGGCATTGGAGAGCGTTCGATCCAAAACCCTAGTAATTGGAGAAGACCTCGGCACGGTCCCCGATGGGGTCAGAGATCAGTTGGCGAAGGCGAGAGTGCTGTCGTATCGTGTCTTCTACTTCGAGCGCGGTGCAGACGGCGCAATGAAGTCGCCTGGCGACTATCCCGCGCAATCGTTGGCTGTGGCCACGACGCACGACTTGCCGACGCTCACTGGGTTTTGGTCCGGCGAGGACTTACAAGTACGGGCAAGAGTAGGCGCCTTTACAGATGATGCGGCGCTCCGTCAGACCTGGGAGGAGCGCCAGCGCGACAAGGCAGGCATCCTCAGTGCTCTTAAGCGAGAAAGCCTCCTGCCAACTGGCGTGACTGAGGACCTGGCCACCGCGCCCGCCATGACGACCGAACTCTGCCAAGCGATTCATATCTACCTGGCTCGCACGCCGTCTTGTATCATGTTGGCGAATCTCGAAGACGGCTTGGGCGAACCTTCGCAAACCAATCTTCCTGGGACGGTCGACAGTCATCCGAACTGGACCCGTAAGTATGCGGTTCGTGTGGATGAGATGTTGTGTGATGAACGTCTGCTCCAACTTGGGGCAGTCTTGCGTTCGACCCGGCCGCTAGGGTAAGACCCTCCTATCAGGCTGCGAAAAAAACTAGCGTCGGCCCCCCGGAAATTCGATGGTGTGTAGGTGTCGGACAACAGGAGAACGCTCCCGCAGAATAGCTGAGCGAGACGGGCGGGACAGGCGAGGGTTCGCGCATGTCTGGCGCTTCATCTGCGACGGTCTGTGGCGCTGGCGGATTTTTTCAGCACCCTGCTAGTCTCCCAATACCATGTTGAAGCAAAATCGCATTGTGCTGGCGATCGCGGGGGCGGTGTTCGTGGCGATCGTCGCGCTCGAAATGGCCGCCCCCGTGAATGTTGTCGGGGCGTACGGTTTTGTATTGCCGATTCTCTTGGTTGCGACGGTGCGCAGTCGCAGCCTGATGCTCGTAACGGTGGTGGCCTGTATCGTGGCGACCTATTTGGGGTTGATGCAACCGACCAAACCGGGGCGGTTTCAGGCGGCGGTGATCAATCGCAGTGTGGTCGCAGGAGTGCTCCTGGTCGTGGCTTATATCGGCATGACTTGGGAAGAGCGCAAGACGAGAGAGGAGGCGGCGCGTGCAGCGCTCGCCCAGGAGACAGAAAATCTCCTGCGCGCCAATACGCAGCTGGTCGATGCGAAAGACCAGCTGAATCGCTCGGAACGCTTAGCCGCGGTGGGGCAACTGGTAGCTTCTGTGGCGCATGAGGTCGGCACGCCGCTGCACTCGATTGCCTGGCACGTGCAAGCACTGGCTGAAGACCCGGGCGTCACGCCTGAGATGAAGAAGCGGGTGGCGGTGATCGATGAGCAGCTCACACGGGTGGTTCGGATCATTCAGGATTTGCTGTCCTCAACCAGACAGCGCCAGCCTGAACCGACATGGTTGCCCGTGGAACAGGTGATCAGCCAGGCGGCCGTGCTCATGGAACCGGCCTTCCATGCGAAAGAGATTGCCATGACGGTCGAGATTCCCGGGAACCTCCCGCTCGTTTGGGCCGATATGGAAAAGATGCATCAAGTGTTGGTCAATGTATTAGCCAATGCTTTAGCCGCCACCCCACCGCATGGAGCGGTGAGCATGTTAGTAGGATCCCGTGCGGCCTCGTCCGAGGAGCTCGACCGCGGCCGTCGGGTGGCCGACACGATGTCACCTCTGGTGGTCACGGTCGCGGTGCGGGATACGGGATGCGGCATGCCCGAAGCCGATGTGCAGAAAGCCTTTGAACCATTTTTTACGACCAAGGCGGTTGGCAAGGGCACCGGATTAGGGCTATTCTTGAGCCGCGAAACGGTCCTGGCCCATGGAGGCAGTCTTTTGCTCGAGAGCGAGACTGGGCGCGGCACAACTGTTACCGTGACCTTACCTGGATTGAAGACCGAGCCGACGCGCGTGACAGAGAGGGACTGATGCAACCAGCGAATATTCTCGTAGTCGACGACGATGCGGTCGCGCGCGATCTCTTGGCTGAGGCCTTAAAGAAGGAAGGCTACGCCGTTGAAGCCTTCGCCAATGGAGAAGAGGTTATTGCTCGTGGACGCCAGGGGCGAGTGGATCTGGTGCTGACAGATATTCGCATGGGTGCGGTCGATGGGCTCACAGTCTTGCGCGAATTTAAACGCATGAGCCCTGACACAGCGGTTGTGGTGCTGACCTCGTTCGGGTCCCTGGAAGGTGCGATCGAAGCGATCAAACAAGGAGCCTACGACTATCTCGCCAAGCCGTTTAAGAAAGAGGATATCAAGCTGGTGGTCAAGCGGAGTCTCGATCACTCCCGACTCATCCGAGAGAATGCTCGATTTCGCGAAGAGTTGAAGAGCAAAGATGAATGGTCTCCGCTAGTGGGGAGCAGTCCCGCCATGCTGGAAGTGTATAAGCTGGTGGCGCGCGTGACCGAGAGCAAGAGCACGGTGCTCCTGCAAGGGGAAAGCGGGACCGGCAAGGAGCTGATTGCGCGGGCGATCCATGCGAATGGGCCTCGTCGGGACAAGCCGTTCATTCCGGTGAATTGTGGGGCCTTGCCGGATACCCTGCTGGAGTCGGAAATGTTCGGGTATGAGAAGGGAGCCTTTACCGGCGCGGTGGGAAACAAAGTCGGCCTCTTTGAATCCGCAAACGGGGGGACGTTGTTTCTCGATGAGATCGGCGAGTTGGGGCAGGCCGTGCAAGTGAAGTTGTTGCGGGTGATGCAAGATCACGAAGTCCGCCGTGTCGGCAGCACGACATCGACGAAGGTCGATGTCCGTATC
>VBOL01000263.1 GCA_005887945.1 Nitrospirota bacterium
AACCCATAAGAGGTTGAAGAAACTCTATATTTAGTGGGAAAATACTGAGAGCTGTAGTCGTGGGTTTGCTGGATGAGATGCTGGGACAAGTAAGCAACGCCTTTGTGGTTTGCCGAGTTGGGATAACAGCGAGTTTCGAGGAGTAGGTTGCCCTTTGTAACAAATGTAACAAAGAACTCCGCGTTATTACGTTATTATTTATATGGTGCCGAAGTTTGTTGACGTATTGTCGGAATTGCCTAAACCCACCAGTGGTAAGGTAGCTGATCCGGTTTACGTCGGTGTGAAAAGCTATGAGCCCCCACCCCTCCATGGAAGCGGTCTCTAACGTACCCAAGCTACGTCTCTTGGTCCTTTCGGAGATTGACGACTGGGATTTTGGCCGGCAATTGAAAGCTTGCGGGCATGATATTGTCGCCTGGGTTCGTCCTAGGTGGAAGCGAGACCCAAAGTGTGGCGGCCTTTGTCATGCGGTCAGGACCACCATTAAAGCTATTTTGTGCCTACCCAAACCGATACGGACAATTAAACCTAGATTCGGTGCCTGGAGATGGCTTAATAAGGAAAAGATCCTACGCATCACCTCCCCCAACGTTAACTCTCCCACTTTTGTTGAACATGTGAAGCGCTTGAACGTTGATCTTATCGTGGTCTATTTCTTCTCTCAGATTTTAAAGACGGCAATTCTCCAAACTCCTCGGTTGGGAATCTTAAACTGTCACCCCTCGCTGCTCCCTCGTTATGGAGGACCACATCCGGCATTTTGGATGCTCAAGAATGGGGAATCGGTTGCAGGGGTTACCGTTCATGTGATGACGGAAAAGATTGATGCAGGGGATATTGTCGCCCAACAAGAACTGATGATCGGAGAGAACGAGAATGCTGGGCAATTGATGCAGCGGCAACACCATGCAGCTGCTGCGCTCCTGACAGAAGCCGTCAATGCCATGGCGCAAGGAACAATAGACCCCAGGCCACAAAATATCGCGGAACGTAGCTATTTTGGAAAGATAAAGGCAGCCGACACCACCCTTGATTGGAATGGGTCTGCAAGACAAATTGCAAATCTGTGGCGCGCGTTACAACCATATGAACCTCTCGCAGCATGTCTAAATGGCACAACCATCAGGATTTACGATGCGCGACCTCAAGAGGGACCTCCGTCAGGGAGAGTTCCTGGGGAAATCATGGCAAAGCAATCGGGGAGACTCCTCGTACAAGCCGGCAACGGGTATCTCGAGATACGGTCCTATGAAATCGTACCGTTTCACGGTTGGGTCAATCGTATTCTACAAGAGTTCCGACTGCCCGTTGGCAGCCGTTTTGACCTTGCTCCGTCAGCAATGGGCTTAACATCTAAAGCCGTCTCATGAGCACGGTATGCAAACCCAACGGAATGGCCTATGGTCCTGCGAGCAGCGGAAGCCTGAGACAGTTGCCGACACTTTTGTTTCTCCCCGAACAAGAATCGAGCCACATGACGTCGGTTGGTAGTTCATCGAGGGCCAGGTCTGTGAAATCTCCTCCGCCTGCTGACCGGCCGGAACGCGCTCCCAGAGAATTCCGTTCACATCACGCTCGGCGCAGACGCCTCCGCATCCGAGACGCCCAAGGCGAGTGAAATCGCCTCATGGCTCTCCTCTCAAGCACGCGCGCGGGCGAGGCTCCGCAATGTTCAATGAGAGAGGCGTTGCCCATTTCATTCCACCACCCAGATCGCAAAGCCCTTTGCGTCGCGCAGTAATTGATCGGTCACGCCGCCGCCGAAGATCCGTTTGATCCGGGACGTCCCATGCCGCCCCACTACGATGGTTTCGTGATGTCCGCTGCGCGCCTCTTCGAGAATATTTCTGGCAACATCGTCCTCATGGCCGAACTTCATCGCCACGTGGCTCGTGTCGAATCCGGATTGTGTCATCGTCTCGCACGCCTTTCTCAGGATATGGCACTCGGATTCCCGTTCCTTCCGAATCCAGGCTTCCTGCTCATTGCGCAACTGCATGCTCAATTCTGTCTCGGCGGCAGGATTCTCCGATCCGCCATGCTCCAACAACTCCCGGGGCATGGGCTTGAGCACATGAAAGAGGGTGACGGCAACATCAGGTGTTCGGCGCAGGAGAGATCCTCCTTGGAGGGGCGTGTCGAACGGTGCAGCTGTCTATATACTATCCCCCATGAATTCGCCGATACCAGGGGGGTTGCCCAGAGCGAGTCCGGATCCAATTGTCAGAAGCTAGAGAGAGGGAACCTGCGCGGTGGAGTGGTTGCCCATTGATCGGAGGCGGGAAGAGACGAACTTATAACCCTACACGCGGGCGAGGCGATCAGAAAATGAGAATGTCTCCGTTTTCTGGTCCCCTCAATGGGTGGTCTGGATCTCTCCCTTCACTGCGCGCATCGACAGTGCGATTTCCCTAGTCTTTATCCGTATCCAGCGAGGCGGCTGGTGTGGTCTCCATTGCGTACATCGAGCGACCACCATCGATCTAATTAATCCATCCAAGGTTGCTTGTTTTTCCTCTCTGGGAAGGGCATTCATGTTGGTCTACGTGCGGCCGTCGAACGAGGTTGCAGATGATCCCTCCAAGCTCGCTCGTTCTTTCTTCAGGGATGGGGGCTGATTGATCTTCCACTGCGCGCGTCCAACGAGGGCCTTCTGAGGCCGCGCGTTGCGCGAGCCCAGAAGATCATTAGGCTCCATCCCCTCCTCTGTTCCGGGAGCACAGGACCAACGTGGGTGTCCTTCCCATCCTTTTTATCGTGCGCGTTCTGTGAGTAAGAAGGATGGTCTGGTGGCTCCCTATTCCCTCAACCTGGCTTCCTTCGCCCGTCGAGGGACGGTTGACCAAGCCTCTCTATCGGCGTAGCATAATCGCCTGACGTTCCAGTGACGGTGGCTGCTGCCTGTTCCGCACGCTCCTGCCCGTCATCCTGCGCGCCGGTTCTCGCCGCAGTCCCCTTCACTTCTACGCCGGGTTCTTTATCGTAGAGCATCCACGCCAGGATGCGGATCCTTTGGAACGAGGGTCCTCATGGTGACTGTCAGCCGCCAAGTGCTCCTTCCCTTCTTGGCACTGGTCCTTGTGCCTCTTGTCTTCTCCGTGCTTGCACCGAATCCCCTTCAGGCCGGTGAGACTCCGACCTTTCTTCTGGCTAGCGCTGCGCCCACCGAACGTCTCGCTCCGCCGGTCACCTGGCTGGATGACCTTGAAAACAGGCTCACGACGTACTTCACGAAGAAATATCCTGCGTACGATTTCGCTCCCTACGCGCAGGAACTGGACCGCATCCGTGGTGCCATCAGCCTGGGGGATCGGTGGGGCGCCAAGCGGGAGATGGGAGTGTTTCTCACCATGCTGGCGAGTCGTGCCTATGGGCTGGGGGACGATGCGGCCGAGGAATTGGCCGTGCTTTCGCAACGAGCCATGCCGGACGAGGAGTTCGGCATTGTCTATCCCGGATCGGGAAGAGAGCCGTAAACGGAAGGAGGTCGTGCCGGAGTTTCCCGTGAGCGTCCAAACGTGGGAGGGATGGTCTAATCATGGCTTCGCTTGAACTCGTGACTGATCGCATTCTCGGCGAAGTACAACGCACGCAGGGGTGCGATCTGGATACGTTGACGAACAGTCTCTCCGACCTGTCCTGGAGCCAGGTCTTTCTCGAAATCGATCGGCTGAGCCGACAGGGACAGGTGCTGGTGACGGCCGGCACAAAAGGTCGCTACCTGATCCGGCTGCCGGATCCCACGAAGGGATCCGTGACCCACGACGTCCGGCCCTGATTACCGAAGGGAATCGAGCACACCGCCATCAAGAGACGGAAAGCCCAGTCTGTGCGCGCCGGCTATCGTGGCTGCTTATGATTCTCCCTCCAAGCTTGCTAGTTCCTCTCTCCAAGCGGGTGGCCTGAGACGAGGGCCTTCATCCGGCTGAAGTCGAACGGAATATGACGATCGAAGCTCTGCTTCGGCGCTGGCTTGCTCAAATAGCTGGTGAGGGTGGTGAGGATGAGCGGCTGACCGAAGGCATCGAATTGGAAAAGCGTGCGCTTTTGCTCTCTCAAACCTTGCGCGATGCCGTACCTGAGGCGACCGCGTTGTCTCTG
>VBOL01000265.1 GCA_005887945.1 Nitrospirota bacterium
GGTAGCCAGAGTATCGGTGGAACCGGATTCTGTGCTACCCCGCTGTCCCATTACCCCTTTACCCCGTGACTTCTCACGTTTCACGACTTTTTCGAAATAGTCCGCCGCGAGCGCATGGGCAAGCCGGTAGTCGGCTGAGGCAAATGTTTGGTAGAAGCTGCGGATCTGATCGCCCCGGAAGCGGTAGAAGAACGTATTGATGTGGACTTGCCACTGATCGACCGGCTTATAGTCGCCGATGAGCTGGGGTAAGGCGTCTGCGTCCTGCAACATCACAACATCCTGGTCAGGGCCAACGAGTGAGCGAGACGTGCGAGAGAGGCGCGATCCGAAGTTCGACGTGCGGGGTTCGAAGTTCCAAAAACCTCGAACTTCGGATCTCGAACCATCGCGTCTCGCTCGTCCCGCCCGTCTCGCTTCCAGCTTCAAGGAGCGCGGATTCTAGCAGATGGCGGAAAACAGCTGCAACCGGCTCTTCGGCACCTCTCACCCCTTACCTCTGGCTGGAGCACCTTGGGTTCGTTGCCTTGACAGCCCCTGCCGGTGGGTGTACCAAGACGCTATGGCGAAAGGCACGAGACGAGCGGGACGAAGGGCATTCGCAGCGGTCATTATCATCGCGCTGTCGGTACTGCCGGTAGTCCTGGCGGCGGAGCTGCCGATCACCAAGAATCCCCCCATCTCTGATTTTCAGAACCGCCCCCAAGACGTCACCCCCTACGACTTCGACGCTCCGCCGCAAGGCCTGTTCCGCACCATTACGACGGCGGAAGGATTCGACGAGGAACTGGGCTTTCACCGTGCGCACGAGATCGTGCCGGTGAAACCGACCGACCGGTTCAGTCCCGATACCCCGGCAGTCTTCATTGTGTTCCACCTTCACCAGCATTATCAGGGGTTCCAGGTGTTCGGACGTTGCTTCCCGGAAGCGGTAGCCGGTCTTGATCCCACCGTGGTGATCGGACAAGATGCCATGCGCATTGCGCTCGAAGACGAAAGCGGCTATCTCACGCTCTCCCCTCCACAGGACGCATGGAAACCCGGCCGATACAAAGTCGAAATTCACGTGGGAGAACAGGTCAACGAAATGAGTCTGATGGGCACGATGCGCTTCACCATCGTGGCGAGGGACGTGATGGGTGATGAGGAAAGACCAAATCATCCCTCGTCATCACTGTTCACCCATCACTGATCACGTCCGCCGTTTGACGCTCGCTCGGGCATTCTGTAGAATGCCCGAGTGAGCGTGTAGTTCCCCATCTGCGTCTGGAATATCTACCCCGCATGGCCGTGCCATCCCATCCATGGGCTTCCGTCATCGTCCCCATCAAGGATGAGCGAGACAATCTCGTTCCCTTGACAGGGCAATTGCTCAAGGTATTGGAGTCCTGTGACGAATCACGCTCAGCTCCCTTCGAAATCCTATTCATCGATGACGGCAGCATGGACGGCAGTTCAGACGTGCTCGATCGACTGGCCGCGGACTATCAACGGGTGCGTGTCTTTCATTTCGACCGCAATTACGGGCAATCATCGGCATTCGACGCGGGATTCAAACACTCGACCGGCGATCTGGTCATCACGATCGACGGCGACCTCCAGAACGACCCGGCTGATATCGGCACACTGCTTCCCCATGTGAAAACATTCGACCTCGTGTGCGGGTGGCGGACAAACCGGCATGACAGCCTTGTGCGAACGCTGTCATCGAGAATTGCCAACGCAGTGCGCAGCGTGGTCACGGGCGATCGGGTTCACGATACCGGTTGCTCACTGAAGATCTTCCGCCGTGCCGTCGTGGACAAGCTGCAACTCTTCAACGGCATGCATCGGTTTTTCCCCGCGCTGGCGCTGATGCACGGCTTCACGGTCACCGAAGTGCCGGTGCGCCATTACCCGCGCACGCACGGCTTGTCGAAATACGGCGTAGGCAACCGCCTCTTCAAAAGCCTGTACGACCTGATCGCCGTGCGCTGGATGCATACCAGAGTGCTGCGGTATACATTCCGAGACAAGTGATGCGCGGACAGGCGGGACGAGCGAGAAGAGTGAGAGATGCGCGACAAACAAAACTCCATGGACCGTGAGAATCGGCTACCTTGCGCGTCCCGCGCTTCGCGCGTGTCTCGTCCGTCGCGCATGACGGTTCCATCATGAGCATCGAAACCCTCTGGCTCGCCATCGGATTTCTCGGCCAAGGACTGTTTTTCGGCCGCTGGGTGATCCAATGGATTGCCTCTGAACGGAAGGCAGAGAGTCAGGTCCCGATCTCGTTTTGGTACATGAGTCTGATCGGCGGGCTCATCACGCTGGCCTATGCGATCTATCGAAGAGATCCCGTCTTCATCGCAGGACAGAGCATCGGGTCTATCGTCTATATTCGCAACCTGATGCTGATCTCTCGCGCGAACCAGCCGGCCAGCCCCTCCTCTCCACGAACATAACTCTTTGAGATCCAGCACTCTCAACTTATGCGGTCACCACACGATCCAAACGATTCTATGACCACTACCGACCGTTCGCCCCACGCACTGCTCCTTCTCGCGCTCCTGGCGCTGTCGGGACTGTTGTTCTTCTTGGCGCTCGGCGACATGGGGTTGACCGACCGTGATGAGGGACGGAACGCCGAAGCCGGGCGCGAAATGTTCGAGTCAGGGGATCGGCTGACGCCGACGTTCAACGGTGAGCTGCGCATCGCGAAACCGGTCTTTATCTATTGGTTGATGGAGCAGTCGTATCGCCTGTTCGGTGTCAACGAGTTCGCCGCACGATTCCCTTCAGCCCTCTTCGGCGTGGGCTTGATCTTCATCCACTACCTGTTTCTCGTGCACCAGCGCGACCAAACCGTCGCACTCTTCGGCGGCTTGATGCTCTTGCTCAACCTGGAAATCCTTGGACTCGGACGCATGGCGCTGACTGATAGTGTCTTGATTTTTTTCACTACGGCATCGCTGTACGGATTCTGGCTGGGACTGCATGGAGAAGGCGGCGTACGCCGATGGATCTGGGCGTTCTATATCGGTATGGCTCTCGCCACGCTGACGAAGGGACCGGTCGGGTTCGCTGTGCCCATCATCGCAGCGGCACTCTACCTCACCTGGACGCGCCGGTGGCGCGACTATTGGCAGAAAGGGGTTCCCCTTGCGGGCTTGCTGCTGTTCATTCTGCTCGCCGCTCCGTGGTATGCGGCCATGTTCCTCGTGCATGGCGACGCTTATGCCACAGGCGCGAAGGCCAATACGATCGGGCGATTCCTAAGTCCGATGGAAGGACACCAGGGCACCATCTTCTTCTATCTCCCGGTCCTGCTCTTAGGCTTCTTCCCTTGGAGCGCGCTGCTGCCTGTCCCGCTCTATCACGCGTTCAAAAACTGGCGGAGTAGCGGGGGAATATCCCGCTATCCCTCTGCCCCGCTACCCCACTCTGATCTCCCTCAACCCTCTACCCCGGGTCGAGAACTTGAACTCTTTGCGGCCCTATGGGTCGTAGGCGTCTTCGTATTCTTCACGGCCTCTTCGACCCGCCTGCCCCACTACATTGGCCCATTGTTTCCCGCCGCCGCCCTATTGACAGCCTCGTACTGGTCGCGGTGCCTGCAAGATCCGACAACGAAAGGGATTCGAGGTTCCATTCATCTCATGATGGGACTGGGGTATCTCTTGGCGGTCGGCTTTGCCTGCCTCCCCACGCTCTACGCAACCTATGCCTCCAAGATGGTGCGGGAGTTCCCGTTGGCCGGTCAGGTGGATCTCGGCAGCAGTCCCTATCTGGCCGCGACTGTGTTGTTACTCGGGATGACGTTGGTGGGATATCTTGGATTGTACGACGAACGGCGCGGAGGAGCGTTCTGGGCGGCGGGGGCGACCTTGGCCAGTCTTGTTCTGATCGTCATCGTGATCGCGACTCCGCACATCAATCGATATGTGATCGCGCCTCCGCAGGAACTCGCCTATGCCGCGGGACTGAACCTCAGTCGCCAGGATCAATTCATTGCTTATGGCACCACGAGACCGTCGTCCGTATTTTACGCGAAACGCAAGACGCTCTTCGTACCCATTGGGGAAGAGGATAGGATACGGACGGCCCTGATAGAGCCAAAGAGAGTGATGATCCTATTGCCGGAGAGTGCACAATCGAAGTTGCCGGCGGAAGCAAACGGGCTAGTCCCAATTCTCAAACGCTACGGCTACGTGCTGCTGGCCAACCAGCCGATGGTGATGATTCCAGAAGGCGCAACCCCGCCACCTCCGCCCACCACTCTCGGCCATTGATTGAATGGATAGCCGCGCGAGACAGGCGGGACCAGCGAGGGTTCGAAGTACGAAGTTCGAGGTATTCAGAGTTTCGAACGTCGAACTTCGGATCGCGCCTTTCTCGCAAGTCTCGCGCGTCACCCTTCGCAGCTCTGGCGGATTTTTTCACCATCCTGCTACATCGGCATGATACCTTTCAGGGCATAGCTCGCCCCCAGCACCAACAGCATGGCCGCGACGAACAGACCCTCCACCATGGCCGCCCATAACCCCACATGACCCTTCGCCATGGACTCGATCTGACCAGAGAGACCATCCCACCAATGTGCAGCACAGGCGAGCAGCACGATGGTCGTGACAAACAGAGAGCCCGTCGTCATCCCTAACCCTAGTCCCACGAGGCTACGAGCCAGCGATCCGGACAGCCAGGCCGGGCACCATGACGACTGCACAGTCCACAAGACATGGCCCACGAGTCCCGCCAGTGTGAGCAACAGGCCACCCCAAAAGAGCTGTTGAAACGGCCAGGCCTCCGACGGGAGATGCATGATCGTCCAGACGAACGCGAGCGTCGTCACAACAAATGGCGTCATCCGACAGACGGCCATTCCAGCTGATGAACGCCATTCACGCCAGGGATGGACCGCAATCATTCCCATGAGAGAGCCGAGAGCCGCTCCTCCGGCCACGTCGGTCAGATAGTGAGACCCGCGGAGGATCCGACTGGCAGCAATGGCCACTGCCGCGGCGAGAATGGGCCATCTCGCTCGCGGAAACTTTGTGGCCAGCACAGTTGCGACCGCGAACGCTGCCGCCGCATGCCCGGACGGGAACGAGTCCCATCCGCTGCCTCCGGCTGGGGAGAACTCGAGGTTGCCGGCATGCATGAACTTGGGGCGGGGGCGGCCAATGGCATGTTTCAAAATGTTGGCGCTCAACGCAGCAAGACCGTGCGCGATGAGACTCTGCCGGCCGGCGTCTATCCACTGCGGATGTTTCAATCCATACCCGACCGCCAGCAGCACGAGGCTCAGGATCACCAAAGACTCCCCCTTACCGAGCCGATCACCGATGTTGCTGAACTGAGCCAGCCAGGGATTTGCGAGGTGGTCCATGTGGAAATCGTTGAGGGAACGGATGAACCGGGTCAGCGGCACATCCCACTCAAACAACCCCGCGAACGCGAGGGTGAGCGCACAGACGGAGAGGAGGACGGCTGCAACAGGCGGGAATTGCGAATTGCGAATTGCGAATTGCGGGAGAGCCATGAGAATCGGTCTACACGTTCAACGATTAACAACGTGAGCAGGATGACCAAAAACGCCAGACTTCTCACCCGCCAAACCCTGGCGGCTACTTCACCCGCCCGCCCTGAGTCTGCCAAGACAGACTCTTCGCCCAGGGACGCGCCTTATCCCAAGCAAGGCCGCAGCAAGCGAACAGGCGAGGCGTACGCTTCGGTACGTTGAGCCTCTAAGGCCTCTAAGCGCGGCGAGAACGCCGCTGGTGCACTTTTTCAGCATCCTGCTAGGGAACCCAGTCGGCGAGAAAAACATTGAACTCTCCAGGCGTCTTGGCCTGGCGATCCGATACCCAGACCAGGCTGGTGCCATCCGGCGAGAACATGGGGAAACTGTTGAATTGTCCGTCGAACGTGAGCCGCTCGAGGCCTTGGCCGTCCTCACCGATCACGTAGAGATGAAAACTTGGCCGGCCTCCTTCGCCCTTGGTTTCAATATTCGATGAGAAAATGATCCTCTTGCCATCGGGGAAATAGAACGGCGAAAAATTCGAGGCGCCGTTCGACGTGACCGGTCGCTGGCCGCTTCCATCCGCATTCATCACGAAAATTTCAAGTTGCCCCGGCTCCACCAGCCGCTGCTTGAGCAAGTCCTTGTACTTGTCAATCTCCGCCTGATCGGTGGGATGCGACGCCCTGTAGACGATATGCTTGCTGTCCGGCGAAAAGAATGCTCCGCCATCGTAGCCGATCTCGTTCGTCAACCGCCGGGGTTTCGAGCCATCGAGATTCATGGCATAGAGATCCAGGTCCCCATCTTTGACTGACGTCCAGACGATCGTCTTGCCGTCCGGCGACACGGTCGCTTCCGCATCGTAGCCCGGGGTGGAGGTCAGCCGCTGCATCTCTTGACCATCAATGCGTACCGCATAAAGATCATAGTCGTCCAAGGCCCAGCGGTAGGCCCTGTCCCGCTTCGGCTTCGGCGGACAGTTTGGCCCCGACGCATGGGTCGACGAGTAGAGCACGCGGCGATCGCCCGGGAAAAAGTATCCGCACGTCGTGGCGCCCGTGCCGGTGCTCACCAATCGAACGGTGTCACTGTCCAGATCCATCACGTACATCTGATAACAACCCAGCCCGACATCGGCCGGTTTGAGCGTGGCCGCGTATGTATCTGTCATCCAATTGTTCGTGGATTGGAAAATCAATTTGTTCCCGCCGAAGGAAAAGTAGGCTTCGGCATTCTGCCGGCCCACTGTCAGCTGGCGAATATTCTTCAGATGTCGCTCAGCCTGGTGAGCGGGAACCGCCCGAGCTTTCGACGCAAGACCCTCTGCCTGTCCCGTCTGCTCACACAGCAACAGCCAGACGAGTCCGATCATGGTCCACTTACCGAATGGGATTGCTTGCATCAAAACGCACCTCCGTACGATCGCTCGCAAGTGGCCACTCCCCGCGGGTAACCACCGCTCCATCCTTGAACAACACGAAACTATTCCACCCGTAAAAAAAGAGCAGCCGCGCCACCTTCGCCACGGCCTGCGGCGTGGCAGCATACAGCACCGTCACGACGCTGCCTGGACGATCGACCCGGTGGCAACTGACCAGCAGGGCCAGCCCAGGCCCTTCGTGCGCTGTGCCCATCACGGTGACACCTCTGTCGTTCAGGGCCGTGAGCTCACCGCAGTGATTGGCCAGGATTGATTGGATACCCGAACGGGATTCTGGGCTGCCCAATACTAACACCGAACCTTCCTGAGGCAACAGCCCATCCTGCGCCATCGAGGCGATCACCGTTCGCTCGCCGATGGGTCTCTGCTGCTCCTGGGCTTCGATGCGCGTGACCACGTCCTGAAACGGCGAGGGATGATCTGCCTCATCCGTAAACGCCATCAGGACCGATCGGCGCCGATCGGTGACATAGTGAGTGAGCACCGGCGGCAACGCCTGCCGGGCGATCCGTCGGACGGTCAGGAACTCGGGATCGAGATCAATCGTGATCGGTCGAGCAGGCAAGGTAATGGAGATCGTCTCGCGCAACGAACGCAGTGGCAGAGTCAGAAGATGCTCACGGTCACCCTCCATGCGAATCAGCAGCTGAAGGAGAAGACGAAAGGGCTTGTTCGATTGGACGATCGTGGCCTCCAGCTGAAAGGTCTGCGCTAGCTCCCCCGCGACCGGATGTGCGACGGCCTCCAGCAACGACAACACCGGCGCCCCATCCTGTTCCACCCATTGCGCGAAAAACCATCGGAGATCCTGGCGACTCTCTTCTGCAAAGACTCGCTCAAGATCGCGCCATTCCGCATGCCTGCCACGATATTGCGCCACCAAGCTCGTAAGGGCCCGCCAGAACGTCTCCTCTCCCACCTCTTGGCGCAGGAGGTGAAACAGCATGGCGGCCTTATGATAGCCGATAGCATTGTCATGCTCATCCTGCTTCTGCGTGAATTGCGCGACCGGATAGTCCCGCTCCGGGGGCACGTGGAGATTGTAGCCCTGCACCATCAGACGGCGTTGGTCTCGCGCCTGCGCGCGATCTCCCATCAGTTCGTGCCAGTAATAATTGGCCAGGTACGTCGTCAGACCTTCCACCCAATTCCCGCGATCGGCGTGATTGAAGACCGCATTGCCGATCCACGAATGCACGATCTCGTGGCCGAGCGCGTAGGGCTGCACATAATGCCGCTTGATGACGCTGCTACCCAGCAGGGTAAACGAGGGCATGCCGAGCCCGCTCGCAAAGAAATTCTCCACCACGGCGAACTTCTCGAACGGATAGGGGCCCAGCAGAGGGATATAGACGTCCAGGTAGCGCGCGGTGGCATCGAGGTATTCTTCAGCCAGATGCGCATCATCGGGAAAGAGATAGGTCGAGAGCCGAATCTTCTGACCGGTCTTGGCCGTCCAATCGCGAAACGATGTGACAAATGTATTCGCCACGAGCGTGACGGCCTCGCTCGGCTGCGTGACGGCCCATTCCGTCATCACCATCTGATCGCTGCGACAGAGCCCTGCGGGACAGGCGCGCGATTCGCCGGCCCTCCCTTGGGTCACGACGGTCCACCCCGTTGGCAAGGCGACCAGCACCGTATAGGTGCTGAGTGATTCTGGGATATCGGGATACCAGTGGCTCTCGCTGCTCACATAGACGCCTTCCGGCCCGATATGTCCGGCAGTCTCACTGGGCGTCACAAAACGAAGATGGCGCGGATCTCGCGGCGGATCGTTGATGACGCCATGGTAGTGAACATCCAGCGTCACCAGTCCGGCAGCCACGACCTGCGAGGGAATGCTGACCTCCTGGACCGACTCCGGCGCGGAACCATGCTCGAGTTCAAACGGCACATCGTGAATCGAAACCTCCGCCCCGGCCGATGTTTGCACGAGTGCAATGTGGTCGATCTGGAGCATGGGGGCGAGAGAAAAACGAATAGGGACCTGCGGCTGCGGCATCTCCAGGGTCAGCCGGTCCTTTGCGATTAGGGCATGTTGCTCAGGTATGATCTGTACGAATAAATCGTGATGCCGAATGACGACACGCGGCAGGACTGGGTCGGCTGCGCAGGCGATACCGAGAGCCCCATGGCTAAGGAGCGCGAAGAGAAGGAGATAGGAGAAAGAGACATTCCTGCTTCCGATTGGCATCGGAAGAGTTTTAGCATTCGCGACAGACGAGCACAAGCTGGATGGATGTCAGCAATCGCTCCAAGTCGATTGGCTTCCCGATGACTTCTTGCGGCCCCACGGCCCAAGCTTCATCGAGGCGTTCTTCGTCGTGACTCCCGGTGATGATGATCACCCCGCCGGTGTATTCGCGTTGACGGAGTTGCCGGAGCACCTCGACGCCGTCCATACCTGGCATGAACAGGTCGAGAAGGATCAGGTCGGGAGGCGCTTGTTCCACCATCGAGAGAGCCTCCGGGCCATCTTTCACGCCGAGCGCCCGATAGCCGCGGAGACTAAGAAACTGAACGAGCAAGTCGCGGACCAGCGGCTCATCGTCGACGACGAGGATCGTTTCCCCCGTATCGGCCACGGCTGCGCTGCCCGCCACCGGCAGAGCGGTAACGGATTTAGCCGGAAGCTGCACCACTCGGTTGACGCATTCGACCAGCACATCGAGCGATAGCCCCTTTCGGATAAAATCGGTGACGCGTAATCCCCGCGCGTGATTTTCCTGCTCCTCGGTCGCTCCGCCGCCCAGGATAACCACCAGCGCATGGGGATCGTATGCACGGATTTCTTTGAGGACGGTCAGCCCATCCATTTCAGGCATGCGAAGATCAAGAATGGTGACGCGCGGGGCCTGCTGGCGGAAGAGGGTCAGGCCTTCGATCCCGCTCGTCGCCGACAGCACCTGATACCCATGTCGGGTGAAGACAGACTGGATCAGTTCGCAGTTCATGCGATCGTCATCGATAACCAGAATCTTGATCATGTCTCAACCTCACCGACAGGAATGCGTGGCGCGCCGCGTTTAGCAGGATGCTGAAACAGTCCGCCAGCGACGTTCTCGCATCGTTCAGACCCTCAACGTGCCCCAGATGGTACGCCTCGGCCCTTCACTCGCGCGGCCTTGCCGGACGAATTTTTTGAGCATCCTGCGCGGTCTGTCCTGTTGTCCCAGACATGCAGACCATTGGATTTCCGGCGGGCCGGCTTTGTTTTTCCGCAGCCTGCTAGATTTCGCAAATTCAGCCTAACACAGGCGATGCTGGCTGAGAAGAAAATGACGGGATCTCACCGGAGGCTATGCAGGATAGCCATGCGAGACTGGAGGGATGGGCGAGACGAGGTGGGAATCATATCTGTCCACGTCGCGCCTTTCTCGCCTATCTCGCGCTTCACGCGCCACGGCCTGTGGCGCCGGCGGATTTTTTCAGTATCCTGCTAGGTGGAGGGCGGCGCCGATGTCCCGAGGAGTGCGTCCACGAAAGCGCCGCTCTGAAAATCCTGCAGATCCTCAACTGACTCCCCGACTCCGATCAGCCTCACGGGCAACTTCAATTCTTCGGCAATTGCAACGACAATCCCTCCGCGAGCGGTGCCGTCGAGCTTCGTCAGGACCAAGCCGGTGACGTCGACCGCTTGATGGAATTGACGGGCTTGGGACAGCGCGTTCTGCCCGACCGTGGCGTCCAGCACGAGGAGCACTTCGTGCGGTGCACCAGGACATTCCCCCGCGATGACGCGCGTGATCTTGCGGAGTTCATCCATGAGATTCGATTTCGTGTGCAGCCGGCCGGCCGTATCGATCAGGACCACGTCCACCCGCCGAGCTTTCGCGGCAGCAATCCCGTCGAACGCTACGGCGGCGGGATCGGCTCCATGGCGGTGACGGATCACGTCGACGCCGACTCGGTCGGCCCAGACTTGCAGCTGATCGATCGCCGCCGCGCGAAAGGTATCGGCAGCCACCAGCAACGGTACCTTTCCTGCCTGTACAAGCCGTTGCGCAATTTTGGCAATCGTGGTGGTCTTGCCTACACCGTTCACGCCCACCGCCAGGATGACGAAGGGCTTGGGACCTTTCGCGAGCAGGGAGTCCAACGACAGCCCTTGCACGGGCGTCAGCACATCGAGCAGGGTGTCCCGCAATACCGTATGCGCCCGACCGGGCTGTGAGGCATCGGTCCCTTGAAGCTGTTTCTTAAGGCGCTCCATCACGCGATCCACGACGCGGGCACCGAGATCGGAGGCAATGAGGGCCGCTTCGAATTCCTCCAAGAGGGCAGGATCCGCCGCACGGCCAAGCAGCCGATCCAAAGACCCGCGAACGACATCGCGCGTTTTGGTAAGCCCGTCACTCAGTCGCTGCAGCCATCCCATAGATCTACTCGTGATGCGTGATGTGCGATGCGTCCCTCGACTTGGCTCGGGACGGTGCGCCTGTCGAACCGTGACGTGTTCGATTCACTCGTTTCGGCAACCGCGCGATCGACCGCAGAATCATCCGTTCACGACGATGCATCCGGCGCGCTTCTTTCTCACTCCGCTCATGATCGTAGCCGCAGAGATGCAGAATGCCATGGACCAGCAACCAGGCGAGTTCCTCGTCCAAGGACCGTTCAGCCTCTTTCGCTTGTCGCCACGCCGCGGGGACCGAGATCACCACATCGCCCAGCATATTCGGCGTGAGGCGTGAGGCCTGAGGCGTGAAGGCTTCCCGCATGGCAAAGGCCAGCACGTCGGTCGTACGATCCTTGCCGCGATACCGACGATTGAGACCCCGCATCCGCTGATCGCCCACGAACAGGATGCCCAGCTCCGCCGACGCTTCCCCGACATCGGAAAGAATCGCCCGCGCCAGTCGATCCAGGCGCGCCTGGTCAAACGTCACACATCGAACGTGACTCTGTATATGGACCGGCATTAACAGGTTGCGGAAAAACTATTGTGGCATGCAGGAAACCCCTATGTCCCAGAGGTCATGGACCACAGATGAATATCCCGCAGGATGCTCTAACAGGCCAGACTTCTCACCCGTCCGACCCCGGCGGTTATTTCACCCTCCTGCCCTGAGTCTGCCAAGACAGACTCTTCGCCCTGGGACGCGCCCTATCCCATGCAAGGCCGCAGCTCCGCTGCTGACCCTCGTTCCACGTTTTACGCCTCACGGTTCACGGTTCCTGGGAGCGAAGCGAGAACGACGCTGGCGGACTGTTTTAGCATCCTGCTAATGCGACTGGCCCCAAGAGTCCGTGAACGGTGATGAAGGGGTGGCAGGCTTCGGCTGTTTATTATGCGGCACCGGCGACGGTCGACGTCCCGGCGCGCCGGATGAGGGGCCGAAAGACTGAGTGGGATTCTGATGCTGATCGTAGGCTTTGATAATGTCCTGCACTAACTTGTGACGGACCACGTCTCGCTCGTCGAAATAGACGAATTCGATGCCCTCGACGTCGCGCAGAATCTCCCGCACCTCGATCAGGCCGGAGACCCGTTCGGGCGGCAGATCCACCTGTGTGATATCGCCGGTGACGACCACTTTGGAATGGAAGCCAAGCCGCGTGAGAAACATTTTCATTTGCTCCGCCGTGGCGTTCTGCGCCTCGTCGAGAATGACAAACGAATCGTTCAACGTACGGCCCCGCATAAAACCGAGTGGCGCGATCTCAATGTCGCCCCGCTCGATCGCGCGCGCAGCTCGTTCCATATCCATCATATCGAAGAGCGCATCGTACAGAGGGCGGAGATAGGGATTCACTTTGGCATACATATCGCCCGGCAGGAACCCGAGCTTCTCTCCCGCCTCAACAGCCGGCCGCGCGAGAATGATGCGGCTCACTTCTTTCTTCAGCAACGCGCTCACGGCCATCGCCATCGCCAGATAGGTCTTACCTGTTCCGGCCGGGCCGATTCCAATTACGATATCGTGCGTCTCGATGGCTTCGATATAGGCTTTTTGCGTCGGCGTTTTCGGCGCGACGAAACGTTTCTTGGTGACGATGGCTGCGGAGCTGGACAGCAACTCCTTAATCGGAGTCTCGGGACTCTGCCGGAGCGCGCTTAAGGCGTGGGTAATGTCGTCCGGCTGAAGGACCATCCCGTCGTTGGCGAGGGTAGCGAGTTCTGTAAGGACACGTTCCGCGTGGCGCGTGGCGTCTGGCGTACCGTCGAGTGTGAGTTCTTCGCCGCGCGCCGAGAGGCGCACGCCAAGGTCTTCTTCGATCAGCTTGAGGTGCCGGTCGTGGTGACCGAACAGAACGGCAGTATTGGTGCCTTCTCTGAGTTTAAGCTTACGCACAGATGCGGGGTGTTCTCCCTCCTACGCAACGATGTGAGTTGATTCTAGCAGACAAGAAAAAGAGAAGACAAGCGGAAGTGCGGGATTGAACGATTGCCGTCACGCGCCCGCCGGCTTGGCAGGAACGGCGGCCGTGAGGTTGAGCTCGAACTCCTGAAATGTGATGGCCCCCTGGCTGTCTTTGGCCAGAATCCGTACCTTGTGGACACCGATCTGGCCGGGGGAAATCTGCCAGGACACGGAGCCTCTGTGCTCATCGATTGTCATGCCCGGCGGAGCCGTTTCAAGCGAAAACGTGATGACGTCCGATTCGGCGTCCGTCGCCTCAACTTGATAGTCATACCGGTTATTGACGATCGATTTGGCCGGAGCAGACACGATTCTCGGCGGAGAATTCCCCACGCGAATCGGAACCGACCGAACCGCCTTGCCTTTCTGCACTCCATCGAAAGGCACCGCCTCGACGGACAGGGTGTCCCCGCGAGAGAAGCCGACCGTATTCAGTTCCGCCTCGTCCCCCTCCTGGACGAGCGAGTCGTTCTTCCACCAGCGGTAGGACACGCGAATCAAGTCCCTATCCACATCCGACATGTCCGCGCGCGCCTGTACAGGGACTCCAGGAGAGACCGACTCCGGCTCGATGGCGAGGTGGGCGACCACCGGCGGTGAATTGCCCACCACAAGCGGTTCCGTCGTAAACGGGCGACCTTCAATCATCCCATCGTGCGGCCAGATTTCAACCGACACCTCATCCCCACGCTTCAGCAACTCGGGCGACAATTGCTCGCCGTCCTGGTTGCGAACCGGCTGGCCGTTGACGATCCACCGATAGCGAAAGCTCAGCGGATTCCGATCGACATCCTGCGCATCCACGAAGACGACAATCGGGCCGGTCAAGACAAGTGGAGTAGGTTGAAGGGTCGCAGCACGAACAACCGGGGGATGGTTGCCGGTTATCAGCTTTGTGTTCGGATTGTCGGCACCGACTTCTCCCTGCTGACACCCAAGGAGAATCAAGCTCAGCGGCGCCAGCAGCGCTACCCTCCATACATGCCGTTGGGCACGAGGCATGAGGCCTCGTGCCCACTGTTCGTCTTTAACCGCCTCAATCACGACGACTGACCCAGGAGACATACTCGCTCCACGCCGACAGCGGCGTCTTCGGCGTCAATTTCCCAATATTGGCACCGCTAGTCTGATAGAACCCGGCAACGCCCGTGGGCGCCGCGCCAATTTGTATCGCGACTGAGGAGGCGAGGCCTGCACCGAGGCTCACGTTCGTCTTCGAGTAACCGGACGCATCCACGCCCATAATCGGCTCGCTGTACGCGCTGCCGGTCTTGTAGAACAGGGCGTAGAGATTGCTGTTTCCTGCCGCCACACAGATATCGCTCGTGGGGATAAAGGTCGGAAACAGCACCGCCCCGGCGATAATGGTCGGCGGCACAATGGACCGCTCGCCCGCAGTCGACAAGTTAGTCACCCATCCATCCTTGCTCTTGACCAACGAGATCAGCGCCGGGTACGTCGACGTACCGGCGATGCCGTTCACCTGATTGGATCCCGCTGCACAGGTGACACAGATCTGCACATTCGAGACATCCAGGAGATTATTGTCCCAACAGCTCGTTGTACTGGTCTGCGAACAACCTCCTGGTCGGAGGACTGAATCTTTGAGTCCCAGAAGATACTGGGTTGTTGTATCCGCCTTGTCGGCTGTACTCAGAAGTCTTCCTGTGCCAAAAAACACCCACACTTCTCCCACATCATCTAAGGTAACCGTTGGACTCGAGGTCATAGGTCCAAGATATTTCAAGCCGGCAGTCATAGTGAACGTGTCAAGCATTTCCGTTGGAACGCGATTCGCTCCCGAAGCAATGCCCCAGGTCGAGGTCGAGCAGGGAGCGGCACTGCATGTGCCCATCGTGAGCCGATACATCTTGCCTGTCCAATACCCGATCCCTCTGGAGGCTGGATCGATCGTCTGTCCCACATAGACGGCGTCGGATCGGAAATCGAGATCTTTATCCAGCGTGATCGGATC
>VBOL01000266.1 GCA_005887945.1 Nitrospirota bacterium
CGTTGCCATTGAAATCTGCCACTACTTGTAACGTCGGCCCACCATTGTTGCCTGAGGACACAGTGAGGCACGATCCACAACTGCCGCCGAACCGAAGCCCGGCTATTAAGATGGTACCCCACCCGTCCGGATGGATGCAGCCGGCAGCTGTCGGAGTCGTGCCGCCTCCACAGGCCGCTTCCTGCGTGAAAATGTGGACGTCTGTCACTTTCGGCTTGAGATCCACA
>VBOL01000041.1 GCA_005887945.1 Nitrospirota bacterium
CGCACCAATTCCAGTCCCGGTCATTTCGAAGCTTACATCTTGGCGTAACGCTGGAATAATGCCGCCTGGGGTCACAACATCTGTCGTCCGCAAATGATGGATGTCTTCATTATTCAATGATGTGATGGGTTTGAATGCAAACTTCCCCTCAAGACTGAAATTTCTCGTCACGCGATACTCTACATCGAGGCCCACCCGCCAAGACAGCCATGTCGCCGTATTGGTAATAGCCGTTTGTCCAGGAGCCAAGTCTTGTCCGGTGTTCGCAGGATTGCAGAGAGGAGTGACAGGATTGCAAGCAGTTTGGACGACTCCGGTCACTTCATGCTGTTGACGCCAGTACTGAACCCCGGTAATAAATCCTATGGCCCCACGGTGGTTCGGAAAATAAATAAGCTTGGCTCCGACGTCACCGTTCACATACCAGAGATTGTTTCCCGTGATGTTGCTGGTCGTCCGTGATTCGAGTGGTCCTCTGGGACTACTGAAATCGTCGTCGGTCAACGTGCCGCTACCCATAGTGCCATACCCAAAATCACCCCGGGCATACCATCGTTTAAATGCGATAGCTTGACCGGACAGCTGCACGATGTTCGTCGAGTCGTCCTTATAGGTCAAACGTGAAAAATCATGACTCCATTTGGTTTCTCCTTGGGTCATCAACCATCCTGAAATACCCGCGGTAAATTCCACGTTGGAATTCGTTGGGACTTCGGGCGTTCGGGGTTCCGGCGGAACCTCCTGCGCCACGCTCTTGCAGGGGTTCATAAGCACAGCAGTGGTGAACACAATCCCAGCTAGCCACACCATTTCGCAACGCCGGACGCTCATCGTCTCGCTCCCCCTCGTTGGATCACCACCGTATCGACACAGCGCTGGACCGTATCCGGCATAACCCTTTGGCAAGCCCCGCGGATTTCTTCTTCGATGAACATCCGTTGGACATAGGCTGAGAGCCACACCAGCCATGAACCGAGCGCGACAACCAGCACCGCGCCCACGAGCCATTGCCATATCGGTAACGTTCCAGTCGCCGCTGTATCAGGCGTCTCGCCAGACTCTGGCTCTTTTGGGACTGACTGGAGATTGGCCATCGTCCTCTCACACAGGCAACCGAGCAGACTATTTGCCTCACATCATTGAAAAAGTCTACATGAGAACGATCAATATGAATACTGTTTTGGAATTCTCATCGACGTCGCTTCACCAGGCAGCGGGACAAGTTGAAACGACTGCAGACGCTGCATGCTGGACCCTACGACCCTCCAGATCCCTCCAGCTGTGTATTTGCATCTACATCATGTTCTCACCCTGTCCCACAAGGCGTTTACATATCGTCTCCAAAAATATCCACTCGGCACAATCATTGCCCTACAACTCCCCAAGCAGCGCCGCCGCCCCTCCCCGGTGAGCAGAAGACAGCAAAAAGGCTTCGTGTCACTCAGAACGAATTGTATGACGGTCCACGATCCGCACACAGCATCAATCCGACAGATGATGTCCACAATTCTCGGCGGAACCGCGGTGACGTTCGCAATGCTCCTTGGTTTCGTGAACCCATCAAGGGCCTTACAAGTCAGTCCAAGCGCCCTGACCTTTTCGGCCACGAGTGGTGGGACAGATCCATCGCCACAAACCGTCGTTCTCTCAAGCAACCGCTCGAGAGAGAGAACTTGGGCTTCAACCGTGAACGCCACCTGGATCACGATCATGTCTCCCTCTGGTACCATCGCCACAGAAAATGACACCATCTCGGTCAGGACGACCGCAGCCGGCCTCGCCGCTGGATCTTATTCGGCAAGCGTCACGATCACCGAGTCCAGTCAGAGCGGGAGGATCAGAAAAACGATCCTCCCGCTGATGATGTCGACTACAGGAGCCGCTGCGACATCTGCGATTCAACTCAGCATGAGCAACCTCACCTTCTCCGGCACAGCTGGTGGCGCCAACCAGGCGGCGGCACCTTGTCCTGGGCGACGTTTGACAACGCAGCGTGGTTGACCCTCAGTCTCGTGTCCGGCACCAACAGCGGGACCGTTACCGCGAGCGTGCACCTGACGAGGTTGGCAGCCGGAACCTACAGCGCCATCATCACAGTAGCCGTTTCAGGATCGACCAATTGTCCGCAGCAAATTCCCGTGTCTTTGACGCTCAGCGTCACTGCCGCCAACACGGCGACTCTGACCTGGAATGCCAGCACCGAATCGGATTTGGCAAGATTCAAAGTGTATCGAGGGACGGCATCGGGAACCTATGAAGCACCACTCACGACGCTACCCAAGACGACGACAAGCTATATCGCGACAGGACTGCAGACCGGGACCATATATTTCTTCGTCATCACAGCGTACGATAGGTCTGGTAATGAAAGTACATTTTTCAACGAAGGAAGTAAGAGAATTTTTAATTGGAATTCCTGTAAGGGGAAAAAATGTGGGAGAGCTCGGACCCTCCGCACTTTCACACGATCGGGCAATCATCCGCTTCACACTACGGGTTTCCCCATCTCGGCGAGTCCGCCATACTCAGTTACCAACCTTAAACCTACAGCCGGCTTGACCCCACGATTGCATCGCCTGTATAAGGGGCGTGTTTGTTATCGGTTTCCTTCCATCGAAGATCTTGCCTAAATACCTTGTAGGCAGCATCTCCATATCGTTTCTTCACGCGCCCGTAGCTCAATGGATAGAGCACCAGACTACGGATCTGGGGGTTGGGGGTTCAAGTCCCTCCGGGCGCACCACTAAATCAACAGGTTGAAACTCCCCTTCCCTTTCCCCCTCCTGACTGGTCACAGTTTTGGTCACGGTTCCAGAGAGACTTCCTCGATTCACCGCGTCCCGAAGATGTCCTGGGGCAAGATGGGCATACCTGAGGGTTGTCTGAATATCACGGTGGCCGAGGATCTCCTTCACAGAGACTAAATCCACCCCCGCCATGATTCTTCGGCTCGCTGCGGTATGACAGAGCGAATGCCAGCAGACCCCGGTAATCCCCGCCTTCCGTAAGCCAAGTTCAAACGACCGGCGAAGGAAAGCACGGCTGTCCATCGGCTGAGTCACGTCCTTTAATCCTGGGAAGACCCAAGCCGACCGGAGAAACGAGTCAAATGATCTCAGGATCGCCTTCGCCTCCTCACTCAAGGGCACATGCCGAGTTTTCCCTCCTTTGGGCAAGGGCAGCGTGAGAACACCGTTTCCCAACTCAACCTGATCCCATCTCAAGCGAAATTGCTCTCCCCGCCTCAGCCCCGTTTCATATGCACCGGGGAATACGGCGCTCGAAGGGTTAGAGAACGAAGCACGAGAGGGACGGAAAGGCTTGTGGGCTGATCCGCGGTCGGTGCCGCCGTGGGAGTGGCGAGTGGAGCGGTAGCAGCGATGACTTTTGCCTTGGCACCCTCACGCCTTTTACCTGGCCTTGGCCTGGCCAACAGGCGGCGGCCATGCAAACGTGAAGTGAGGATGCCCCTCAGTTCTAATCTCTACGGCTGTTCGACTCGTTTAAAAATGTATCGTGGAACAGGTTTTGTGACATTGCCAATGTCTACAAGGACCAACTCCCATCCTTCTTGGCCATACATGCTAAGTTCTTGCTCTAGTCTAGTATTATTATCCTGGGGCAGAGATTGCACCACACGATACTGAATCCTTGGCGCACCCGCGGCGGACGCATGCCGTAACATAAAAAGCGCAAGGGTCACTATAACCAGGAGGAAAGCTATGAAAGCGATCCATCGGGTAGAAAGATTCGTCATGGTAATGGTCCTTTCCCAATAGGTGAACAAGTCAGTCTTTGCAGCTCCAATGACTGGCACTGTATCACCGTTATCGTGGCCCTGGCCCGACCAACTTGGCGGAGGCCACGACAAGTACACGCGCACCATTGGGGATGTGATCCTGCCCGAGGGCACTCACGTCAATCACGCCCTGGTAAAAATGGCTGGTGCTGGAAGGCTTAGAGAACGAAGCGCAAGAGGCCAAGAAGGGCTTGTGGGCCGATCCACGGCCGGTGCCGCCGCGGGAGTAGCGGAAGCGGAAATCGCGTTAATGGGCAGGCTTATTTCTTGGCGTTGGCTCGCTTGGCTTCAGCCCGCGTCGCTCTCAGCGGGACACGGATCTTAGGGGTTAAATAATATAAGTTCCGGTGATGCGCGATCGTTTGCCCACGTGCGTCCCCTCTCTTGACGCCTCTCGAAGGAGGGGACCGCAGCCGCGAGAGTGACGGCGTTCGGGTTGCATCCCTAGCGACCCCGACGGCTATTATAGGGGTTTCTGCCTAGAATGTAAACGCGGGGTGCCTCCCCCCCTTGCGCCTTCCTTCGCCACACTCCTAGAATACGCCCCCCTGAGTCTTCTAGACGAAGACCTGCGAGGCCCCCACGCGCTTCACAAGTCGCCTCCACGACGGCTGCTGTATAACCCCTGTATGCAGAGTCAAACTTCCGGTTGAAGCCAGGGGGGTGCGACCGGGTAAAAGTGTATGGAAACTCTAGCCCAATGAACTAGTAGGTTATAGAAAAGTCAGATTTCGAGAGAAAACGAAAACGGCGGCCCCAGTGCTGGAACCGCCGTCTGGGATGACGTGATGCGCTGAGGTTACGCCGCCCGCTTCCATCGCCAGCCATAGCCGAGGATGCCAACAAGGCCAGCGGCGAGGAGTATCAGGGTGGAAGATTCTGGAACTCCAACTGCGTGTACGATCGAAAAGTTGGGGACCAAAAAGCAATTTTGTCCGCAGCCGCCAGTCGGAAAAGTCGGGTAAGTGAAACCCGTGCCGCCCAAACTTTGAACGTCTTGGGTCCATGTGAAGCCGGGGACAGTCACGACTCCTTGAGCGTTGACCGGGAAGAGGCCGTTGCTGAGGAGTTCACCACCGATTGTGTATGCGCCGGGACGCAAGAAGGGTTCCTCCCGAATCCCAGAGACCCACTTGATGGTTATTACCGGCCTCATCGACCCAGTAGGCCAGAGCGTTGACGGTGAACGGAACGCTCGTTGAGAACTGATAGCCAAGCGTGAGCGTATTAACGCCCTCCCCGCTCAATGCAGTTTGGGTAGCATCCTCGACGGCGGCAATAAACGGGGCCGCGGTCACCGGCAGGGGAGCGGCCCACCCCAGCGCGATGACGAGGACTAGCGCACCACACGAACTGTGCTTGCTCATATTCTGCATCGAGACGGCCTCCTCTAGTGTGACCCTACCTCTTGTGCGGTCATGCGGCGCTCCCGCCTTGTGTGCCGGCGAGGCCAGGGACGGAATACGTAATAACAAGCAAGTATCATGCCCTAAAGTCTAGAATGAACGCGCTGGGGCACAAGAGGGCACGTCAATCTTCACGCAACAATTGAGCGGAATGCGAGGCTTCTTCATTGTTTCTACGGGGAATATTGCCACGCGGTCGCAGGCTATTTGGGTGCCCTGCGTGACAGTACTTTT
>VBOL01000264.1 GCA_005887945.1 Nitrospirota bacterium
GCCATGATAATTCTTTGCAACGCGATCGTTTTGGTTGGGTTATGGGCCAGTGGGATTAACCTCGATGAACTGGTGACGACCCCCGATGTATTTAACTCCAAACAAGATATTTGTCTCCGGCTCGGCTGGCAGTCCGTTACGGGAGCGGCGGACCCGGTACCTCTCTGCTCGGAGTGGATCAATCTATCCGATCCGTCCGGCAAGACTCATCAGATTCAACGGGAGATCAAGCTTCGGCATGGGCCTGACGGGCAGTATTATGTGGATCAGGGTGGGCACGCCGACTATCGGTTGCTCATATTGGTGCTGGCTGTCGTGGCAGTCATTGCGTTTGGGCTGGTGGCCAAGTGGTATCTGGTCGGCCGGTATCGTCTGCATCTTGAATCCGCCGCCGGCCACGGGGCATCACTCGTCCATTGAATTGAGCTGAAGTCAACGCGAAGGAGAGGGCAGCGTGGCAAAGAAATATGTGTACTACTTTGGTGACGGCTTGGCCGAAGGGACTTTCAATATGAAAGAGCTCCTCGGCGGGAAGGGCGCCGGACTTGCCGAAATGACGAATCTCGGCATCTCCGTTCCACCCGGCTTCACGATTTCCACCGAGGCCTGCGCCGAATATTACAAGAACGGGAAACAGTATCCTACCGGCATGTGGGACGCCGCGTTGAAATCGCTCAAGCGGGTCGAGCGGTCGATGGGCATGGGGTTCGGCGATCCTGAGCGGCCGTTGCTGGTCTCGGTCCGGTCCGGTGCCCGGGCCTCGATGCCGGGCATGATGGACACGGTGCTGAATGTCGGTCTGACGACCAAGACGGTCGAGGGGCTGGCGGCAAAAACACGCAACGATCGTTTTGCCCAGGACAGCTATCGGCGATTTGTGTCCATGTACGGCAGCATCGTCATGGGCGTGCCGCGCGAACATTTCGAAGCGATCCTCAAGCAGAAGAAGGCCGAGGTGGGCGTGGCGCACGAGACCCATTTCGATGCGCGACATCTCCGGGAATTGGTCGCCAGCTTTAAGGCACTCATCAAGGAAGAGACCAAGAAAGAGTTCCCCGATGAGCCGCTCGAACAGCTTCGCTTGGCCGTCAACGCCGTCTTTTCCTCCTGGTTCGGCGCGCGGGCCGTCACCTATCGGCGCCTCTATGGGATTCCCGACTCGTGGGGCACGGCCATCAATGTGGTGGCGATGGTGTTCGGCAACATGGGGGAAACGAGCGGCACTGGTGTGGCGTTCACGCGCGATCCTGCCTCCGGCGACAAGAGTTTTTTCGGCGAATGTTTGATGAATGCACAAGGCGAGGATGTCGTGGCCGGCATCAGGACTCCGCTTCCGGTAAATGCGCTCGCCAAGAATGTGCCGGAGGCCTATAAGGAACTGGAGCACACCTACAAGAAGCTCGAAAAACATTACCGGGATATGCTCGATTTGGAATTTACGATCCAAGAGGGCAAGCTCTACATGCTGCAAACCCGGGTCGGCAAACGGACCGGTATTGCCGCCGTGAAGATTGCGGTCGACATGGTCAGAGAAGGCCTCATCTCGAAGCAGGAAGCGGTGCAGCGGATCGGACCGGAGCAATTGGCGCAATATCTCTATCCGATTTTCGACACGAAAGAAGAGTCGAAGTCCAATCCGCTGGGGAAAGGGCTTCCGGCCGGTCCTGGCGCGGCAGCCGGGAAGATCGCCCTCACTCCAGATAGGGCCGTGACGATGAAAGTGGCTGGTACCCGCGTGGTGTTGGTCAGACAGGAAACGAGCCCGGACGATATTCATGGGATGAATGCCGCGGCAGGATTCTTGACGGCCCGTGGCGGGATGACATCTCATGCTGCGGTGGTCGCCCGGCAAATGGGTAAGGTCTGCGTGGCGGGCTGCGAAGCGGTGGAAGTGCTGGACGGCCAGTCCGTTCGCATCGGGGCCAAAGTGTTTCGTGAGGGGGACTATCTTTCGATCAACGGTTCGACCGGAAATGTGTACGAGGGGGACCTTCCCGTCGTCGAATCTGAAATCATTCAAGTTATCCAGGGCAAGTTGGATGGGAAGAGGTCGGACAAGTACCAGCGCTTCGTGGTGATTCTGTCATGGGCCGACCGCGTGCGGACGCTTCGCGTCCGCGCCAATGCGGACGTGCCGGACCAGGCGAAAATTGCGCGCGGCTTCGGTGCGGAAGGGATTGGACTCTGTCGGACGGAGCATATGTTCTTCGCCGAGGATCGCATCCCGATTATGCAGAAGATGATCTTGGCGCGGACCAAAGAGGAGCGAGAAAAGTTTCTCGATCAGCTCTTGCCGCTGCAAAAAAAGGATTTCATCGGGCTCTATCGCGAGATGGCGGGCTATCCGGTCACCATTCGTCTGCTCGATCCGCCGTTGCACGAATTTCTGCCGAAGCGTGAAGACCTGATGGTGGAGATTGCGCAGCTGGAACTGACCGGGCGCGACGGAGCCAGGCTCGAAGAAACGCGTCGGTTGCTGACCCGCGTCGAGGAACTCCACGAGTTCAATCCCATGCTCGGGTTACGCGGGTGCCGCCTCGGAATTACGATGCCGGAGATTACCCGCATGCAGGCGCGGGCCATCATGGAGGCCGCGTGCGAGCTGGCCAAGGAAGGGAAGAAGATTGTCCCGGAGATCATGATTCCGCTGGTGGGGATGGTCTCGGAAATGAAGGCGCAGAAATATTTGATCCGCGAAGTAGCGCAGGAGACGATGAAGCGGTACAACGTGAAGCTCTCCTATCTCGTGGGCACGATGATCGAACTGCCGCGTGCCGCCGTGACGTCTGACCGCATTGCGACAGAAGCGGAGTTCTTTTCATTCGGGACGAACGACCTCACCCAAACCACGTTTGGTTTCTCCCGCGACGATGCGGCGAAGTTCATCGATTTTTATCGAACTGCCAACATTCTGGAAGCAGATCCCTTCGCAGTGCTCGATCGAGAAGGGGTGGGGGCCTTGATGAAGCAGGCCATCGCGGGAGGTCGGAAAACCCGTCCTGGGATTAAGCTCGGCATCTGCGGTGAGCACGGCGGCGATCCCAGTTCCGTAGAGTTCTGCCATGAACTCGGATTGGACTACGTGAGCTGCTCGCCCTATCGTGTCCCCATTGCGCGGCTTGCAGCGGCCCACGCGGCGTTGGCCGAAGCCGGATCGAGCAGTTCCCGCCCCATGCCCAAGGTTTCAGGGTCGCGTGCGAAGGCGAAGAAGGCAACGATGAAGACCACGAAGACGAAGTCGGTTCCGCGGCCTCGCAGCCGACCGCGCGTCACGCGCAAGAAACGGTGACCGCCGCCACACCGCACCGCCACTTCATGACCCTGGCCCTTCGTCTCGCGGCGAAGGGCCGGGGCAAGACCAGCCCGAATCCCATGGTCGGTGCCCTCGTGGTCAAGAACGGGCGCATCGTGGGCCGCGGGTATCACCACGGTCCAGGGCAACCTCACGCAGAAATTCTTGCGCTCATGCAAGCGGGGCCACGCGCCAAGGGCGCGACCCTCTACGTCACGCTCGAACCCTGCTGCCATCTCCTCAAACGAACTCCACCGTGCGTGCCGACAGTCATTCAATCGGGTGTGCGACAGGTGGTGGTAGCGATGGCTGACCCCAATCCCTCGGTCAAAGGTCGAGGGATTGTTGCCTTGCGCCGGGCCGGGATCACGGTGACGACGGCAGTCGCACAAGAGGAAGCGGCGCAGTTGAATCGCACCTATCTCCACTGGGTGACGACCGGCCGACCCTACGTGATCCTAAAAGCCGGGATGACGTTGGATGGAAAGGTGGCTACGGCGAAGGGGGAGTCTCGATGGATTACGGGTCCGCGCGCGCGCCAGGACGCGCATCGACTCCGGAGTCAGACGGATGCTGTGGTCGTCGGGGTCGGCACCGTGCTCAAGGACAATCCCACGCTGACGGCTCGACTGTCCGATCGCCCACTCAAGCTGGCACCGCGGCAGCCGTTGCGTGTCGTGCTCGATAGCCGACTTAGGACACCACCGACGGCGACGGTCTGTGCCAAGCAGGACCGAACGAAGACGTTGATCGTGACCACAAGTCGTGCATCTCAGTCACGCCGCCGTCCACTTGAACGGGCAGGGGTGGAGGTCGTGTCCCTTTCGACGAAGAACGGGCGTGTCTCCCTCCCGGCGCTCATGACGATGCTAGGCAAGCGCGGAGTCACTTCCGTGCTCATCGAGGGAGGCAGCACCGTCAATGCAGCAGCGTTACGAGCAAAACTGGTCAATCACGTCGTGCTCTATCTCGCTCCCACTCTTATGGGAGGGCAGGATGCCAAGGCTGTGATCGGCGACCGTAGCCCGAAGCGCTTGGCCCAGGCACTGACATTGCGCCACGTCACAGTTCGCCGTATCGGGAAAGACTTGGTCGTGGAAGGAGATCTGTGAAGCGCAGGCTCCTCTCCGGCGTCCTTGTCGTGATGCTTGCGGGATTCGCCGATCGTGGAATAGATGCGGCCGCTGTAGTCCCCTCTGCTGAGATGAAGACGCAGGTCTTCCGCTACCTGGACAGCACGGATACGGACGAGGCAGCTCGTACTCTTCAGGCAATGCTGTCTGATCCAAATGCCACGATCGACCAGGCGATACGGATCATTCAAACCGAGCGGGACTATGCCCCGCAGCCGACCGGAACCATTCCCGACGAGCGAGTCGATGTGCAGGGACGTGCTTATCATCTGGCGCTCTCCGTTCCCCTGACCTATCAGCCGGCGAAGGGCTATGGACTGGTCGTCTGCCTGCATGGCGCGGGATTTACCGGTGAGGTCTACCTGGAACGCTGGCAGACTCGATTGGGGGAGGACTATGTCTTGGCCTGTCCGACTGCCCCAATGGGCGCCTGGTTTACGAGAGGTGCGGAGGAGCTAGTGCTGGCGACGATTCGTTCCGTGCAACGGCGTTACCACATCGATCCTGACCGGATCTTTCTCACCGGCATGTCCAACGGCGGGATCGGCGCCTGGGTGATCGGCATGCATCATGCGCCCCAATTCGCCGGCATTGCCCCCATGGCCAGCGGCCTCGACGATGTGCTGATGCCGTTCCTGGCCAACCTGCGCTCCACGCCGATCTACATCATTCACGGAGCCAAGGATCAGGTGATGCCGGTGGAACTCAGCCGCACCATTACGAAAGAATTGACCAGGCTGGGCTATCCCTTTGTCTATCGAGAACATGATCGCGAGCATCCCATGGCGGGCGGGCACTATTTCCCCAGGGAGGAATTGCCTGAGCTGGTGACCTGGCTCAACACCCAACGGCGCAATCCCTTGCCGACGAGCGTGACGGTGGTGCGTGACGCGAGTCACTTTCAACCGTTTGAATGGGTGCGCATCGACGCGACCGATGCCATTGCCGCGTTTTCCGAAGATCTGCTCAGCAAGCGAGACGACCTGATCACGCGGCGGGAATATGCGAGACTGGATGTCTCTATCGTGGCGCCGAATCGCATTGAAGTCCGGGCCGAGCGAGTCCAACGCTACAGCCTCTTCCTGAACGAACAGCTCATCGATTCTTCCAAACCGCTCGTCGTGCTCACCAATGGGCAGGTGTCTTTCGAAGGTCCCGTGACGCCGTCGCTTGAGATCTTGCTGCGGCAGGCGCGCCTGCGACAAGATTCCCGGCAACTCTTTCCGATCCATCTTGCCATCAAGGTTCGAAAGCAGCCGTCATGATCTCCGGGTGGTTGTGTTCGCGGAGGACAGGCGCGCTGACTTTGATCGTCGTGATCGGGCTGAGTACGACCATCCACTCAAGCCAGGCCCGATCGGAGACCTGCTCATTGCCATCCCAGCATGCCGGGGTGACCTTTCCTGTGGAACGGGTTGAGGCGCACTGGACCTGCCGACTGCAAGCGATTGTCGGCAACTACACTACAGCCGGAAAGGTCGGCCCAATCCGAACCGGTTTGCCAGAATCGCTGTATCGTAACCTGCTGGATCGTCCGCCTCTGGCAGCGGCCTTGATCAATCGCCTGGACCTTGGTTTGTATAAATCGGAGGCGAGAGGCCCAGACCGCTTCTGGAGCCACGATGGCGAGGGGACTGAGGGGATCGTGCAACTCGTCTACCAGGACCGCACCTCCCGGATTTACTATCTCGAAGGATCGCACGACAGCCGGTTGCTACCGCACATGACTGGAAAGGCAGTCGTGTTTCTGAGGATGAATTCTGTGAAGGACGCCAATGGGATGGAAGCGATGGACAGTACCATGGTCTCCTACACGAAGTTGGACAATCGCATCCTCTCAGGATTGGTCTCCTTGTTGCGCCCGCTTATCGGGGGGACCGTGACACGAAAGTTGGGCAAAGGGGTGGAAACGGTCAATCGATTGAGTCACCTCATGCGGCAACATCCCGACCGTGTTCTGTTTGAAGCCATGGACCCGCCTGCCTTACCGGATGATGACGTGGCCTTCTTGAAACACGCGCTGGAGAATCTGCCGCATTCCAGCAGCGCGACCCCATCCAGGACCATTTCACCATGACGACGTCCCGCAGCTTCACGTTGCTCTGCACCGTCGGCGTGTTCTGCTTTATCAGCTACAACATGGTCCGGATGCCGGTGTTGGCGCTGTTCGCAGAATCCCTAGGGGCCAGTCCAGAACGGATCGGGCTCATCGTGTCGGTCTCCACCCTTACCGGGGTGTTCCTCAAGCTGCCGTCCGGCGCGCTGTCCGACATCTACGGTCGGCGGTTCCTGCTTCGGATCGGCGTGGTGGCGTTCGGGCTCCCGCCGTTTCTGTACCCCTGGGTGACAGATCTCGATGCACTGACCGCCTTACGCTTCTTCCATGGGCTGGCCACGGCCATCTTCGCGCCGAGTGCATTGGCGACCGTGGCCGATCTCTATCGAGAACGGCGAGGCGCCGCGCTCGGCACCTACACGGCCTCAACGCAATCCGGTGCGTTGCTCGGGCCGTTCATCGGCGGCTATCTGATCTATGCGTCTGGATTTTCCGCCGCCTTCGTGACGGCCGGCATTTTCGGCTGCATCGCCATTGTCATCTTCTATAGCCTGCATCTCACACCGCCTCCCCCGCGCATTCAGGAGAAGGGAATGGCCCCGCTGATGGCGGAGATGTGGAAGGGCTTCAGGGTGGTAGCCAAAAATCGCAAGGTCCTCATAACCAGCTCGACCGACGCAGCCAGGATGATTGCGAATGGGGCCTTGATGGCATTCCTCCCGCTCTATGGTGTCTCGGCGGGATTGAATCCGGGAGAAGTCGGGCTACTGTTTACGGTCCAGGCCCTCACGTCGCTCGTCTCCAAGCCGATTATGGGCCGGGTGTCTGATAGCGTAGGGCGTCAGCCGCTCATCGTCATCGGCCTCGTGATCTGCGCGGCGACCTTCGTCTGTATCCCTCAGGTGTCGATGTTGTGGCTGTTATTGCTGCTCTCGGCGGGCTTCGGATTTGGCGAAGCCGTCGTCTCCTCCTCGTCGTCCGCGCTGGTCGCGGACAGTTCCGAGTTCAAGACGCTCGGGGCGGGAATGGGCATCGGCCATGCCAGCGGGCCGCTTCTGGCAGGGATTCTGATCGCGCACCTGAACTATGCCAACGCCTTTGCCATCATCGCCGGTCTGCAACTCATCGCGGCGGTGGTGTTCTGGATGACGATGAGACGGACGTAAGGTCGATGCTATATAATGGGCCGGTGATGAACAGCATAGCGACAGAGAATATCGTCATTGGCACACTGGCTGGCATCGGTGTGATTGTGCTGCTCGTGATGTTTGTCTATGTGGTTCGGCAGGTTCTAAAGAAAGAATCGTAGCTAATAGCTGATTGCTGTTAGCTGAAAGCTATTCTATGTTCACAGGCATCGTCGAAGAACTCGGCGCCGTCATCTCGATCGACAAGACCCTCAGCGGAACGAGGATGGCAATTCTGGCCTCAGCGGTGATAGGCGACCTCAAAATAGGGGACAGCATCAGCGTCAACGGCACCTGTTTGACCGTGGTGAACAAGAGCGCACAAAATTTCTCCGTGGAGTTCTCTCCTGAAACGCTGTCCGTGACTACCCTCGGGCAGCTTAGTGCCGGCGCACCGCTGAATCTGGAACGGGCGATGAAGCTCAATGAACGGCTCGGCGGGCACCTCGTGGCTGGTCACGTAGACGGCGTCGGCACGGTTCGCAGCCGCCAACAGGATGGAAACGCTATCCTGTTCACGATCGAGGCCCCGCCGGAGATTCTGCGCCACTGTATCGTGAAAGGGTCCGTCACCGTTGACGGCATCAGCCTGACGATCAACCAGGTGACAGATCGTGGTTTCTCCGTCTCGATTATTCCGCACACGGCGAAGGTCACCACCCTGGGCCTCAAGCAAGTCGGCGATCAGGTCAATCTCGAATCAGACCTGATCGGGAAATACGTCGAACGTCTGCTGCAGGAACGGGGACAGCTTCCTGCGAAACCCACCCCCGTCATCGACAAAGACTACCTCCAGAAGCGCGGACTCCTCTAGCAGGATAGGCGAGCGAGACTCGCGGGACGGGCGAGACGGGGAATGGTTCGATGTCCGAGGTTTTCAGAACTTCGAACCCCGAACTTCTGGTCGCGCGTTTCTCGCCTGTCTCGCGTATCCCGCGCCACGTGCTGAGGCCTCCATGTCCAAACGTCTAACCGTGGATCGACTGCTCTCGAAGCTTGGAGTCGCCTCCCGTGGCATGAGCCAAGTATGGGTCCGTGCAGGGCGAGTCCGCATCAATGGTCGAGTCATACGCGATCCGGCCACGTGGGTCTTGTGGCCGAAAGATTCTGTCTCGATCGATGACCAACCGATTCAAGACTCGGTCAAACGATTTTTCCTCTTGCATAAACCCAAAGGGGTCATCACGACGCATAGTGACGATAAGGGCCGTAAGACGATCTTCGATGTGCTGCCGCCGGACCTGGGATACATGCATGCGGTCGGGAGACTCGATCAGGCGACCAGTGGTCTCCTCCTGCTCACCAACGATTCGGCACTGTCGAGCTTTCTCACCGATCCGGCCCATAAAGTAATGAGGACATACCTGGTCTCCGTGCGAGGAGAATTCACTGCGGCACAAGCCACAGAGGCCGTAGTCGGAGTGGTCGATGGTGGCGAGCGCCTTCAGTGCCACACCGTGAAAATTCAGAAGAGTTCCGGGCGCGAATCACATCTGGAAGCGGTCCTGACCCAGGGGAAAAATCGTGAAATCCGAAGACTGTTCAAGGCGTTGGGGCATGAAGTAACCAGGCTCAGGCGCATTCAATATGGTCCCTTCAAACTGGAAGATCTCCCGTCCGGTGCATGGCGCGAGATTCCAATCGAGGACGTGAGGAAAACGCTTCGACAGTAGTAACTCGTTTGTGGTGTGTCTGGTTGCTCTGATCTGTTTTGTCAGGTGACCGGCTCTTATAAGTCAATAGTCATACCTGACTCCAAATCACTCGATCTTCTTGTTCCTGGCATCTCCATCTGGTCCAAACACTCCTCTTGATGGGTGTACCATCTTTGATCGTTGCTCGAGCTGCAACGTCAAAAGCCCTCTCATAGAATGCCAGTGCCGCAGTCGATTTTTCGCCAGCTTTCATCTATCCTTCTCACGGCCCAAAAACAAATGATTCTGCTCCAAACTTGCCATGCTATTCTTAGAACCCATGAGCGAACCAACTCATTCAAGACCTGAAGACAAGGTTATCGAAGCCTTTGTGATGTATCTTGCTGGAAAGTTATACCCTGGTCTTCAAGTAATCGAATGGCCAGATAAGAACAATACGCGCACGCCCGATATTGATGCACTTGCGGAAACCGCAGACAAACGTGTTGCCATCGAACACACCAGCGCAGATTCTCTTCCTGATCAGAGACTTCATAACGACCGATTCATGGAAGCGATTGGTTACTTGGAGGAAGAGCTAAAAGGACGAATCAATTATCGCCTACGGGTTACTATTCCATTCGGTACCGTGCCGACCGGTATACCCTGGAATGGAGTTCGAGATCGGTTACGAAGCTGGATTCTTCATGACGTTCCGCATCTGCCCTACGACGAGATCATGCATAACATTAGCGTTGAGGGAGTTCCTTTCCTGCTCACTGTCCAGAAGTCTATTTCTAACACCCATGGTTTATTTCTCGCGCGTAGTGTGATCGAGGATACAGATTTCCCTCAGCGGCTCCAGTCACAAATAGATCGCAAGGCACTAAAGCTGGCAAAGTATAGAGACAGCTGCGACCTGCTGATTCTTCTGATAGAGAATGACGACATTGCCAACATGAATCGAGGAATAATGATCAACGCAGTCGAGGCAGCTTACTGCCAATACTTACCAAGTGGTCTCGATCGGATCTGGTATGCGGACAGTTCGATTCCTGAGTCTACTCAATTCTGGAATATCACGCCTGCTTCTAGGGCAACCATGATCGCCATGAATGCTATGGAAGAAATAGAAAGACCTCCAGAATAAATTCTTTGTCCACGTAATTCCGATTTGCCTAAACGCTTTCTGTTTTCTAGTACATAGAGTTCAAGGGCGAGCATTGGTTTTGCACCATGGCCAAGGGACACAAAGCAAGGGTGTCGTCTAACTTGCTGAAAATGTCCGTCACCTAAGACCTTAAGCGGGCCGCTATGCTAATAAGAGACGGCTTGGGCCCTTATCTTTGGCAACGTTTCCCAAAGCGTGACTTCCGACTCCTTATCGATCCCAACTGCCTGAACCTCCTTTCCGCTCCCCACCAATCGGAGATACTCCAATTTATTGTTGAGCTGAGGGTGCTCAGTCCTCCGATACACATTCAATTGCTGACGCCAGAGAAACCAGATTTGGAGGAACCTCTAATTGAGGTTCTCCCTGAACGTCTTCCAGCTGATATGTATGTGCCTGTCCGCCTTGACGAAGATGACCCAAGGAACAGACTTCTGGATAACAACCCATCCGCAATGCGCGAGAGAGCATTGTGCGCTTTGGCCGTTTGCGAAAAAGTTGACGGCATAGTTACCGCATCAGCGACTCTGCTGCACGATATGCGCTCACTCAAGACCTCATCAACATTATCCCGTTCGATGAGCTAGCGGACTTTGTAGAAGTATGTGCGCATGGTCACAATGTGTTCTGGTCTGTCGCTCACAGCTCTGCTCTCTATCAAGACGTGTATTATGTGTTGGCCAATCACAAAGGCAAGCGCCTATCGAACTGGTGGAGTGCTCTTCCAAAAGAGTTCCTCACTGGTGAATCGCAAGAGCAAGTCCGAAGCCTTATCCTAAATCGATATCCGTTCATTCTTTTTGCCAGGGATATGGTGAGATTCTATTGACCTTCCCCCGTTGGTTACACCAGGGCCAACGCAGTTAACTCCTGTGCGGCCTGGGCCCTGTCTTGATGGTGTTTGATGAACTCCATGGGCGTCATATCCCCAATGGTGCTGTGTGTCCGCTCCTCATTAT
>VBOL01000267.1 GCA_005887945.1 Nitrospirota bacterium
TCGGCCGGAGCATTCTTGGCCTTGTCGCCGAGGCTGTACATCAGGAGGCCGCAGCCGACCGAGCAGTAGGGACAGGTGTTGCGTGTCTCCGTGGTGCGTGCGAGCTTATATTCGCGTACCTCGGCAAGCACTTGGGTAGGCGAGAATCCCAGTGTCGCGAGGCTCGATGCGCCGAGTCCGGCTGCACTGACTGCGCTGAATTGGAGGAACTGACGCCTGGTTACAGATACCATCACATTTCTCCTTTCCATCGGCCATACGGGTTGTTATTGGGTTGTTAGACGATTGTTCGGCCCTCCCCATTGGGGGAATACCATTCGATGCGAGAGAATGCTGTGAAATGCTATTGTAGGTACGAAAACGGTGAATTTGTCAACAGGTTCGTTGAACCTGAATCCGGGGTTGGTCCGGACCCTGTACTGCCCCAGCTAACTTTGGAGAGGTATTTTCTCGTTTTTGACCATCCATTCTGCAAAGAATTCGCAACGTTCGAGGCTCTACTTCTCAAGGGACATCCGGGTGCACACGCTCGTGACTCTGTTGAGAGAGCCTCGGCTGACTTCCTCTACGATGGGTTTTGAATAATTTCAGTGGTTTCCTGCACCCGCCTGACTAAGCTACCTGCCCAAATCTTAGTGGGGCACAACATAGTCAAAGAGACGGCGGAAGTGGTCCTCCAAGAGAGCAAAATCGAAAGGCTTCGGGACAAACCCTGCGGCGCCCAGCGCGATCGCCCTATCCACTTTCTCCAGGTTGTGGTTCCCTGACATCATGAGTACGGGAATGCGCGCATGGCACTCACGGAGGTCTTGGAGCACTGAGAGGCCGTCCATCACCGGCATCTCAAAATCCAGGAGTATCGCGTCGATCCAGGACGATCTCACGACTTCGAGGGCCTTAAGGCCGTCGGCGGCCGTGACCACGACAAACCCCATCGTCCGAAGCCGATACTCCAGCACCGTTCGGATATTCTCATTATCGTCAACGACTAAAATCCGTCTCTGCACGGGGTCTACTCTCCTCCTAAGACACTACCCGCTGGCTGATTGCTAGTCTTGGGCTGCTATGGCGTTCATGCTGCATCCCTTTCTCATTGGCATTAGCCACTCCCCAATGAGATTGCCCTGGTTCGCTAATGGTTGTTAGAGACCGCAGTTCTCCCCAAGGATCGGACATACAGCAACACCTGCCATGCCTCTTCTTCGGTGAGGATGCGCGGTACGAATTGAGGCATGGCCGTGCCGGGGCTCCCATTTTCCAGGATCCAGAGCAGTTCGCCGTCGGTCCTAACACGCTGCCAGGTTTGGTCGGTGAAATCCCGTGGGAGCATCCCGTTCGCAAAACCCGGATCCTGGTCCGGTTCTAGCCCCCGTCCATCCCGTCCATGACACATCACGCAGAACCCTTTCCCGAAATACAGGGATTTCCCCTTGGCAATGAATTCGGGTGACGCCGGGAAGGGATTCGTGATCTTGCGCGTCGCGACAAGTTGATCAGAAATCACGCGGGAGCTAAGGATCTGGAGATCAGTCGCAGTCACAGAGGAATTGTTTGCCCACTGAAACGAGAGGACGATGATTGGAACGAGAATGTAGAGCACATGTTTAGTCATCATTCCTCCTGTCGGTGGTCAACATCCGGAGCTGCAAAATCTGGTGATGCCACACCATTCCGTAGAAAGTCTCAGCTTATATGATTATCTATAGCTCCGGGTCGCCTAAGGATTCGATTCTAAAAGGTGGCAGCGGGTATAAATTTTCCGTAAGGAACCTGATACACGTGAACTCGGGGCTGGGTGGAGAGGGAGGGAAGGCTAGGAGAGAGGTCCGATCAAAGCGGGGAGTGGCCGTCCATCACCTCGACGCAAAAACGGTACCCGACGCCTGGATCAGTCAGAATGTACCGCGGCCGCGCCGGATCCTTTTCCAGTTTCTTTCTCAGTTGTCCCACAAACACCCGAAGATATTGTGCTTGATCGCTGTATGCCGGCCCCCAGACTGCCGTCAGCAGCATCCGGTGCGTCAGCACCTTCCCGGCATGTTCTATCATGTACTTCAAGAGATCATATTCGGTTGGTGTCAATTTCACCGCCTCGCCGGTAAGCCGCACTTCACGGCGGTCGAAGTTCACCGAAAGCTCCCCGTAGGACCAGACCGGCTGTGAGCTCTGCGCTCCGGCCACTCTTCGCAGCACCGATCTGATCCGGGCTAGCAATTCCTCCGTGCTGAACGGCTTTGTGACATAGTCGTCCGCGCCCAGTTCGAGCGCCTCCACCTTCTTTCGTTCATCCCCGATGGCTGAGAGGACGATGATTGGGACCGTCGAGTGTTCTCGAATCCTTCGAGTGAGTGCAATCCCATCCATGCCAGGCATGAGGAGATCAAGGACGATGACATCCGGCGCGCGATTCGCAATGGCTTGGAGAGCCTGCTCGGCATCCGCGGCCGTGGCGACGGCATAGCCCTTGCCTTCCAGGTTCACCTGTAAGGAGCGCCGGATCTGCGGCTCATCATCGATGACGAGAATGCGTGCTCCCTGACTCATGAGCGACTCCTCGATTGATTCAGCCCTTCCAGTCTGACAGGAGGCGGCGACTCGGCCTGAGGGAGTGTGAACGCAAGGGTCGTCTCTTGGCCGGGCGCGGATTCGGCCCAGATACGGCCACCATGGGCCTCGACGATTCCTTTGCAGATGGCCAGACCCAGGCCGGTCCCATGGACCATTCGTTCCTGCCCTGAGCGTACACGGTAAAACCGATCAAACACCCGCTCCAAATCCTCGGGAGGAATGCCTGGGCCGCTGTTCGAGACACGAACTTCAATCGCCTGGCTTGTGGGCCGGGCTTCGATCCGAATCCGCGAACCGCTCGGAGAGTACTTAATCGCATTGTCCAGGAGATTCACCAGCACCTGTTGGATTGCCACCCCGTCGACGAAGACCGGATACACTGCCTCGGGAAGACGGACTTCCAAGGGACGATCTTGGAGCGCAACGCCTACGCGGCGGACTCGCACCGTGGCACGAGCATACCGGCCTCGATTCGGGACATGTCCAGCAGGTTATCCACCAGGCGATTCAGGTAGTCAATGTCTTGATTGATCCCCTCCAGAAATTCCTTGCGCAGCCCACCCGTCATCCTGCCTGCATTTTCCAACAGGCTCGAAACCGAGGCTTTGATTGCCGTCAGAGGCGTTCGAAGCTCGTGTGATGCCGAGGAAAGCAGGGCCGATTTGAGCGCGTCACTTTGCCGAAATGCCTCGGCCCGCCTCTCCTCGCTGATGCGCAACTCCTCCTCCGCCCGCTTGCGCTCGGCGATTTCGTTTTCCAGTGTCCGATTGGCCTGTAGGATCTGTCTTGTGAGGAGAATCGCCAAAATCCCTGCAAATAGCCCTATCGTGGCCTCCCAGCGGATCATCGCCGCGATCTTCGACTCGGAATGTTCGGCAAACAACGTGACCGCATCACTCGCAACGTCCTGAACGCGGGCGTTTAGCGTGAGGAGTTCCTCCAGCCGCGAGCTGTAGGCCGGGTCTCCGACCGATAACCGCAGGAACTCATCCGCCTTCACCGTAAAGTCGCGTGTCAGGTTCTTCTGCAGAGCCAACTTTTCTTTGATGCCCTCAGTGGGCGCGGGCTGCAATTGCACCGTCTCACCTTTTCCAAGAGTCAGAACCGCCGGCCCACCGTTGGTTAACGCTTCCAGTGTTTGGCGAAGGACATTGCGGGTGGAAGAGTAATCAACAGGCAGCCCGCGTGAAACCAGCAAGATCTCTTTCATATGCCTCTGGTTCAGCATGCGTTGCCGACCGGCCAGATCCACAACAACCCCATCCAACCTTTGCTCGTGAAGGGTAACGATTGTGTAAAGCAAGATGCCCAAGAGAGTGAAAATGAACACGGAAGCGAGAATCGCCAGTTTTTGAACAACAGGTGATCTCTCCGAAAACAAGGTCTTCAAATTATGTAACATCGGTCGCTTGACAGATTGGCCAGTAGTCCATTGTACCTCTCTTCCCTCGAATGTGGCACAAGAGCAAGACCGGACAGCTTGGCAAGGGTCCCACGCTGCTGCCGACCGGCAGTTATTTTGGCAGGAGCCGAACATCGACGCCCACCGGTTCGAGTCCCTGCAGGAGGCGCACGAGCAGATCGAGACGTGGCGACGCGAGTATAACGAGAGTCGGCCTCACCGGGCGCTGGCCGCTGTCAAGTTCCCTCAGTCCAAGACGATCGTGCGGGTGTCGCCGAGCGGGCGTCCTAACCTCTCCCTTTCCATCTTGGTGCGGTGAAATTCTTTGCGGGTGGCAGCGATGTCGCCGGAGGCGAAGGGGTGATAGGAGGTTCTGGGTAGGGGCAATCCTGCGTGATTGCCCTCTTCCGGTCGGACACGTAGGTCCGCCCCAACGAGGATGAAGAACCCCTCACCCTGCCCTCTCTCTCAAGGGCAGGACCCGCTCTTACTCCCCCACTCGCACCAATAATCCCTTGTCCTTGCACGCCGCGAACATCAGGTGGAACCAGCCGACCAGCACGGTGAGGTACAGCGCGTTCAGCCCGACGGCCCAGGCCAGCTTGTGTGCGGGAAACGCCCCGGTGGTGATAATCTCCCGCATGCCCTCGAAGACGTGCGCCGCAGGGTTTAGCTGCGCAATCGCCTGGAGCCAGTCCGGTAGCACGTTCATCGGATAGAACACGCAGGAGATCGGCTGGAAGAGGAAGACCATGCCCCACGCCAGGACCTCCACTTCC
>VBOL01000040.1 GCA_005887945.1 Nitrospirota bacterium
ATCGTCTCCAGCCGCTCGCCCTTCCCCAGTCTCACACCGACCGTGTGATTCCGACTTAAGGCTCCGGTGCAGGTCAACACCAAGTCGCCGACGCCGGACAGCCCGTAGAACGTTCGTGGATCCGCGCCCATCGCGATGCCCAACCGCACCATTTCAGCTAATCCTCTCGTAATCAACGCGGCCCGCGCATTATGACCGAGATCCAATCCATCCACCACGCCGGCCGCGAGCGCCATCACGTTCTTGAGCGCGCCGCCGATCTGGACGCCCAGCACGTCGCTGTCGGCGTACACCCGAAAGGCCGGTGTCATCAACACAGCCTGGAATGTCTTGACCAGTCCTTCGTTGCTCCCGGCTAAACAGAGCGCCGCCGGTTTTCCTGCGCTGACTTCTGTCGCGAAGCTCGGACCGGACAACACCATGAGGTCCCGTTGCATGGCAGGAGGAAGTACATCGGTCATGACCTGAGTCATCAAATTCAACGTATCTTCTTCAACCCCCTTCGTCGCGCTGATGAACGGGATCCGGGTGGAAAGGGACCGAACCAACTCGCGCAGCACAGGACGTGCGACGTGGGACGGCACCACAAAGAGCAGCCCCTCGCTCTGCTCGGTGAGGTCCGCCAACGATCCGGTGGTGATGAGCGATGGGGGGAGCGCCACGCCGGGCAGAAAGACCGGATTCTCGTGTTTCCCATTGATTGCATCCACGACCTCTCGCTCATAGGCCCAAAGCCGAGTTTCGAGACCTTTCTCCGCCAGATGCTTCGCCAGGGCAGTGCCCCAGGCGCCGGCCCCGATGACTCCTATTCGGTTAATAGTCTGCATGTAGTGGATCAGCTACCCTAGCAGGATGCTAACAAAGGCGTCCTCTTTGTTCGTCACCACGAATTTCTGGCTGCAAGTTTCAGGCTTCAAGTTGCTCAAAGAATCCGAAACGTGAAACTACAAACGAACAACTTGAAACTTCCAAGCGAGAGGCGCTTCACGGTTCACGGTTCTTGAGAGCGATGTAAGAACGCCGCTGTAGGAGCTTTTCAACGTCCTGCCAAGGGCGAGCGGATTATAGGAACCGGTTCTTTCACCTGTCAATGAATGAGAGACTGTCTTTGAAATTTGTCAAGTCAAGCCACGCTCCACAGCCCTGCCAAAACAGGGTCGGGAGGGCTGACATGGCACATGCCTTGCTCCCTCTTTGTACGATTACACATTTTCCTTCGTCCGGACGCACCGGACGATTAGTATGAAAGAGAGCAGCGTTACAGGTGAAACTACAGGTGAAAGGAAGGGAGATGGGGAAGAAAACCACACGATTGACAAGGCGTCTCGCGATCACAAGTCTGCTGGCACTGCTGGTGCCGATTGTTCTCTTTGCGCCCCAGGCGTATGCAGAATCCTACGTGGCGGGGGAAATTGGATTGGTCAAGCCTCAGAACCTCAGCGATGGGAAAGTCACCCAAGACGGAATTGGCGGACTGGACCTTTCCGACCAGCCATTGAAGAACTCCCTCGGTCTAGGCGGAAAATTCGGCCACTACTTCACTAGAGCACACTGGATTGGTATCGAGACAGGTGTGTCCTACTCCACCCCGCATATCAAAGAAGGGTCGCTCACATTTACTGGCGCCGGTGGGTCGGCTACTTTGTCGGGGTTGTCGGGCGTTCACCAGCGCATGATTACGTGGGACACGGATGTGATGTTTCGTTATCCTGGTTACCGGCTCCAGCCCTACATCGGAATCGGGCCCTCCATTTACTTTGCAAGCCTGAAGGGCCCCACCGCACCTCCAGGACAATCTGACGTCTCGTTCTTGGGCTTTAACGTTGAGGGAGGTTTGCGGTACTACGTCACGCGCAACTGGGCTCTGTTCGGAGAAGGAAAATATAACCGCGCCCTCATGAACTACTCCTCAAACCATAGTGACCCGAACGCGGATCCGTTTGGGTTTCGCGCGACCTACAGTGCGCTTACATTCAGCCTCGGCGTCAGCTACCACTTCTGATCGATAAACCACCCGCTCCCGCTTACATCTAGCAGGCTGCGGAAGAACGATTGTGGCACGGTGGAAATTCAATGGCCTGCACATCTAGGACAACAGGAGAACACCGCGCAGGATGCTCAATAGGGCTGTCCAGCAAGGCCGCAGCGAGCGAAGAGGCAAGGAGGTACAACCGCATTTCGTGTGGGCCGTTCCCACTTTCAATGGGTCCTGGCGAACGGAAAAGCCCCTACAGCGTTTCCGACCTCCGAGAAACTCATACTCAACGTTGAGCCTCTGAGCGAAGCGAGAACGCCGCATGGGACAAGGCGCGTTTCGGCGCGCCAGGGTCGGGCGAGTGAAAAGAGCGACTTTTTCAGCATCCTGCTAGCAAACCGACGCGGTTCCGTGTAGCCTGGACACGGAACCGATTATGAAACTCTGTCCTTCATGTCGACATGAACTCCCGGAGATTAGCCGCTACTGCTCGCAGTGCGGCCAACGGCTTCATGCAGACCTAGTTGAACTCCCCCCGCCACCGATACGACGCGTCGAACCACCGGCAGATCGGCTGAATGTCGAATGTCTTTATAGCATGGTGGCTATGCTGTCCCTCGCGATCCTCTTCCCACCCTGGGAAACCCCGCCGTCACAGACTCCCGAATTCCTCGGCCTGCATTTCATCTTAACGCCCCCCACACCGGACGCCATTGTGAGCCGACTGCTGCTGACGATCGAACTCGTCACCATCGCCATCGCCGGGTTGTACGGATCTTTCCTCTTCCGGCAAAAACCCTGAATCGAGAAACGGGATTTCTCTCTTTGTCCTGAATTTTGAACGCGGGCTAAGCGGCTGCTCAAAATGCTCACCCTTCTCACCCACCCGCCCCGTCGCACTTATGCGCGCCTCTTCCCAGGCAAGGCCGCAGGCGAATGAACACCGGAGGCGTACCCTCTGGGGCACACGGTACGACGAATAAGGAGCACCAAGTCTGTGCGCACCGCCAAGCCGGTGAGGCGGCCGGGTCCCCGTTGAGGATTTTCACGAGCCGAGAACGAAGCTTGGGAACCGACGCGTCCCAGGGCGAAGAGGCTGTCTTGGCAGACTCAGGGCGGGAGGGTGAAATAACCGCCAGGGTTGGGTCATCGAGCGGGACTGGATGAGGGAGATAGCCGCGCGAGGTCAACAGGGATTCTGTTCCCGGACAGCCTGCGGGGAGCGCGACGTGTTTCCCGACACAGACGGCGTTGCAGGCAAACCTGAGAGCCTCAACTTCCGGCACCACGAGACGACTGGAAGGAGCGATCCGTTCGGCAAGAGCCTCGCGCCCATAGTGATCGAAGGCGGGCGGGAAATACAGTAGTTCATCGCCGCTCAAGGGGCACAAGCAGGTGTCGAGGTGATAGAAGCGCTTGTCGACCAGTTCGAGTGGAATGATCTCTCGGTGAAACCAGTCGCTGAGCGTCGGGAACACACGGATATCCGATCGTTGTCGATAGCCACCGAACCAGGTGTCGGAAAATCCCAAGAGGTCCCCGGCCCCCTCGAAGAAGCGGCCCGGATCCAGCGTAACGACTTCGTACCCCTGCCCACGAAACCAGTCCTCAAAATACGCCTCTTCCTTCTGCCGTTCGACATAGCGAAAACGGCTCGGTACCGCTGTGCCGCCAACGACGATGCGCTCCAGGACTGCGCCCAGGTCCTGTTCGAGCACCTGCATGAGATGATGCCATTGGCGGACGGCCTCATCTGAATTGACGGCGTTGGAACGGCGCATCCACGGATTAATCTCGTATTCGATACCGAAATAATCTGGCGGGCAGACCAGTAGGCGACTCACGGCCTCCACCCTAACTCACGCGCCAGCTCGCGGAGAAACGACGCGGCGTCCATGACCAGCCCGACAGCCTGAAAACTTCCTCGATCCGCGAGTTTCGTCGGGACGGCCGGATTGATATCGACGCAGACGGATGGGATCGCGGCAGGCAACAAATTGCCCGTCGCCACCGCGTGAAGCGTCGAGGCGACGAGCAAGGCCAGTCCGATACCGGGGATTGCCGCACGCATCGCTGCCTGGGCTTCTACCGAATCGGTGATCACGCCGGGCAGCGGACCGTCATCGCGGATCGTGCCGGCCATGACGATGTGGGTACCCCGCCTGACGCAGGCCGCCATAATTCCGGTCTTGATGACTCCCGACCTGACCGCGGCTTCGATGCTGCCGATGGCCCTGATCCGATTAATGGTTCGCAGATGGTGTTCATGCCCATGCGGCACGACGCGACCCGCGACATGTCCATAGCCGAGGGACGTTCCGTAGAGATCGACTTCCATATCATGAGCGGGCAGCGCATTCCCGCAGAACAAGACATGGATGAATTCTTCATCGATGAGCCATGTCAGCGCCTCGCGCCCTCCGGCGTGAACAATCGCCGGGCCTCCCGCCAGCAGCACCTTGCTGCCCGCTCTCCCCTCTCGGAACCCTGTTCGCAACTGCACGAGGCGCTTGGCGATGTCGCCGATAATATGCCCGTGAGGACGTTCGGCCGAGACCTGCGATTCCATGAAGCTGAATACATCGCGGTCACGTGGCCGTTGCAGTGGGATCACCCGCACGCCCTCACGACCAGTCACAACCAGATCTCCACGCGTAACCTCCCCCATGGGAATGGTGCAGGCAGTCAGGCCCACTGGGTCCACACGAATGCCCAGGTCCATCTCGATCCCCTCCACCTCCACCCACTGGTCACGCACTCGCACCTGGGTGGATAAATGGGTTGTGGCGTAGAACTCGTCGGGAAAGATGCCGTCCGCAGGCGCCGCACTCAGCCGGCAATCTCGTTCACTCTCGACCGACGCGCCGTGGGGTTGAATGGCATGGAGAATCTCGCTGAGCAGTTTCGCAGATGAGGCTCGCACGATGATTCTGGCGCGCGACGGTTCCTCGCGGGTCTTGCCGATCTGCATGTCCGGGAGATCGAATGTTCCACCCATCATCAGAATCGTGTCCAGAACCTTCGCCAGGATCAACGAATCGATGATATGGCCTTGAAGCAGGACGGTTTCTTGGTCATGCATCATAAGTCAAACTCCCACTCTTATGGATTGGCTCCGCACAGATTCTACCACCCAGCTTCGACCGCTGCAGATCGGACTTGACTGTGCGCCAAAGACTCGCAGAGCGTTGAATCAAGTCAGTAAGGTGTACCAATCCCTGCAGGCTGCTCAAAATGCTCCGCTAGCAAGGCCGCAGGCGAGTGAACGCCGGAGGCATACCCTCTGGGGCGCACGGTGCGACAAATAAGGAGCACCAAGTCTGTGCGCGCTGCCGAGTCGGTGAGGCGGCCGGGTCCCCGTTGAGGATTTTCACGAGCAGAGAACGAAGCTAGCGGGCATTTTCAGCAGCCTGCGAGTCGCTCTTCATCAGTTCCCGCAACACGTTGGTCGCATAGGCACCGGGTCGAAGTGAAAAGGAGAGCGTGAGCACTGTGCTCTCCAATGTCCACTCCAAATCGGCAAGGGGGATTCGGAGCGACCGTCGTTCACCGCGAAACCCACAGGCCTTCGCGGCTTCGGTGAGACTCTCCGGCGTGGCCCCGCTCTCAGCAACCACGGCCCGTTCGATCTCGCCCGGTTCTCCGCTGGCCCACGAAACGCGCGATCCGAACAAGATGCCGGTGGGACTGATCTCGAACCGGTCGGCCCGTGGCTGTTCCTTCGTGGCATCCTCGACCAGAAAACAGGCACCATTCTCCATTTTCATGGCCCAGTCTCCAACCAGGATACAATCGAGTTGATCAAGTCGTCTGGCCAAAATGTCATTAAAGAAGTGCGATTGATAGGCATTGAGGTACCACATGCGCTTGGACCGGCTCAGCCTGTTTCGACGAGCAGGGTCCACCAGTAGTTCGGCTCCGGTCTGGTAATTCTGTCCGCTCCGCCCTTGCCGTTGCGGACCGAAATAGTTCGGCACGCCTCGTCGCACCAGCAATTCAGTCACAAGAGGCACCGTCTCGCGGGCGTGCGTGGCGACATCCCGAATTACCAACCGAAAGTGATTGCCTGCATGGTGCCCAGGACGCAAGCGATTGCGATGCCGACCCAGCACCTCCACGGACAATAGCTGCTCGTCCAATTTCAGTCGATCCAGCCGTTCAGGCATGACGCCCAAGAGCGAGACCATCTGCGTGGTCACGGCCCGGGCGTCTTTCAGGCCCGCCACACCGATCGCTTGCGCTTTCACCCCCAAGACCGAAGACAGTCGCAGGACGAGATCCGGAGTCGAGAGCAGGCGTTTTCTGATCCTGACGTAGAGATGCTCACCCTCTCCACAAGGAAGATAGAGCGGACGTTCCTCGACCTGGAAGTCTTCCGGAAGAGTCCGCATCTGTCCGCCGATGCCCGGCAATGCGGCTGTCAAAAAAGGCATGGTCATGGTGCAATAGGCCCCTCCTTCATTCGCGCGTGATCGCCTTCACCACTCAGTCATTCTCGATGAGGGGTGAGACGATTCGCATGGTATACTTTCCCTATGTCTTTTCGCCCAGCCTCCTACCAAGCAATCCGTTCAGAACATCATCTTCTGACAGTCCAACGGCCTGGGGCCCACCTGTTAACTGCAGGGGTATTCCTCACCGTTCTGATGTGTGGTCTGTTCCCAGGGGACTCGTTGAGTAGAGAGAACACGATCTTTCAACAGTTCACCCAGCACATCGGCCGGCAGATCCACAGAGACAAACAGGCCTTTTCACAAGCGAACAGCTGCCTCTCGTGGTTTTATAAGGCGAAAAAGACGCCTCCCTCGGCCGTGCGGGGAATTAGCTGGAACATGACTCCTTCATCCCAGCCCGAAGTGGAATGTCTTCGCGACTATCCCGGCGGGATGGACGATGCGCGAGATGATTTTGCCAAGACACAGACGTTGCTCTCAGTCAGTCTGACCTTCTACGAGTTCGCCTTGGTCGCCGACCGGAATGATGATGCGATCTACAGTCCCACCGAACTTCAAGATTTGCTCCGCTCCCTCACTCTCTCGTACCATGACGGGGATCCGACCCCGAAGCAGGTCACGGCACTCACGGAGCGGTTCGACAGGTTATACCGCAGCCGCAACATGGACACCTTGATGCAAGGCATGAGCGATCTCTATGAACAAGGCTATCGCGTGACCCCCTCCGATCGCGTCGAGCTGGATCGGGTGATGGGATGACGCGACGTACAAGGTTCTGGCCCGATCGAGCCCGTTCCTTCATCGGACATTGTCTGAGCGAACCGCTCTATCGGCTCTTTCGTCTCGTTCCCCACTGGGAATTCGGACTGTCCACACACGAGATTTCCCGGCTCACCTATGTGCACAGCCCCTTGGCCGGCCGGCGGGCCGTCCATTTGAGCGATCTGCATCTCGACCACTATCAACCACGGCACGATCTCATCGTCGCCGCCATCGGCGAACTCCGCCCCGACTGGATCTTCATCACCGGCGACCTGCTCAATGTGCCGGAGGGACTGCCGCATGTGTTTCGATTTTTCGCCGGCTTGCGCGAGATTGCGCCGGTCTTCGTCACCTTGGGCAACCATGATCACTACAGTGGCGTGCCGATCGATCAATATTGCGAACTC
>VBOL01000268.1 GCA_005887945.1 Nitrospirota bacterium
TCGATCAAGAACCACGCGAACGCCCTCTACAATCCCTATGCGCAAAAAGCCAAACGGCTCACGATCAAACAGGTGCGGGAGTCCCCGATGGTGGCCACACCGCTGACGATGGAAGACATCTGCACCATGTCGGATGGCGCTGCAGTGTGTTTTCTGGCTTCCGAAGAAGTCGCGTCCAAGGTCTGCGACCATCCGGTCAAAATCACTGGCATCGGTTCGGGATCCGACGCGATGCGCATGGCAGACCGGCCCCACGGCAAGGTCATCCTCCTGCCGCATGAAAGTGAAGCAGATTATCGCCAGTTGAGATATCCCGGTGTCCACTCGTTCAGGGGCGGTCGCATGGCGGCGAAACTGGCCTATGAGATGGCGGGAATCAGCGATCCGGGAGAAGAGTTGAGCTTCATTGAGCTGCACGACGCCTACACATCGTCAGAGATCCAGACCTATGAAGATTTGGGCCTCTGCAAGTATGGCGAGGGTGGTCACTTCGTGGAGAGTGGTATTCCGTTTCTGCCCGCGGTGGATTATGGTCTCGAACTGCTCAATCGAGGCCGGCTTCCCGTGAATCCCTCCGGCGGCTTGCTAGCCTGCGGCCATCCGGTCGGGGCCACAGGATTGATGCAGGCCGTGTTTGCATTCTGGCAATTGCAAGGTTCTGTCGGAAAGCATCTGGGAAACAACAAGCTGCAAGTCGAGAACGCCAAACGCGGTTTGATCCACAGCCACGCCGGCACGGGGACATATATTACGGTATCGATTATGGAAGCCGTGTGACCAAACCAGTGAGGGGTGAGGCGTAAGGGGTGAGGGGGCGGAGGGAAGACCGATATGGAGAGCAAAGGCACCATCGTCTATGGAGTCGATCCCCTGGTCGTTCACGACCATTATGAGATCGACTACCTGCACAGTTATGCGGAGGATTCCCCGTTCTTCATCGGACTGACGAAGGGAAAGCTCCTCGGCTCGCGTTGTACGGCTTGCGGTTATGTCTATGCCACCCCCCGCGCTCACTGTATGGAGTGCGGGGAACAGACGACCTGGCATGAGTTGCCGCTAACCGGCCGAATCCACACCTTTACCACTTGTCACTATGGTGGTGAACTGTTCCTTAAAGAAACGCCCTTCACGTTAATCCTCGTGGAATTCGACGGTGCTGACACGTTATTCCTCTCCCGTCTAAAGGGTATAAAGCCAGACGCGGTTTACATCGGCCTGCCGGTGACCGCCCGTTTCGCCAAGATCCCATCCTTTAAGGTGACCGATGTGTGGTTCGAGCCTGCAGACAAGGCGTGAAGTGGGAGACACGTTGACATTGGCCGATCGAATCAAGGCCGGAGAGGTCCGCACCGTCTCGCGTCTGATCACGTTATTGGAGAATGAGGACCCGGGCGGCGTCGCCATTCTTCGACTGCTTGTCTCGAACTTGCACCGTGCGGCTGTGATCGGGATTACCGGTTATCCGGGAGCAGGTAAGAGCACGGTGATCGCCCAACTCGTGGCAGCCTATCGGCGTAGAGGCATGAAGGTCGGGATCCTGGCCGTTGATATCAGCAGCCCCGTGACGGGCGGTGCCCTGCTCGGCGACCGCATCAGGATGCAAGAGCATACGCTCGATAGCGAGGTCTATATCCGGAGCATGGCCACTCGTGGACACCAGGGAGGGCTCGCTCACGCGACTAGCGACGCAACGTTGGTGTTGGAGGCGGCTGGGTACGAGGTCATTCTGATCGAGACGATTGGAGTCGGTCAGAACGAAGTGGACGTGGTTGATGTCGCCCACACCGTCGTGGCAGTCGTGGCGCCCGGCCTCGGCGACGAGGTGCAGGCGATGAAAGCCGGGTTGTTGGAAGTAGCGCACATCGTCGTCGTCAACAAAGGAGATCTTGCCGGCTCGGATACCGCGCTGCGAGACTTGCGAGACTGGTATCCGACCGTGCTCCGGACCATCGCCACGACAGGCGAAGGTATTCCGGAGCTCGTCGCTGCTATTGCTGAGCATCAACGGCTGCGCGATCTACAAGGTTCGTCCGCTCGTCTGATGCGGAAAGGAACCGGCTTCTGAAGACCAGGAGGATGCGATGCCTCACCATTTGTTGACGATCTCTCACCACGTCGCGCGGATCACGTTGCATCATCCGCCGGCCAACGTGCTCAATCTCTCCGTGCTCAAGGAACTCGAACTGGTATTCAACGAGGTGGAGGAGGACGAGTACGTCCGAGTAGTGATCGTGACCGGTACCGGACGGTTTTTCTGCGCGGGGGCGGATATACATGAGCTGGCTCACCTCACGACCTTGCATAGCGGCTCGGAGTTTGCCGTTCGTGGGCAGTCGCTGCTCAGCCGCATCGAGCGGTCGGAGAAACCGGTTCTCGTCGCCATCAACGGCACCTGCGTCGGCGGCGGGCTCGAACTGGCCCTAGCCTGCCACATTCGGGTGGCGGCCGCAGGGGCTCTGCTGGGGTTGCCTGAAATCAAACTTGGCCTCATTCCTGGTTTCGGCGGCACGCAACGGTTACCGCGAGTCGTCGGGGCTTCCAAAGCGGCGGAAATGATTCTAACGGGCGAAAGTCTGTCCGCGGAAGAGGCGCTCCGAATCGGCCTCGTCAGCCGAGTCGTGCCGCCACATGAGTTAGTGGCACAGGCTGAGGCTATCGCGGCCCTGATTACGGCGCGCGGAAAGACCGCCGTCGAAGCAGCGCTGCACGCGATCAGAGGAGGGCTCGACATTCCCCTGTCCGAAGGGTTGACCAGGGAAGCGGAATTGTTCAGCCGGTTATGTGTTACTCCCGACAAGAAAGAAGCCGTGCAGGCGTTTCTCGAAAAGCGGCAGCCGAGGTTGGCCGAAACGGACGCATGAGTTCGTGAAGCGTCAGGACTTCGGCGAGCTCCCCTCCACAAGCTCGGGGCCTGAGCTTGTCGAAGGCAGTCGAGTTGCTTGAAACGTGCGGGGTGACGGGAGGAGATAGATCAGGAGGGAATCGCCGATGCTCGCGGATCGCTTGAGTCGGTATTGCCAATGCCTTTGCTACGATAACCTGCCCAGCGCCGTGGTGCACGAAGTCAAGCGGAGGGTCCTGGACAGCCTCGGCTGTGCGCTTGGAGCATGGAACGCACCGCCCTGTCGGATCGCGCGCCGGGTCGGTCAATCTGTTCAACCCGCCGACGGCGCGACGCTCTGGGGGACGAATCATAAAACGCTGCCCGATCTCGCCGCTTTCGCCAACGGCGCGCTCGTCCGCTATCTCGATTTCAACGATACGTACCTCGCGAAGGAACCAGCGCACCCTTCAGACAACATTGCAGCCATCCTTGCGGTCGGAGAGGCCTCTCGTGCCTCCGGCCAGCGCGTGATTCAGGCCATCGTCCTCGCCTATGAAGTCCAGTGCCGCCTCTGCGACGCCGCGGCGCTGCGACCGCGCGGCTGGGACCATGTGACCTACGGCCCGTTTTCCTCCGCCCTCGCCGCCGCAAAGGTAATGAAGCTCTCAGATACTCAGACTCTGCAGGCCGTCAACCTTGCTGGCGTCGCGAATATCGCGCTCCGGCAGACTCGTGTCGGTGACCTTTCCATGTGGAAAGCCTGTGCCTTCCCTAACGCCGCACGGAACGGCGTGTTCGCAGCCATGCTGGCTCAACGAGGGATGACAGGCCCATCTCCGATTTTTGAAGGTGAGAAGGGATTCATGAAACTCGTCTCGGGACCGCTCGAGCTTCCGCTCTTTGGTGGCGAGAAAGGACCATCAGAGCCGCTCACGTTCAAGATCCTGGATACTTATATCAAACGGTATCCCGTGGAGTATCACGCGCAGACGGCAGTGGAAGCCGCTCTGGCGATCCGAGAGGAGATGCTTAACGTAGAAGGAGTCGAGGCGCTTGCGGGCATCACAGACATCGAAGTCGGCAGCTTTGATGTCGCCATTGAAATCATCGGCCGCGAGCCTGAAAAGTGGCATCCTCACACCAGAGAGACCGCCGATCACAGCTTTCCCTACTGTGTGGCCGCCGCCCTACTGGACGGGAAGGTCACGCTGCAATCGTTCGCGGCCAAACATCTCACCAACCCAGTACTGCATGAGTTGATGCAGAAGGTGCGGGTTGTTTCGCAGCCGGAGTTCGTCGGCCACTATCCGCAGGCGATGCCCACGCGCATCACCGTGCGGACGAAAGCGGGGAAAGACTATGCCAAACAGGTGGACTATGCCCTCGGCCATCCCAAGAACTGGATGTCCGACCACGAAGTCGAAAACAAGTTCCGCCGGTTGGCGGCAGGGAAATTAGACCGAGCGCGCAAGGAAAGGGTGATCGACTCGGTCTGGAAGCTCGACCAGCTAAAAGATATCAGCGCGTTGATGCCGTTATTGAAGATGAACCGAAGGAATTAGCATGCATCTTCATCCCACTTCCAAAGCTCGACGCCTTCGCGAGTTGCTTGAGAAACAGACCGTCGTCCTCCCAGGAGCCTTCAATGCCTTGACGGCCATGCAGATCGAGCGCGCTGGGTTCCATGCCCTCTACGTCTCAGGCGCCGGTCTTTCGGCCGTGCGAGGATTGCCGGATATCGGTTTGTTGTCCCTGATGGAAGTGGCCTCCGATGCCGCCACCATTACCAAGGCCGTAGCGATTCCTGCGATCGTGGATGCGGACACGGGCTTCGGTCCGCCTCTCGCGGTGATGCGTGCGGTGAAGGAATTCGAGCAGGCAGGTCTGGCAGGGATGCAGATCGAAGACCAAGAACTGCCCAAGAGATGTGGGCATCTGCCGGGAAAGCGGCTGGTCTCGACGAGCGAGATGGTAAGTAAGATCTGCGCGGCGAGTGATGCACGTCAAGATCAGGATTTCTTCATTGTCGCCCGGACAGACGCCCGTGCCGTTGAGGGAATGGACGCGGCAGTGCGACGGGCGCGGGCCTATATCGATGCTGGCGCCGACGCGATTTTCCCGGAAGCCCTCGAGTCTGCCGACGAATTCCGCGCGTTTGCCCGGCAACTCGCCAAGGAAGGCGGTAAAGCGCCGCTGGTCGCCAATATGACAGAGTTCGGGAAGACCCCTTACCTAAGCGTCGGCGAGTTTGAAGATTTCGGCTATCGTCTGGTGCTGTTTCCCGTCACGGCCCTCCGGATGGCCACAAAAGCTATCGAGCAGATGCTGGTTGAGCTGAGAACTCATGGTTCGCAGCGCGACCTGTTAGACCAGATGCATACCAGGCAGCAACTCTATGACTTGCTCAGGTACGCGGAGTATGAGCAGCGAGATCGGCAATTTCACTCGACGGATGATGACCATGCCACCAGTTGAGACAGCAAAGACTCCAACATACAGCCCGGGCCTCGATGGAGTCTTCGCCGGGGAGACAAAGCTGTGTCATGTGGACGCAGGTGAAGGAGGACTGAGATATCGCGGGTATGCGGTCAGCGATTTGGCGGAGAAGGCCACTTTCGAGGAGGTGGCGTATCTGCTGCTGTTCGACAAGTTACCGACCCAGAAAGAGCTGAAGGATTTCACGACGCAGTTCGCCGCACACTCCGTCCTGCCCGGTTCTGTTGAGGCGTTCCTTAGCGTGATTCCCTCCCCAGCGCATCCAATGGACATTCTGAGAACCAGCGTCTCGCTGCTGGGCATGACCG
>VBOL01000269.1 GCA_005887945.1 Nitrospirota bacterium
GGCCTCGTCGTTGTGGTCTATGGCGCGTATTTGGCGACCTTTCTTGAACTGCCCAAGAGCGACGAGCATCCTCCGCTGCGTCTGTACAGTGGACCATTCCTGCTGCAACCCGATCTCTCGATTGCGCACAGCCACCTTCTTGAGCGATTGCAACGGTTGGGTTATCGACGAGTGACAGTGCCAGTGCAGTCTTCTGGCGACTATCAGCTGACTGAGGAGGCCTTAACACTCTATCTCCATCCGCAGGCGGAGGCCCATGTCTACGCGACCATGGTGACGTTGCCGTTGGATCAGGGTCGAGTAACGGATGTCCTGTCCCCGCTTGAAGGTACACCGCTCTTTCCCATCTTTCTGGAACCGGAACTCCTGAGTGGTGTGCGCGGTGAGTCACGCCAAGTGCGTGAATGGATTCCGTTGGCGCAGATTCCTCCACGGATCATTGAGACGGTCCTGACTATCGAAGTATTCCCATTTCGGCATCGATCCGGTTGCCGTAGGACGGGCGCTCTGGACCAATTTCACGAAGGGCGGTGTGGTGCAGGGTGGCAGCACGATCACACAGCAGCTGGCGAAGAATTTGTTTTACTCGCCGCAGCGGACGATGGGACGAAAATTCAAGGAGGCCCTGGCGGCGTTGGTGCTGGAAGTGAAGTATACGAAACAGAACATCCTAGAAAGCTATCTGAATGAAATCTATCTCGGGCAGGCGGGGTTCGTCTCGATCTATGGGGTGAGCGAGGCAGCCCATCGCTATTTCGGTAAGACCCTTCAGGAATTAACGGTCCAAGAGATCGCGATGATCGCAGGCCTGATCAAGGGGCCCAATAGCTATGCCCCGACGAAACATCCTGAGCTGGCGAAGCAGCGGCGTGATGTCGTGTTGCGGCGGCTGCGGGAGACAGGTCTCTTGACGGAAGAGGCCTGGAATCGCGCCGTCCATGGACCGATGCGCGTGACACCGTCAGAAGACGTGCTGACCGATGCGCCATACTTCGTCGACGCCGTGCTTCGGCAAGTGGAGGAGGCCGGCGTAGTCCCCTTGCCGGAGGGCTTGCGGATTGATAGTACGCTCGATCCGATGATCCAGCAAGCGGCCACCGAATCGCTGGAGAAGGGACTGGCCAAGTTAGAGGCTACGCATCCCCATCTCAACGGTTCACTGGAACCGATGCAAGGGGCGGTGGTGGTGCTCGATCCCAAGACCGGGTCTGTGCTGGCGTTGGTGGGAGGGCGGGACTACCGGCGCAGTCAATTCAACCGCGCGGTTCAGGCGCAGCGGCAACCGGGCTCTCTCTTTAAACCCTTCGTCTATCTTGCGGCGCTGGAAGCGGCCCGTGAGGGTCTAGCCGGCCAGTTGACTGCGGCGAGCTTGTTGGCGGACGAGCCAGTGACCTTTGAGTCGGAGAACGGTCCCTGGTCTCCGCAGAACTACGACAAACAATTCCACGGGCCTGTCACCCTGCGGAGCGCGTTGGAGCAGTCGCTCAATGTGCCGGCGGTGCAGGCGGCCAAGACCCTGGGGACCAAGCCAATCGTGCAGCAGCTGCACCGTCTTGGCGTGACGAGTGCTATCGGTACTGATCTTTCGTCGGTGGCCTTGGGCAGTTCGTCGGTGTCGTTGATGGAGATCACAGCGGCGTATGGAGCGGTCGCCAACGGAGGGATCGCTGTTAAGCCGACTGCGGTGCGATCGACCAGGGATCGACAGGGAGACATTGTTTGGAATAGCGTACCGGATCGGCAACAGGCGACCTCGCCTCAAGGGGCCTATGTGCTCACATCTCTCCTCGAAGGCGTCATCCAGCGGGGTACTGCGAGCAAAGCCAAAGTTCTCGGACTCCAAGGCAAGGTGGCCGGGAAAACTGGCACAACCGACGGCTATCGCGACGCCTGGTTCGTAGGCTACACGTCCGACGTAGTGATCGGGGTCTGGGTAGGATTCGACGATGAACGACCTCTGCGTCTCACGGGATCGCAGGCGGCCTTGCCGATTTGGATGGAACTCGCGCGCCGGGTAATCCCACCCAATGTTTCCGCATTCGTGATGCCGCCCGGTGTGGTCACCCGCGACATCGATCCGAAGACCGGGCAGTTAGCCACATTTCAGTGTCCCGAGCAGGTATCGGAGGTATTCATCGAGGGCACGGAGCCCACCGTCTACTGTGAACTGCATGGAGGGGGCATATGGGAACGGCTCCGACATACTTTCGGATTCTCCTAGGCCTCGCTAAGAGAAATAGTGTAAGCTGGCGTCAACGATCGGGAGTGAAGGGGGAATGACGCATGAAAAGTAATAGCTTTTCTGGAGATGACAACATTACCCTCCTGGCCAAAGGGGTGGTGTTGAAAGGCGAGATCCATGTTGAAGGGACGGTGCGGATCGATGGCCGCCTCGACGGCGAAATCCAGACCAAGGGGCAAGTCATCATTGGTGAGGATGGACTGGTGCAGGGAACGATTACGGCCGGCACGGTGATCAGCAGCGGTCGCATCAAGGCGAAGGTGACGGCCATTGAGCGAGTCCAATTGATGAAGACGGCGACGCTCATCGGAGAAGTCGTAACACCGGTGCTCATCACGGAAGAAGGTGCTAAGCTCCAAGGTATGACGGACATGGGGGTGACCGCCTGGGCTGATGAGCCTCCAAAGTTGTTGGGCAACGTCAGTGATCTCTCCGCACACCGGGCCAAGCAGGTCGAGGTGCTTGATAAAGAGTCCCGCGGCGAAACGCACCGATAGGTCTGCCGGTTCTCTCCTGTCCGTATCCGATCCATGACGAAGCCGCAGCTCTTCACCGCCGTGTTCTTTGCGCTCCTTCTGTTGCTCCTGTATCAGATCGCCCTGATGTTTCGGCCGTTTCTTTTCCCCGTCCTCTGGGCCGCACTCCTTGCCCATCTCACATTTCCACTCCATGTACGCTTCACTTCGTTCGTTCGTGGCAGGGAGGTCGTTTCGGCCTCCTGTCTTACTCTCTTGGTTCTGGCTCTCGTGGTGATTCCGATTTCGATGATGGGGGTGTTACTGGCGCGCGAAGCCGGTACAGCCGAACAGACCATTCGCGAGTGGATCTCGAGCGGGGCACTCCATAAGCTGCCGGAGCAATTGGGCACGTGGCCGGTAATCGGAGGACTCCTCCGGCGGGTCAGTGGCAGCGTGTTATTGACGCCTGATTCCCTGGAACAGGGGCTTCTTTCGGCCGCGACGTTCCTGACCCATTTCTTTCTCGATCAGGTCGGCGATCTGCTGAAGAACGCCTTTCTGCTGGTGATGGATTTCTTTCTCATGCTCTTTGCCCTGTTCTTTCTCTTCAAGGATGGGAAGCGATGGTTGGCGTCCCTTCAGGAAGTGATTCCACTGGAAGCGTCCCATAAGCAGCGGATCGTCGATCGCATAGATCAGACCATTCGTGCCGTGGTGAAGGGGATAGGCCTGACCGCGATCGTTCAAGGTCTCCTGGCAGGGCTGGCCTATGTGGTCCTCGGAATTCCTTTTCCCGTCGTACTGACGGCCGTGACTGTGATCCTTGCGCCGCTTCCCTTCGGTGGGACCGCATTGGTGTGGGCGCCGGTAGGGCTTTACTTCCTCTTGGTTGGTCCGCTTTGGAAAGCTCTGGCCATGTTGGGCTGGGGAATCGGCGTGGTGTCAATGATCGATCAGTTTCTTCGACCCTGGTTGATCGGACAGGCGGTTCAGATCCCCGTGCTCTTCCTCGTATTCAGCGTCCTCGGCGGGCTGGCACTCTACGGCCTCATTGGGCTCTTCGTCGGGCCGGTTCTGGTGAGTCTGTTGATGACCGCCATCCAGATTTACCGGGAGGAGTATCACAACGCTGAAACAGATACACCCGCGAGTCCTGCCACACCGTCCTAGCCCGCATTATTCACGAACGCTTCTGCTGCAATCGCGGATGTGCCGCTCAAACAAGACGGGCCGGACAGGTGCGATCCGAAGTTCGAAGTTCAGAAAACCTCGAACTTCGGACTTCGTACTCTCACCCGTCTCGCTTGTCCCGCCTGTCTCGCGCGGCCATCGACATCCCTATTCCAGCGGAATGGTGATGGCGATCCCGCCCATCACATCCTTGAGCTTAAAGTCCCGTTTCGGGCTGAGCAGATGACCGTTGTGGCAGTCGATACAGGCCCGTGAGACGGCAAGGTCGGGATAGATCGCCTGAAAGTATTGTTTGCGCCCGCTGGTCACGATTCCGGTGACCGGCAGGCCGGGATTCTTCCGAAGAGACTCCAACGCGTTGCGCTCCAGGTCGCTCGCCGGAGCGTTGCGCCGGTAAATAGGCCAGAGACCGATCAGTCGATACCGGATGCCGCTTCCGTTTTCGGCTGCCAGCTTGCCCGAACGCTGGAAAAACTGGGCCGGCAACATGAGAGCGTTCTCCTCCTCCCAATGTTCGGACGCCGTGATGACGCCTTTCACCTGGAGTCGATTGACGATGTCCGTCGTGTACAGCGTGCGATCGGCCTTGATGACGGCATAGATATAGGCCGCCGCTTTCTCCGGTGGGATACCGGAAGATCCAGGGCGTTCCTTTGCGGATAGGACGTAGGGCCCCCACCAGAGCCCAGAGATTAGCAGGATGCTGAAAAAGACCGCCAGCTTTGTTCTCGCATCGCTCCCAGGAACCGTGAAACGTGAGGCGTGAAACGTGAAACGATGGTCAGCTGCGGAGTTGCGGCCTTGCATGGGATAAGGCGCGTCCTGGGGCGAAGAGTCTGTATTGGCAAACTCAGGGCGGGAGGGTGAAATACCGCCAGGGTTGGGCGGGTGAGAAGTCTGGCCTTTTTGAGCATCTTGCTGGCTATTCTGGTCCCACCACGCGTGAGATCGCAGCGGCGTATTTTGTAATAATCGAGTTTTCCCGCGGCTTATTAGGACGATGAGGGCTGCGGCGTAGAGCGAGACGTTGACTCGGCGCATGAAGCCTCCTGTGTGGGCGGCAGAAGAGGAATTACCGGGAGGGTCACGATGCACGCGGTGCCGCTCCCCTCCTGGCTCTCAATTCTGATGTCCCCTCCAAATTTCTTGATGATCCGGCGTGCGACGGTCAGGCCGAGTCCGGATCCTTCGCCCTGTCCCTTCGTGGTAAAGAATGGATCGAAAAGTTTTGTCATATGCTGTTTCGGAATGCCGGGGCCTGAATCCGCGATCGTGGTCACCACGGATGTATCGATCAGGGACGTCGAGAGACATAAGATACCTCGGCCTTTCATCGCCTGAATGGCATTCATCAACACGTTCGTGAACGCCTGTCTGAGTTGGTCGGGGAGGGCCAGCACACAGGTGTCTCCCGCGTACGTTCTCTGGATTGCGAGTCCTGAGGCATCCATGCTGCCCGTGAGTGTCGCGATAGCTTGATCGAGTTCCCGTTCGAGGTGAACCGGTTGCCGTTGGTCCGATGTCTCGCGGGTCGTGACGCCGGTGAAGTCTCGGATAATAGCGGCCATTCGACGACCATGCTGGACGATGTCGCGGGCATAGATTCTGACGCGGTCGAGATTGGCTTCTTCTCCGATGGCTTCTCCCAGTCCGAGAATTCCGAAGAGCGGATTGTTCAACTCATGTCCGATTCCGGCGGTGAGGGTCCCAAGGCTGCCTGATTTCTCGGCCTGGATGAGCTGGTCTTGGAGGAGGCTGTCGTCAGTCGTGTCCCTGAAGACAAGGCCGATCCGGTCCTCTCCCTGGTTTCTCCCCGCCATGTGGAACCACTGATAGTGATACCGTCGGGGACCAATCTGAATCTCCTGTCGGTTGTTTGGTCCCGCCGTTCCCATCACGGGGGTCAACGGGTCACGGGCGGTGTTGACGACAGCGGCGTCCTCTGCTCCAGATGCTGTCGCAACATGTTCTCCGCTCCGCGCACGTCTGAATTCTTTTCGCAGATGGTCTCGTACAGCGGCATCGACGGGGAGTATATCGAACAAGGGGATTGATTTAGTCGAATCAAGTATGACCTGGAAGGAGTCGCGGCCGCCCCGGTTGATGTACTGCACCTGTTCGTCTTGATTGATCATGATGATTGGAGTTGGGACTGCATCCAGTATCTGGTCCGTCGAGTGAAGCAGGGACTCCACTTGTTGCGTTTTGATGGCCACTTGATCGGTCAGGCCTGCAAAGGCGGCCTCTAATTGGCGATTCATTCGATTGAGTTCGTCGGCCAAATCCTGGAGCTCATCGCCGGTCTGAACGTCGATGGGCTGCCGAAGCTCACCGCGCCCGATCAATTGTGCCGCTGCCTGTAATCGGCGTACCGGCATGACAATACGATTGGCCGCAAGGTAGCCGAGTGACGTCATCAATCCGACAGCGACGAGACTGAATACGGCCATCCAGGTGAGGAAGTGACGAATCGGGGCAAAGAGTTCGTCAGAGGCTTGCCACACGAAGGTGTGCCAGGAGCTTTTGTCTAGATCACTATTGGTGGCACGGCTGGTTTCCGGCACCGGGGCGAATCCGATAAGCGAGGTCGATTGTCCGCCGTGGCCATCGCTCGGCGCACTGACCCAGCCCGGCTGAAGAGGCGTGACGAGGGGAATGAGCTGTGCATCGGAGAGTCGGACGCCGGTCGGCAGAATGGGACAGCTCATGACGATGCCGCGATGATCGATCAGCATCACATGTCCGGTCTTGCCGAAGCGAATGGGAGAGATCGAGGGCGAGATTAACTCTTTAGCGTCGATCACGCGATGAAGCACGCCGACTGCTCCATATCGGATGCGGTCCATGATGGGAAGCGAGATGCTGATGACATAGCTCTGGGCACGTTCGTCGAAGTGCACATCTTCGATGAAGAGTTGGCCGACCCCGCGATGGGAGGCGCCTTTCCACCAGGCCGTTTCTTTATTGGCAAAGGGTGGCAGTGTGGTCAACGCGGCAACCAGGTTGCCCTCAATGTCGGTGATATACAGCATCTTGGTGGCAGACCGGACCACTTGCGGTATCAGTTGATCGGCTTCGCTCTTGGCTCCCGAGAGATATTCCTGAATGAGGCCGGCCATTTTGTTTCCCGTGATGGCCTGAACTGCCGCGGGGTCTTTGGCCTCCCAGCCTTCTTTGAGCCGGTCCACCGCCCGGCGACGCTCATCTTCTGTCATGCCTAGCAGGGCATCGCGCCGTTGCTCAAGTTCAAAGATAATCGAAGGGTCTGCCGCAATCCGTGATGTCCGGCCGACTTCATCTGACATCAAGAGATCAACTTTTCTTGCAGTCTCCTCGGCAATGGCCTTGAAACTTTCGCCGTTGACGACCTGGATCTCGCGAGAACCTTGCCAAAAGGCGAGACCGAGACCCACCATGAGGGGAACCACTCCCACGAGCAACATGGACAGAATCAGTTTGAGTTGGAGCCCCCACCTCGTTTCAGAGCGAGAAGTGGGACGTGCGGGATTCATGACAGACATCCTTGTCCGACCGGCTCGACGTTGGGAAAGGTCAAGGTAAAGGTCGTGCCCTTATCGAGCTGACTGTCGACAGCAATCATGCCGTGCATTTTGTTGACGATGGTTTTGACGTTATAGAGTCCCAGCCCCGTGCCTTTCCCGGGGGCCTTCGTCGTAAAAAATGGCTCGAAAATCTCGGGGATTTGGTCCGGGGCGATGCCGCATCCCGTATCGGAGATTCGGACGTCGACCTGTCCGTCAAGGAGTGTGGTCTCGAGCGTCAGTGTGCCGCCAACGCGCTCCATGGCATGGACCGCGTTGGTGATGAGGTTGACGAGGACGTGCAGTAACTCATCCGGATTGCCTTTTACGGCGGCGCCGGGCTGGTAGTGTTTGATCATTTCAATATCGTGAAAACTTGATGCGTAGCGTGCGATTTTCAGCGCCTCGTCCAACTTTCCGTTTACAGACACCATCACATCCTCGTGGGGGGACGCGCGCCGTGAGTAGCGTGTAAGGTCTTGACAGATGGCACTAGTCCGTTTGACGGCTTCAATAATGTCTCGAGCTTGTTCGTGGACGGCAGTCAGGTCGCGTTCCTCTGCGAGGTTTTCCGCCAGGCCCAAAATGAGTTGCAGGGGGTTGTTGATGTCATGCGCGACTCCCGCAGCAAATGAGCCGATTCCCGCAAGCTTTTCTGACTGGAGGAGTTCGGCTTCCAGCTTGGATTCATGCTGGACCAGCTCCCACAGCAGCCGGGAGGCTGATCCACTGAGGATGTCTGCGGTAGGAGGTTTGTGGACATGCAGATACGTCTCCATCTCCGGATCGCCCGTGACATCCATAATCAGGCTCACGCCATAGTTGCCGATCAGGTTTGGCACATTGGTAGTCACGGGAACCCGAAGCTCACGCGCGCGCTGCAGTCCTGGTGCGTCAGGATCACGGTCTGCAATGCCGACGATCTCAATCGACGGGATTTGGTGCAGCAGATCTAACAGCGCGCGGCCGCCGCGACCTGCTCCGAGAATGGCGACCTTGGTTTGGTCGGACCTTTGCATCAGGCGGTCTCCGTGTGGCAGGGCGGTGCTCCTAACAGGCTTCGGAAAACCTATTTCGGCACAGAAGAGCTTCGATCGTCTGCATATCGGGGACAAAAGGAGAACACCCCCGCAGGATGCTCAAAAAGGTCGTCCAGCAAGGCCGCAGCAAGCGAAGAGGCGATGCGTACTCTGTTCGGTACGGGGAGCCTCTGAGCGAAGCGAGAACGCCGCTGGCGGACTTTTTCAGCATCCTGCTATTGCCGAGGAGAGTAAGGAGGGGCATGCCTCTCTTCGGCACAGAGGGGATGGAGGCTCGTTGTCATAGCTTTGCAAGCTCCCGCTGTTCTATGGCTCGCGCAACGGCCGATCTCAGTTTTTCTCCTTCAACCGGCTTGACGAGATAATCTACCACTCCTTGCCGGAGAAAGGATGTCGCCATATCGGCATCCGGGAATCCGGTCAGCACGATGAGCGGGACGCGAGGGTAGTTGCTCCGGAAGTAGGCGATGGCTTCGGCTCCATTG
>VBOL01000042.1 GCA_005887945.1 Nitrospirota bacterium
TGACTGATCTGTTGGACGGGTAATCGGACGACAAAACGGCTGCCGGTCGGGACGTTCGCTTCGACCCACACCCGCCCGCCTAGACCTTCGACAATATGCCTGACGATCGCCAGCCCGAGCCCTGTTCCACCTAACTCACGCGAGCGGGCCTTATCGACTCGATAAAATCGTTCGAATACGCGTGGGCGATCCATTTCAGGAATTCCCATGCCGGTATCGGTCACGCTCAGCTCCACAGCCGTGGCAATCACGGGCTGTTCGGCATCGTCCGAAACCGGGTGGGCCGCCACGGTGATGGTCCCGTTCTCGGGGGTGTATTTGACAGCGTTATCGAGCAAGTTGGACAGGACTTGTATCAGCCGGTCTTCATCGCCGAGCACAGCAGGCAGATTGTCCTCCACGAAGGAGACGAGCCGGTGCCCCTTCTTGTCTGCTAAGGGCTTGATCATGGCCAGCGTTCGTTCGATGACACCCTGGATATGGAGCGGCTCTCGCTTGAACTGGACCTGCCCGGATTCGATTTTTGACAGCTGAAGGAGGTCTTCTAGAATCAGGTTCAGCCGGTCGCTTTGCTTGAGAATGATGTCGAGGAATTTTGTGTTAGTCTCAGGATCGTCTTTGGCGCCATCGAGCAAGGCTTCGATATATCCCTTGATCGACGTGAGCGGGGTCCTCAGCTCGTGGGACACGTTGGCGACGAAATCTTTCCGGATAATTTCCAGGCGGCGTAATTCTGTCATGTCGTGAAAGACAAGAATCGCGCACGCTTCGTTCTCTCGATCGCAATCAGTAACCGAGGCCTCGATATGGAGACGGCGACCGCTCGGGTGCAGGAGAATTTCATCTTCTTCGTTTATTCGTTTCATCCGTTCCAGCGCTGGATTGATTTGCAGCACGCGACCTCGACGGTCCAGGACCATCACGCCTTCGACCATCGAGGTCAGCATGGCCAGGAGCTGGGATCGATCGTCGGAGAGTTCATCGATCTTGGTTCTCAGTTGGTCCGTCATGTGGTTGAGCGTGTCGGCTAAGAGGCCGACTTCATCCCGTGATCCGGTCCGAATGCGGACCGCATGGTCCCCCTTTGCCAGCTGCTGTGCGGCGATCGCAATATCGGACAGGGGTTTCGTGATGCTGTGAGCGAGCCACACGCTCAGCGCAACAGCAATCAAGAATGCAATCCCGAAGGCGAGGGCCAAGTCTTGGTGCAACTTGGCCACTTCACGATCAAATGTCGTCATCGGTAACCCCAGCCTCAAGAAGACGGCGGGCGTCGCCTGGTTCCCACCCCTCAGACCGACAGCCAAATACAACGTGCGCTCACCGGTGGTATGACTCGTGCGGAGATCCGTTCCGCGCCCGGTGGCAACGGCTTGCTGAATTTCCGGTCGTGTCCGGTGGTTCTCAAGCGTGGCGAGGAGGCTATCCGAGACGGCGCTGTCGGCCAACACCCGTCCATCCGGAGCAATGACGGTCACGCGTGCGAGGGCTCGCGCGCTGAGATCTCGTACGGCTGCCTGTAATTGGGGGGTCGAAGACAGTGCCCCTGATTGCGTCAGAAACGGCTGCAGCCCGTATGCGACGAGACTGGTTCGAGCCTCCAATATCTGGCCCGATTGGACGATCTCCTGTTGATCAAGGGAGCGAACCGCCAATGCTCGGGCGATGAGAAGCCCACAGGCGAGGACCAGCAGGGTTCCGATAGTGACCTTCCATCGGATGGAGAGGGTCATGCCGAACGATCCAACTCTCTGAGCTTATACCCCAGTGATTTGACCGAAATAATCGCCTCGTTGAGCGAAGGGAGTTTCTGCTTTAGTCTTCGGATGTGGACGTCGACCGTCCGCGTCGTTCCGTAGTAATCGTATCCCCAGACGGTATTGAGGAGGATGTCTCTTGTCAGGACTCTGCCGGGATTGCGCAAGAGATGCTCGAGCAGGCCGAATTCTTTTGCCGTGAGGGGAACTTCCATCTTCTTCACGGTGACTTCGTGCCGCGCGAGATCCATGACGAGATTGCCATAGCGATATTGGGCCGGGCTATCGTCTAGTTTCCGCTCAAGCCGTCGAAAGAGGGCCTTGATGCGGGCAACCAGGGTTTTGGGGCTAAATGGTTTGGTGACATAGTCGTCGGCTCCCAGCTCTAGGCCAATGATGGTGTCCGATTCCTCGGCTTTGGCAGTCAACATGATGATGGGGAGCATCGCGGTCTCTGGAGCCGATCGAAGACGCTTACAGACCTCGAGGCCGTCGGTCTCGGGCAGCATCAAGTCGAGGACGACCAAATCAGGCTTCTCCTGTTTCACTTGCTGGAGGCCTTCCGTACCGGTCTTGGCCGATACGGTTTGAAAGCCTTCTTTCTCCAAATACAGTGTGACCAGTTGGAGAATGTCGTGCTCATCTTCAACGATGAGGATCTTCTTGCTTGCAGGGCTTGGCATAGCTAGTAGCGTGAGCCTACGAGGGAGAGGGCATCGTGTCAAGACGGGCAGGGATGAGAGGCGTGGGCCAATTGTGTTGACGGGGCCGGCTGCTCTGACGTAAGGTGGACTCCAGTGATGTGCGGGGACGTGGCACGAATGTGGCCATGTCTGGTGTGAAGGAAAGGGTACCGTCATGAAGATCTATCTCGCTAATCCACGAGGGTTCTGCGCCGGAGTCGATCGGGCGATCGATATCGTCGATCTCTCGCTGAAGAAGTATGGGGCGCCCATCTATGTCCGACATGAAATCGTCCATAGCAGGCATGTTGTGAACTCGCTCCGCACCAAGGGCGCCGTGTTCGTGGAGGAGTTGGGAGAAGTGCCGGAAGGTTCGGTCGTGATCTTCAGTGCCCATGGGGTCGCCAAGTCGGTCTGGGACGAAGCGAATCGGCGGCGGCTGCATGTGATCGATGCCACCTGTCCGTTGGTCATCAAAGTACATAACGAGGTCAACCGCGACTATACGCAGGGGTATGATCTTATTCTGATCGGCCATGCCGGCCATCCCGAAGTGATCGGGACGCTCGGACAGATTCCGGACAAGTTCCATCTAGTCTCCTCCGTAACAGATGTCGAAAAACTGCAAGTTGATAACGTCCACGACCTTTCGTACGTCACGCAAACTACGCTGAGCGTTGATGAGTGCCGGGATATCGTCGGCGCACTCCATAAGCGGTTTCCCCACATCAAGGGGCCGCACCAGGAGGATATTTGTTACGCCACACAGAACCGCCAGAATGCGGTGAAGGAGCTCTCCAAGCTGGTGGACGTCATTCTCGTCATCGGCTCCCCGAATAGCTCAAACTCCAACCGTCTACGGGAGTTGGGGGAGCAGTGCGGGATTGCGTCCTACTTGATCGATGCCGCGTCTGATATCAATCCAACCTGGCTCACGAACGTGCAAGCGGTTGGAATCACCGCCGGCGCTTCAGCGCCCGAGGTTCTGGTCGAAGAGGTGGTGATGTACCTCAAGACGTTTGGGACCGCAGAGGTCCAAGATCTGACTGTGATCGAAGAAGACGTTGAGTTTCTACTTCCTAAGGAACTGATCACCATTGAGTCCTCCAACAAATCTGTTGGGGTTCAGGTGGGATAACCGCATCCCCCGCCACCATTCTACTCCCCAAATGTTGTAGGTCTCTCTCTTCGTGCCTACCACCGGCAGTATTTTCCTTTGATTCTTCCCCTAGGTCTGTGCTAGAAAACCAGGCGTACTATCCGCTAACCCGCACTATTATGACGGTTCGTCGCGAAGTCTGGCAGTCGCCTAGCGAGACAGGCGCGTGGAGATGTGAGGAAGGGAGGCAGACTTGAACATTCTGTTAACCGACCGAGCGGTGACCCGCCCGCCTGGACGCCGTGCTAACCGTGTCCTGGCTTGTGGCAGCGGAGAATCCACGATTGCAGCAGAAGTGCTCATGCATAATGCGGATTAAGTCCTCTTGAGACACGCTACCGAAGGAGTCGCCGATGTATTTGAAATCCCTCGAGATGGTTGGGTTTAAGTCGTTCGCGGAAGCCCGGATCGAATTCCCCGATGGCGTCACCGCCATCGTGGGGCCAAACGGGAGCGGGAAAAGTAATGTCGTCGACGCAATTCTTTGGGTACTCGGAGAGCAGAGCACGAAGACCCTGCGTAGCGAGAAGATGGAAGATGTGATCTTTAACGGAACCGAAATGCGGAAGCCTGTCGGCCTGGCCGAAGTTTCGCTCGTGATCAGCGGTCTGGATCGGATCAATGTGGATCCCCTGTCCGGTCTTTCGAGCCAGCTGTCGGAATATCAAGAACTCATGATCACGCGCCGCCTGTACCGTAATGGCGACAGCGAATACCTCATCAATAAGACCGCCTGCCGGCTGAAGGATGTTCGGAGCATCCTGCTGGATACCAGGGCAGGGACAAAAGGACACACCGTCATCGCGCAGGGGCAAATCGATCAGATCCTCAACGCGTCACCACAAGATAGGCGCGAGTTGATCGAAGAAACCGCAGGCATCATTCGCTACAAGAAGCAGAAGGCCGAAACGTTGCGCAAGTTGGACGCGACGCAACAAAACCTCTTGCGGGTGAGGGACATCATTGCTGAGGTGAAAAAACAGTTGAATTCCCTTGAGCGCCAAGCGCGGCAGGCGCGGTCCTATCAGACGTTGCACCAAGAAGCCAAGTCGCTGGAGATTCGCTTGCTGACCAACGAATACCGTGTCCTACGAACCATGCTCAAGGAGGTGGAATCGGAGTTGCAGATGTTGGGGGACCGCGAGTCCGAACAGTCCGCCGAACTTGCGCGTCTGAATGCAGAACTTGAGGGGATCAAGCTCGCGATTGCCACAGCGAACGAAGCGATCGGGCAGCGGCGCGAGGAATTGTCGAAGGTTGAACAGCAACAGGCGCAGGCGCTGACGGCCGCAGAAGTCGAGCGTAATCGTGGTGAGCTTTATGCGCAGCAGCAGAGTCAGGGTGGGCAGGAACTCGCGCGCCTCACCCAGGAGCAGAAGCAGGGCGCGGCGGAAGCTGCGGCCATCGAGGACACCCTGGCCGCACTCGAGCGTGAATGCGCGGAGCGGGAGCAGGTGTTCGCGACGCTCGACCGGGAGATGAAAGAGCTGGTCCAGCAACGAACCGCGGCTTTGGCTGAAGAGGAACGAGGGCGTCTAGACGTCCTCAACCTGGCGGTGTTGGTCGCCAATACAGAGCAGACATTGGTGCAATTGGCCGCTCGCATTCAAGAGGCGGCGGATCGTGAAGGCCGGCTGGCTCGTGAGCGGGAGGGCTTTTGCCTGCAGCATGTCACGGTAACGGACAAGCATCAGGCGCTGCAACAGGCCTCCCATGACGCGGAGCGATTGGTGGCCGACCTGCGTCGGCAGCAGCAGGGTGTCGAGCAAGAGAGCGAACGCGTGTCGGCCGAGTTGGCCGAAGTCGACCAGTTGGTATTTCGTCAGTCGGAAGAGTTGGCCGCAGTGGATTCACACCTACGGGCACTGCAAGGCGTGCTGCAAGAAGATATGGGTTATGGGCGGCGCGGCGACGAAGAGTCGACTGCGCTCAAAGCCTGCACCGGGGTTCGTGATACCATTACTGAGTGGTTGACCGTGCCTCCTGGATGGGACCGCGCGGTGGAAGCGATTTTGGGCGAACGGGTCAGGGGATGGTTCGTCGACAATCCTGCCGCCGCTTGTGAGGCGATTGAGTTTCTCAAAGGGAAAGATCTCGGGCGGGGCACGTTCATCCCTCAGCAACCTCGATGGACGACTCGAGATACGGCATCTCATCCGTGGTGGCCCGCGATGGAGGGCCGGCCCGGTGTGGTCGGACGTGCGGTTGATCTGATCCACGTGGTGGGGCAGCGCGAAACGGCCCGCGACTATTTCTTCGATCGCATCGTGCTCGTCGACACCCTCAAGGATGCGACGGCATTGTGGGAACAACAGCCTTTCTCTGGTCCCGATGGGCCCATCTTCGTGACGCGTGCAGGAGAGATAATGGATGCGGCCGGGGTGATCACCGGTGGACAGACCGGCGCAACAGGAGGACTGCTGCAACGTCGCCGAGAGGTGCTTCACTTAGAAGCACAGAGCGTCTCGCTGACGGTATGCGTCGAGGAAGGGAAGCAGCGGCGGGAACGTTTGCTGGTACAGGTACAGGAGTTGCGCGAGCAGAGCCGGCAACTCGGGGAGTCGCTGCGTGATTCAGAAATGCGGGGGCTCTCACTGCAGAAAGACGAAGCCGGGCTCCAGCATGTGATGGGAGATCTGACCCAGCGGATCGATACATTGATGAGTGATGCGCAACGAGGCTCGGCGGAAGCGCAGCGGCTTGAGCAGGAGGTGCGCTCCGGCGAAGCGCAGCTCGCACAGTGGCTCAGGGAGAAGGGCGGCCAGGAAGCCGGGCTCAGTCGTGTGCGCGAAGGGGTGGGGCAGATTGATGGCGACATGCAGGGGCTTCAACAGCGACTCACGGAGGCCCAATTGGTGGCGCAGGGAATCCGGACAACCCGTGAGCATCGCAATCACGACTTCCTACGGATTCAGCAACAGCAGCAAGACGCGATCGCACGCATTGAGACGTTGACGCGCCATGTCGAGGGGCTCGCGACCTCGATCGAACAGGGGCGGGTCGAACGTGAGCGCCAAGAAGCGCGTTGTTGCGAATTCGGTGAGTCGGCAGCCCAGGTCAAGGCTCGGCTGGTCGAGGTACAGGAGCGACAGGCGCAAGACATGGCGGCGGCGCACCAGCTCGATGCCGGCTTGGAGGATGTTCGTCGCGCGGTGTCGTCTCTTCGCGAATCTCGCATGGCGGTAGAGGTCAAGAAGGCGGAAATTCGGATGCAAATGGGGACTGTCGAATCCACGCTCTTGGGAACGTACCAAGTTGAACTCGCGACGCTGTTCGATTCACCGGTCGTGGAGATGATATCCGAACAGCTGTCCATCGGGGAGGCGCCGATCCTGGAAGGCCCACCGGCAGTCAATGAAGTCGCGCTACGGGAGCAACTGCAGAAGATTCGCGAAAAGCTCGATCGCCTCGGACCGATCAATTTGGCGGCTATTCAGGAACATCAAGAGTTGGATGAACGGTATCGATTCCTGACGACGCAGGAACAAGATCTCTCCACGTCCATCGGCTCGCTCAAAAAAATCATTCAGCGTATCAACCGCACCACGAAAGACATGTTTGCCAGCACCTTTGCCGAGCTCCAACAGAAATTCAGTGAGGTGTTCGTGAAGTTCTTCCCCGGTGGCCGGGCCGAACTCCAGCTGGTCGAGGTGCCGGCGGATGAGGCGGCAGAAGGCAGCGGACCGCAGGAGCCGGGAGTCGACATAGTGGTGCAACCACCGGGCAAACGCTTGAAGAGTATGACCATGCTCTCGGGTGGTGAGAAGACCTTGACGGCGATGGCCCTGCTCTTCGCGAGTTTCCTGATCAGACCGACGCCGTTCTGTATTCTCGACGAAATCGACGCGCCGCTGGACGAAGAGAACATCGGGCGCTTTACCGGCGTATTGGTTGAACTCTCCGAAGGTGCGCAGTTTATGGTCATCACCCACAGCAAGCAGACGATGGCCATCGCAGACTCGTTGTTTGGGGTCACCATGGAAGAGCCGGGCATCTCAAAAGTCGTCTCGGTGAGACTGGGCAACTTGCAGCCGGCCTAAGCAGGCCAGACTGGCTAAAACATTCGTACTTCAGAGGACTTCCGTCTCTCGGTTTCTTGACGTCAGAGTAGGGTGTCTGCTATATACCCCCCACAGGGGCAGATCTATGAGCACGCCGCTCGTAGTTCGAGCTTCATGGGGGCGAAGCGAGTCACCCGCGTTGTCCCCTCCACCTGCAGTTTTCCACAGACCAATACAATGAAGCTGATTCGAACGCTTCTGGGTCGTCTATCTGATAGTCTCTTCGTCTCAGTTCCAGAGAAGCTGGAGCTGGCGACCGAGTTATCCAACGTTCCGCCGTTACGTCTGGTATCGGACAAGTCCACGCTCTCGGCACCCGTCGACGCTGCGACACGACGTCCCACCAGCCATTTGATCAGTCAAGCGGATGCGCTCGACGACGCAGTTCGGCGAAGTCAAGCCTGGTTTTTGTCTAGGCAACATGCTTCGGAGGGGTACTGGGTTGCGGAGCTCGAAGCCGATACCACGCTGACCGCTGAATACCTCTTGCTGCGGCGGTTTCTCGATCGGGTCGATCCCAAGCGGGAGTGCCTGGCGGTCCGCTATCTCCGTGCCATGCAATTGCCCGATGGCGGCTGGCCGATTTTCTACGGAGGGCCCTCGGAGATCAGCGCCTCCGTGAAAGCCTATTTCGCCCTGAAGTTGAGCGGCATTGCGGCAGACGAGGCCTCCATGCTTCGGGCCCGTGACTGTATTCTGGCTATGGGCGGCGTCGTGTGCACGAACGTCTTCACAAAGATCACTCTGGCGCTGTTCGAGCAATATGATTGGAAGGGCATCCCGAGCATGCCGCCCGAAATCATGCTCCTGCCGAGGCGGTTCTACTTCAGTATCTATGCCATTTCCTATTGGTCTCGTGCCGTCTTGATTCCCTTGCTCGTGGTCTTCGCGAATCAGCCTGTCTGCCGTATTCCTCAGGAACAGGGTATCGACGAGCTCTATGTCGCGCCTCGATCACAGATTCGTTATCGCAACGTACCACCCTTCAATAAGGATCAACGTTGGTTCACGCCGCATAATTTCTTTGTCCAGCTTGACAGGGTGCTGAAACTGTATGACCGGATGCCACTGAGTTGGTTGCGGGAAAAGGCTTTGCAAAAGGCTGCCATCTGGATGTTGGAACACCTCAAGGGTAGCGGTGGGCTGGGAGCGATTTATCCGGCCATGGCGAATTCGATCGTGGCCCTTCGCTGCCTCGGCTATCAGGTCGACGATCCATTGGTGCGAAAGGCGCTCCACGAAATCGAATCGCTGGAAGTCCACGACACGGTATCGATCGGCGATCAGCGCGTCGAGGTGCTGCATCTTCAGCCCTGCCACTCTCCAATCTGGGATACGGCATTGCTCATGAACGCCCTAATTGAAACCGGGATGCCGCAGGACCACCCCTCCCTCCAGAAAGGGGGTGCGTATTTGGTTTCTCGCCAAACGAAAACGGTTGGAGATTGGAAGTTCTCGTCTCCCGCTGCGGAACCGGGAGGTTGGTATTTTCAGTTTGAGAACGAGTTCTATCCCGATGTGGATGACTCGGCAGTGGTGTTGATGGCCCTGTCGAAAGTTCGCCAGCGGGGGACGAATTGGGTTCTCGCCATGCAAGGGTCTGATGGCGGATGGGGTGCGTACGACAAGGATAACAATCGAATCGTTTTCAACTATATCCCATTTGCCGACCACCATGCCTTACTTGATCCGAGCACGTCCGACTTGACCGGACGCTGCCTCGAAATGCTTGCGGCGTTGGGCTACGATCAGACGCACCCCGCCGTGGCGCCGGCCCTCCGGTTCCTCAAGCGAGAGCAGGAGACTGATGGGAGTTGGTACGGTCGGTGGGGCGTCAATTATATTTATGGCACGTGGTCCGTCCTAGCTGGTCTCCGTGCCATCGGAGTGGATCTCTCGGAACCCTATATTTGCCGTGCGGTCGCCTGGCTTGAGTCGAAGCAGAATCCCGATGGCGGGTGGGGCGAAACCTGTCATTCTTATGGTGATGACCCTGCGTGGAGCGGGAAGGGGGAGAGTACACCTTCTCAAACGGCCTGGGCCATCATGGGCCTCATGTCGGCCGGGATGACCGATGCCTTTAGCGTCGCTCGCGGTGTCCAATATCTTCTCCGTCACCAAATAAAGGATGGGTCGTGGGAAGAGGTCCGCCATACAGGCACTGGATTTCCTCGAGTGTTTTATCTCCGCTACCATTGGTACTGCCAATACTTTCCGTTGTGGGCCTTGGCGATGTACCGGAATCTACGGACGCGCGGGAAGATGCGGGCCGACGAACTACGGCCGCAAATACTCGTGTCCGGGTGTCATCGAGCCGATCGTTGAACACTCCGCCGACGTCATCCGTTGGCGAGGGGCAACCTCTCTCAGGATCTGCGGTGAGTCCCATCGCCATCTTTGCCGCGACTCGCTGGGAACTCCAGGCGGTTCGGCGCGCGTTAGCGACGGACCGTGTAGCGACAATCGACGGAGTGCGCTGCCATATTGGACAACAAGGGGATCGCACGTATTGGCTGATCCAAACCGGCGTCGGTCCTGCTGCGGCCGGCACTGTTGCGGGAAAAGTGCTGAAGGAACAGGCCATGTCGCTGGTCATGTCCACAGGTTTTGCCTGTGCGCTCGTACCGGCTCAGGTGGGAGACCTCATCGTTGGCACAGCGGTTTCTTCTGTATATGCTGAAGGAACCTGGACGATGAGGAATGACCGTGTGCTCTGCGATGAGGCTGCACGCGCAGGCCTTCTCATTGCGGCGCAGGATGCGGGGTTGGTCGCGCGGGTCCGAACAGTCGTATCAGCCGGGACCGTGGTGTGCCAGGCGCAGGAGAAGCGCCGGCTGCGTCGTCTGACCGATGCGACCGGGCTCGATATGGAAAGTGCCGCGGTGGCGGCGGTGGCTCACGAACGAGGTCTACCTATGGCGATCGTGCGGACGGTCTCCGATCTGGTGGATGAAGATCTCCCTCTTGACTTCAATCTCTTTCTCAGGCCCACTGGCTGGATTAAAGGTATGCAGGCGATCGTTGGTCGCCCCTCTAGCGTCGAGGGGCTGAATCGGCTGCGAAAGCAGAGTCGACTGGCAGCGAATCGATTGACAGAATGGTTT
>VBOL01000270.1 GCA_005887945.1 Nitrospirota bacterium
CTCTCGCCCCGGCGGGACAGTCGACATTGCGCTAACGATCGAACAGACTCATGCACTGGTGTCGGTGACCGATCGCGGCATTGGGATCGCGCAAGAGGATCAGCCGAAGATTTTCGACCGGTTCTATCGAACCGACGGCGCGCGGGCCCATACCAAGAAGGGCACGGGCCTGGGGCTGTCCATATGCGCCTGGATTGTCGAATCCCATCGCGGACATATCAAGGTCCAGAGCAAGGTCGGCGAAGGTTCGACCTTTACGGTGATGCTGCCTCTGGCCCCCGCATCGGCTAAACGACTTCTAATCCCCTCCTAATCCTCTTCTCATCTCATCGCCGCCTGTTACGGTACTCGCAGACCTGCACATGCTCACAGGTATTTACCTCGTTTGATCAATTGCAAGGAGGGAATCATGAGACAGCTCGTTCGTCAGACTAGTGGAAGCGCCATTGCGGTGTTGGCGCTGAGCGCCCTTCTGATCTTGGGCAGCCACTCGTTATCCTCTTCCCAGGCGTTGAGTCCGGCTGCGTCGACGCCGACGCCGGTGGCCCTCACGATGAGCACCACGCCATCGAATGGATTTACGAAGGTGGCGAAGACGGTGACACCAGCCGTGGTCAACATTACCAATATGACCGTCGAGAAGGTGTCGGATAGCCGGGGCGTACCGGATGAATTGCGTGAACGGATGGAGGAGTTCTTTGGAGGACCGGGGGCACCGTTCGGCCCTCGTGGATTCCGTGGGCCGCAAGGTTATGGTGAGCCACGGACGCATCGGGGGGAGGGCAGGGGTCCGGCGTCATCGTCTCACCAGACGGGTACATTCTGACCAACCACCATGTGATTGACGGAGCACGCACCGTCACCATCACGCTACCGGACAAGCGGGAGTTCTCTGGCAAGATCGTCGGAGCAGATCCGAAAACGGATCTCGCCGTCGTGAAGATCGATGGACAGAATCTTCCGACGGTCTCCTGGGGCGATGCTAGCAAATTGCAAGTCGGGGAATATGTGCTGGCGGTGGGAAATCCCTTTGGTCTGAACTCCACCGTTACCCTCGGCATCGTAAGCGCGTTGGGCCGAGGCCATATGGGCATCAGTCAGTACGAGGACTTCATTCAAACTGACGCAGCGATCAATCCTGGAAATTCCGGTGGCGCCTTGGTCAATACCAAAGGTGAACTGGTAGGGCTCAATACTGCAATCTTCTCCCAAACCGGTGGCTATCAAGGCGTGGGCTTCGCCGTTCCCACCAGCATGAGCAAGCCGATCTATGAAAGCCTGATCAAGCATGGAAAGGTTGTGCGTGGGTTTCTTGGAGTCTCGATTCAGGATCTCAATCACGATCTGGCCAAATCGTTCGGTATCACAGACGCGAAAGGCGCCCTCGTGACCGACATAAGGGACGAAAGCCCTGCGGGCCAAGCAGGCCTCAAGCAAGGGGATATCATCACGACCTATCAAGGCTCGCCCGTCGAAGACGCCGTCGCACTTCAGCGGCAGGTGACGAAGACGGCGGCGGGCACGAGAGTGACCATCAGGGTGATCCGTGACGGCCACGAGAAGGACCTCACTGTGAAGATCGGTGAACAACCAGAAACCACAAAGATCGCCAAGGCAGAGACCGGTGAGTCGGACTATGTCTTGGCAGGGGTGGCCGTCCAGGATCTTGATCGGGACACAGCTAAGGAACTCGGGGTCAAGGGGAAGGGTCAGGGCGTGGTGGTCACAGCAGTCGAACCGGACAGCGGTGCAGAGAAGGTTGGGGTGATGCGGGGTGACGTAATCCGGGAAATCAACCGGCAGCCGGTGAAGTCGGTAAAGGATTTCGAGAAGGTGTCTTCCCGGCTGAAGAAGGGCGAGCACGTCTTGATCATAATTGACCGGCGAGGCAACGCGTTGTTCTTCAGCGCAAAAGTCTGATGATAACAATAACGAAGATGGGGCAGTTGGATGCTGCCCCCTCTTGCCTGTCTAGCTCCCTCTCGATTCCTCCAAGCCTACCCAGCCACCCCACCCCCCTTTTCCAGCATCCGGCTAATCAAACACCACAGTTTTTCTGCCATACACCAACACCCGTCGTTCGACATGGCGGCGCACAGCGCGGGCCAACACAATCTCTTCCAGATCCCGTCCCTTCCTCACCAGATCATCGACGGTATCACGGTGGCCCACACGGATGACGTCCTGCTCGATGATGGGACCTTCATCCAGATCGTCCGTGGCATAGTGTGCCGTGGCCCCGATGATTTTTACACCCCGGTCATAGGCCTGCCGATAGGGATTAGCGCCGATGAAAGCGGGCAGGAAGGAGTGATGGATATTGATGACCGGACACCCGACCTGTGAAAGAAAGCTGGCGCTAAGAATTTGCATGTACCGAGCCATGACTACGAGCTCGACACTATGGTCCTTCAGCAGGGAGAGAACTTGCTGTTCCTGCTGCGGCTTGGTTTCCTTGGTCACGGGACAGAAGGAGAAGGGAATTTTGAACAGCTCGGCCCAGCCGGCAGAGGTATCGTGATTGGAAATAATCACGGGGATATCGATGTGCAACTCGTCGCGTTTGTGCCGTTGAAGCAGATCCGCCAGACAATGATCCTGTTTCGAGACCAACATCGCGACCCTCGTTCGGCGACTTGAAAGGCGAACCTCATAGCGCATCTCGAAGGTCTTTGCGACCGGAGCAAAGGCGGCTGCGATTTCATCGGGCGGAATCTGCAAACCTTCGGCGGCAAACTCCATGCGCATGAGAAACTCGTTCGTCTCTTCATCTGTATGATGATCCGAATCGAGAATGTTCCCGCCGAAGTCGTGAATGAAGCCCGAGACACGGGCCACAATACCCCTGCGATCCTTACAATGGATCAGGAGGACAACAGATTCTTTTCGGTGTGCCATCGTGGGCCTATCTCCCCGATGAGAGTGACTTGTTGAAGTGTAGCAGGCGAGCAACGAAATTGGTGGGAAATGGCGCTAGCGTGTTGAGGAAACATTGTTACGGCATGCAGGAAACCAAATAGCCAGCAGGATAGCCGCGCGAGATGGGCCATACGAGGTGGGAACCCACTCTGTCGACGTCGCGCCTTTCGCGCATGCCTCGAACTTCACGCGCCACGGTCTCTGGCACTGGAGGACTGTTTCAGCATCCTGCTATGTGACGATGTGGCCCACAAGATCGTATAGGGCCGCATCGGTGATCTCGACCTTGACGAGTTCCCCTGCTGTGGCTGATCCATCATTGATATACACGACCCCGTCGATCTCCGGAGCCAGCCCTTCATGGCGTCCCTGAAACAGTAACTCTGTCTCTTCGGAGAACCCTTCGACCAAGACCTCCATCACGGAGCCGATACGGGCCTGGCCTCGTGCCGCCGCAATCTCTTCTTGCACAGCTAAGATTTCATTTCGTCGTTCGTCCATGACTGATCGCTCGACCTTGTCATCAAGCCCGACGGCCGGCGTGTCTTCTTCGTCCGAATACAAAAACACTGCCACCCGATCGAACTCGGCATCTTCCACGTAGCCTCTCAGTTCGTCAAACGCCTGCTCCGTCTCTCCTGGGAACCCCACGATGAAGGCCGTGCGAAACGTGACGCCGGGAATGCGCGTCCGGATCCGATCGACGAGGGAGGTGATGGCAGCCCGGTCACCCAACCGGTGCATCCGCTTGAGCATCCTATCGTTGATGTGTTGCAGCGGCATGTCGATATACTTGGTAATCTTTTCTTCTCCTGCGTAGAGATCCAACAACTCATCCGATACCTGTTGAGGGTAGAGATAGAACGGCCTGATCCAGCGCAAGTCTTTCACCTTCACCAGCTCGCGAAGCAGCGTGACGAGACCTTGGCGCACGCCAAGATCGACGCCATAATTTACCGTGTCCTGGGAAATGAGGTTGACCTCTTTCACACCTTCAGCTGCGAGGCGCGTGGCTTCGGCTACGATCGATTCCACGGTGCGGCTTCGCTGCTTGCCCCGCATCAGGGGGATCGCGCAGAAGGCGCAATTCCGGTTACAGCCTTCGGCGATTTTCACATACGCACTATGGGCCCTCCCGAGACGGAGACGCGGAGCGTCTGCGTCGTATAGATAGGGAGGCTCGCTGATCCAGAGCCGTTGTTGCCGTTTCTTCGGCGCGAGCAGATCCCGGCAAATCTCCGCAATCTTCCCGAACTCACCGGTCCCTACCACGCCGTCGAGTTCCGGCAATTGCTTGAGGAGGTCCCCTTGATACCGTTGCGCCAGACAGCCTGCAGCAATCAAGACACGACAGGACCCTGTCTCCTTTAGCTTGCCGTGCGCAATGATCGTATCAATCGACTCCTGTTTGGCCTCTTCGATGAAACCGCAGGTATTGATGATGACCACCTCGGCTTTCTTCGGGTCGGCGGTCAAGGCAAACCTATCCGCCACCAACATGCCCAACATGACTTCGGAATCGACCTGGTTTTTCGAACAACCCAGGTTGACGAAGCCGATGGTGGTCTTCTTGCTGCTTGGGCGAGACGGGGTAATCAATCGTGATGACATAGGAAGCAGTCTACGGGACGGTTGAAAAGTCTGTCAATCAATAGCTCCTTGAGATCGCGGGCCGATTCCCCTACAGTGGACGCATGATCCGCACATTTCAAGGTTTCAAACCCACCATTCCGAAGTCCCGCGTTATCGAAGCAACCGGCATGGTGATTGGTGACGTCGTGTTCGGCGAGCACTGCAGCCTCTAGTTCCATGCCGTCATTTGCGAGGACCCACCGCATATTCTCATCTTCTCTACTCCCTTAGAGGGCGAGGAGGTTTAGGTTTGCTCCCTGACTGCGCGCGTCCAACGAGCACAGCTTCATCGTGCGCGTTGCGCGAGCAAGGGGAGCAAACCTCCTTGCCCTCCTCTCGCCTCTTATGGCATCATGCCCCCCTCTTGGAGGCGCGCATGGAGCATTTGCTCGAATACGCCGGTTCCGTGCATATTTATCTTGGACCATACCGCGGGAATCCGATTGCCTTGTACTTGAAGCGGACGGAGACCGGGTGCCAGATAGGCCCGAAGGCCTATCCGTGGAATGACGTGGTGGGGTGTGGTGAGACGCCGAATAAGGCGGCCGCGGATTTCGAAGAGAAATGGAAGACGAAGGGTCTCTCCGCGGATATGTACTCCGGTCCCTCGTGGGAAGGAGGCATTAAGCCGGAGAAACCTGCTCCTCCCAAGCCGCCCGCTGCTCCCAAACCAGCGGTATCTACTGCTGCATCAGCACCAGCAGGCCAGCCTGTCGTGCCTGCAGCCTCTCCGGCTGCTCCTGCTGACACTACAGCGGCCCCTGATCCAGTCCTGGCAGCTCAGCCTGCAGACGAATCGAGCTAACCCACTTTAGCCCGCATTATTCATGAACGTTTCTGCTGCAATCGCGGGTCCGCGCGCCTGTCTTGCTTGGCGACTGCGCGATTTCGCGACGAACCGTCATGAATAATGAGGGCTATTTAAAGCGAGCGTTTTGGAAAGTGGCCTTCAGAGGAGGGGTCGGTCAGTTTGCTGTGCTTCAGGCCGTATCCCATATACACCACAATACCGATGGCAGTCCAGACGACGAATC
>VBOL01000271.1 GCA_005887945.1 Nitrospirota bacterium
TGGCGATGTTCTCCAGGAGCGCACAGCGATATTCACGTCGGCCGGCTCTCTATTTTTTCGGCAAGAACCTGTCGTACCAGGAATGCCACGTTCTCGTTGAGCGATTCGCCTGCGGCCTTGCAACGTTGGGAATTCGTAAAGGCGATCGCGTGGCCCTCTGTCTCCCGAATTCTCCACAGGCAGTCATCGCCTACTTCGGCATTTTGCGGGCTGGGGGGATCGTCGTGGCCTGCAACCCGACCTACACGGAATACGAACTGTCCCACCAGCTTCGAGACGCTGGGGCGCGAGCGATCGTGGTGCTCGACATGATGTATCAGAAGATCCAGCATCTCGATCTGGAGACAATCATCGTCACGCGGATCACCGATTTCATGACGACGATCGTGAAGTATATCTATCAACATCGAAACGGCCGACCGCCAGTTGAGATTCCAGCCAGGGGTACGACGCTGTTTTTCCACGATGTTCTGGACTGCGTGAACCCCGTCGCGTTGGGGGAGCTTCCAATCGTGACCCCTGACGATATCGCGGTCCTCCAGTACACAGGAGGCACCACCGGGGTGTCCAAAGGCGCGGAGCTGCGTCACCGCAACCTGACGGCCAACATTCGGCAACTCATCAGCTGGTTTTCTCCTGCCGAACGCAGAGAGAGTTTTCTGGCAGCGCTTCCGCTCTTTCATGTGCTCGGAATGACGGTCACGCAGAATATTTGCCTGGCCGTCGGTGGATGTATGGTGCTCGTGCCAGATCCCCGCAATATGCAGATGCTGCTCTCTCTCATTCATAAGAAACGACCGACCGTGGTCGCAATGGTCCCTCTGCTCGTGAGGAAACTCTTGGATACCTCTGCTGAGAAAGACCTCGCAACGGCGAAGTTCTGCATTTGCGGTGGGGCCGCACTGCCGTACGAACTCCTCAAGAAATTCAAGGAGCGAACCGGCCAGCTTATTATAGAGGGATACGGTCTTTCGGAGGCTTCTCCTGTGACGCACTGCAACATCCCACGCGGTCTTTCGGTGAAGCATTCCATTGGATTGCCCATTGCGAACACCGAGGCGAAAATCGTTGATGAGACAGGCCAGGAGGTCCCGGTTGGAGGAATCGGTGAACTTTGGGTGCGAGGGCCGCAAGTGATGGAGGGGTACTGGAACAACCCCGTGGAGACGATACATGTGCTGAAGCCCGAGGGGTGGCTCGCAACCGGCGACATGGCACGTATGGATGAAGACGGCTTCTTCTACATC
>VBOL01000272.1 GCA_005887945.1 Nitrospirota bacterium
ACCCGGTTGTTGAACGCAAATTCGGCACCGGTCGCTTCCGAGTCGGTCCTAAGAGACTGTACGAAAGCCAGAGGGTCTATGACTGAGACGCTTGGAATGACAATACCGCAGCAGGCGCGAAGATTCGGCTCCCACGCACGCAACCCCGACGGCGTTACGAACGATACCCGGATGTTCGTCCTCCAGGCGTTGACGAACAGCCGCCGTAGCGTGGACACCTCACGCCAGAGGCCTCGACGGACATCATCCCACGAAATGGCGATGACCATTCCCTTTCTCAGCAGCGGGATGCCATGCTCTAATGCGTACGAGACCGCCAGCGCACTTCCCTCTCGAGCCAGCTGTTCCTTCAGCGAACAGGGATGTTCGTGGATTCCGCTATGGAGCACTCCGCTGTTGCGCCCGCTGGTCTCCTCCGCCACGCCATCGTGTTGCTCGAGAACAACGACGCGGAGCGGCGTGTCCCAGCGCCGGTGCATCAACTCTCTGGCGATGGCGCACCCTACGACCCCTGCGCCCACAATGCAGACGTCATACATGTTCATCGGGTCGGTTCCCTCGCATGCGGGCGCAGGTCGAGCGCGCAGTGCTCCGGGTGCCACAGCACATCCACGGCTTGGGCAGCGCAGCAGAGAGGTGTCCACACCACACAGGTGTTCTAATCACGCACGGCCGGAGAATTCGCATGTCTGATCATCAATCGAATAAGTACGGGAACATTCTGTTTGTTTTTTGCGGGGGCGGGTGTAAAGCCGTTATCCAAGCGGTTGCGGCCGCGGAAGTGGTCCATGCCGGCTTCTGTCCCACCCATATTGTGAGTTCCTCCGCCGGAACCTGCAATGCTCTCGGGTTTGTCGAGAATCCCGGTGTAGTCGGGGCCGAGAAAACTCTCCGCATCTGGGAAGACTATATCACCTCCCCGGAAGCAATCTATGAGGTTCATCCATTCGTCCAGGAAAAATTAGCGAGTCTCTTAGGGGTTGTTCCACAAGTAAGTCAAGGCTGGGGGCCGAGCGGATCATTTCTCCATGATCTCAGGAGGGCCATCAAGTTCCTGCCTTTGGTCATGTCCTTTTGTATGCGCACGCCGTTTCGCGTAGCAGGCCGCACCGTGAGCTTCGTCTTTCGCCTCATGGATGCGTTTGCGTCCCAACACAAATCTTTTCGGCGGCTCGTGCAGGCGCCTGAGATCCGGGAAACGTTCGATGAGATGGATAAGTATTTTGAATTCAAGAGGATGAAAGCTTTCCTCGATCCGCTCCCCCTTCTGGCCAGACTGGGCGAGCAGATTGATCTGCAGAAGGTGCTCGCAAGCCCTATCGTCTGGCACATCATTACTGAACGGTACGAAGACGGAGCGACCGTGGTCTTTTCCAATAAAGATCCTGATCTTGCGATGGACGGGAGCGAGGACACGCGAAGCCAGAAGGCCAAGCACGACCTCTTCTTTAAACGGATTCGCGCGTCCATGGCCCTGTACCCTTTGTTTGAGATGGTTGAAATGAACAGCTACCGGTACCTTGATGCCGATCTCGCCAATCCCCTTCCGGTCGAGGAAGCCTTCAGCTTGGGATGCGATACGATATTCATCTTCCTCAATGTTCCAAGGGAGCGTATTCGTATCGAGCCATACCCCCTGCGAGACCTTCTGGAGTTGAACAACTTCTTACGGTTGAACCAGCGGTACATCCACCACCGCGTCAAGGAAGCCCAGGCGAAAGCCAAGGAGCGGGGCGTGAACCTATTTGTCATCTGCCCAGACGAGATTCCCTCTGGACTCGGGTTGCTGGAAATTGATCGCAAGGTGATCGAATTTGTGAAGAACCATGAGCAAAAACGCATGAAGGAATATCTCGCAAATCTGGATGCCCACAATCTTCGATTTGCGCCACCGATCCAGTAGCCCCAGCTTGGTTTACTTCTTCGGCCAAGGTTCCAAGGAGACTTCATGCGGCGGGTGTTGAGAATCGGCCATCGTGGGGCCGCGGGCCATGGCCCGGAAAATACGTTGGCCGCGATTCAGAAAGGGATCGCCCTCGGAGTCGATTTCGTGGAGATTGACGTGCGTCGCACGGCGGACGGCGTACTCGTGGTCCTCCATGATGAGACAGTGAATCGGACGACCAATGGGAAGGGACGGGTTGATCACTTGTCACTACAGGAGGTCAAGAAGTTCAACGCAGGGAACGGCGAACACATTCCAACGCTTAAGGAAGTGCTCAAGGTGGCCGCAGGAGAAGCAGGGCTGATGTTGGAACTCAAGGTCAAAGGGGTGGCTCAGCAGACTGTTGAAGTGGTGCGTGTGGCTGGGTTCAGAGACCCTGTCATCTACGCTTCCTTCTTGCACGACGAGTTACAACATGTTCGGACGGTCGATCAACAGACCTCTCTCATGGTGCTCTTCGGCGGTCTGTCCCGTGCCTCCGTCGCCCGTGCGATTAAATACGGATCTTCCTACGTCGGTCTTCGCCACGACAAGGCCACGCGTGTGCTCGTGGATTCATTCCACCGTGCGGGCTTGCTCGTGTTCGTCTACACGGCAGACGCTCCCAGCGACATCCAGCGTGCACTTTCCCTTGACGTCGATGGGGTTATATCGAACTTTCCTGAACGCATCGCGAGTCAGTAGTTCCTATCCTCGTTCCCTATGTCTGGGTGCTCCTCGATGTGCTCGTCGGACACAATCTTGGCGAATATATTACAGGTTTGATCACAGGCTATTCCCCGGGATCCAGTCTATCAACTACTGTGGAAGTCCCTACAGCAAAACTGGTGGGGAGGGATTACGCGTGGCTTTCCCATGTTATCCGGTACAGCCCTAAAATCTCTCAGAAAAGCCGAATTATTCGTGATGATGTAGTATTACGGCCCACAACAGATGGTGATTGATTTAAGAGTCAGACTCTCGATAGAACATAAGCCATGAACGAAGCTGGCAGTAAACAACAGGAACCTTCTTTCCCCCAAAGTGCGCGGGGCCTTAATTTTTTCGATACAGACGCCAACCTGCACCGGTTCCTTGAGCGGGCAGCGCCGGGGCTTTTGCAACGCCGGGGCGCAGTTCTGGGACGGCTCGGGGCCTTTGCCGGGGACAGGCTGGACCGCCAGGCCGAACAGAGCGACCAAGATTTTCCGCCTGCCCTGAAGGATATGCCCGATAACAGGACCGCCCCAACCGGAAGGCGCAATGAAATCCGCCTGAACCGGGAATATGAGGAATGCCAGCAGGAACTATATAAAAACGGCATCCTGGCTGCGTGTTTTGACAAGTCTGCTCCTGAGTCGCATATCCTGCCTTTCGTCGCAATGTATATGGTTGCGCAGTCCGACATCGCCACCGGCCGTGAAAGACAAATACCTGCCGGAAATCCTGCGCACGGACGGCGAGACCGCCATTTGCGGCACATGGGCCACGGAACGCCACAGCGGCAGCGATATCGGCGGCACAGTTACAACAGCCTTCAGGCAGGACGACGGAAGTTATCGCCTGCAGGGTCACAACTGGTTCACCAGCGCGTTCGGTTTTAAAAAATTCATGGGCATCAAGACGGCGCGCGCCGCAGAGGCGCCGACGGGCGGCAAGGGGCTGGGGCTTTACCTTGTCCCCAGCCATATCGACGACGACTGGGCTGTCGGCAATAACTTAGATATCAAGCACCTGAAACGCAAGCTGGGAACCCGGGGCCTGCCGACCGTTGAAGTCGATCTGCAGGGTGCGCTGGCTTATGAAATCGTTCCCGCCGGGCAGGGGTTGAAAGCGATGATGACGGCGCTGGGCTGCTCACGGGCTCATAACGCCATGGGAGCTGCGGGCGTGATGCGCCGTGCTTATATGGAGTCGCTGTGCTGGGCGGGCAACCGGGAAACTTTTGGCAAAAAGCTGATCGAGCGCCCGATGGTGCAAAAACGCATACTGGATATCGCCGTGCAGTGGATGGCGGGATCGGCGCTGGCGTTCGAAGCGGCGCGCAGCTTTGACGACGCCGCGAAGGATTCCAGAAAAGAGCCGTGGATGCGGATCGTCACTGCGCTGGCTAAATTCCGCACGGCGGAACAGGCCGTGTGGTGCGCGCAGAAGGCGCTGGAACTTGTCGGCGGCAACGGCTATACGGAAGATTACGCCACCGCCCGCCAGTTTCGCGACGCCATGGTCCTACCGGTCTGGGAGGGGCCGGAGCAGATCCAGGCACTTGAGCTGATGCGCATGATCGCCGGCGACGAACCAGGTGACAGGCTTTTCCTTGAAAAAATTGCTTCGGTCCGCGATCCATTACCCGCTGCAATGAACGGCGAAAACATCAATTTGTCGGCCCTGGCCAGCACGATGGAGAGATCATTCAAAAAAATGCGGGCAGAATCGCAAAAAGTCGAGCTTGTCGCGGACGAATTCCTGCACAAAATGTCAGATGTCCTAACCTATGCTCTGCTGTGCGAAGAAGCGGCGTGGATATACGAAAACAAAAACGACGGCACGAAACTGCTTATTTGTCGTGCCTACCACGCCCACGTCTGGCCTGGCGAATTTGCCGCGCCGTCTTTTTCTCCCGGAGCTTTGCTGCGTCATTTCAACCATATTGTGCAGTCAGAGCCTATTCCCCCTGGACCTGGCAGCAATTGGTAGCCGCACCCGTAAAGGACATCTCGGTGGCGGAGAAGCGGCTGCCGTGCTCTTGAGCGTGCATAAAAAATCTTGGGACTGTCATAAATATAGTCATTCGAATTAAGAATCCGGCCTTTTAAGGCGAAGACTGAGCCGTCTGCTCAAGTGTCTGTACTGCCCCACTTAATTTCTGGGCAGTTGGTTGCACATTGTAGGCCATCCTCTCTGCAGAGTATCCAGCCCTCTTCGAGTCTCCATTTCTCAAGGGACACCCGGATGCACTCGCTCGTGACTCTGGTGAGAGACCCTCGGCTGTCTTCTACTGCAATGGGTGTTTAATAAATTCAGTGCGTTTCCTGCACCCGACTGA
>VBOL01000273.1 GCA_005887945.1 Nitrospirota bacterium
CGCCCCTCGATGGCCAATATCAATTCGGATGGGACAACGAATTTGATGGCCATGAGGTCGCTGTCTCTGCGTATGCCATGAGCAAGTACAAGGTCACGAATGGAGAGTATCTCGAATTCGTTCGCGCCGGTGCTAAGCCGCCGCACTTCTGGACGTGGGGCGAGGGCCAGTGGTGGTGGCGAGCCATGTCGGGAGAAGTGCCGTTATCGATGGATTGGCCGGTCTATGTCACCCATGAGGAGGCGAGCGCCTTTGCCGCCTGGACCGGAAAGAGACTGCCCACCGAAGCGGAATTTCATCGGGCCGCATATGGGACGCCGGATGGCGAAGAAGAACGATCCTATCCATGGGGCGATGACGTGCCGGATACCCGACGGGGAAACTTCAACGGGAACCGATGGGATCCTATTCCCGTGACCGCGACCCCGCTCGGAGACAGCGCATTCGGAATTTCCCAACTGGTCGGTAACGGATGGGAGTGGACTGCGACGGTCTTTCAGCCTTTTCCCGGATTCCAGCCCCTCTCGTTTTATCCCGGATATTCAGCGCGCTTCTTCGATGGCGACCACTATGTGCTCAAGGGGGCGTCCTCGCGGACAGACGCCGGTTTGCTGCGCCGATCATTTCGCAACTGGTTCCGGCCCAACTACCCGTATATCTATGCCGGATTTCGCTGTGTGGAGGACTAACATGATGCTCTCAAAGACTGGACAAGCCGACGCCGTCCGGGAGTTCGCCGTTGCAGTGAGCGACAGCATCAGGAAGGTTGGTCAACGCGAACTACCTTCGATGTATCTGTACGATGAGCTGGGAACGGCGCTGTTTGAAGCGATCACCCTACTACCCGAATATGGGCTGACCCGTGCCGAGGAGCGCCTCCTCCGCCGCCATGCCGGAGACATGCTCGAACATCTTCCACCTCCCGTGGCAGTGGTCGAGCTGGGGAGTGGCAGTGGCCGAAAGACTCGCTGGATATTGGAAGCGCTCGCCGATCGAGAGCCGGTGGCCTATTTCCCCATAGATATATCCGCGGCGGCCCTCATCAAATGCCACCAAGAACTGGGAAACGTCGGTGCAATCAGCATCGTCGGACTGGAGAAATCGTATCTGGAAGGGCTTCAGGAAGCAGCGACTCGTCGCCGGTCGAATCAGGCACTCCTGGTATTGTTCCTGGGAAGCACCATCGGCAATTTTGATCCACCGGCAGCGGAGAAGTTTCTGCGCGACATCCGTCGCCATCTAAAGCCCGGCGACGCCCTTCTGCTGGGAGCTGACGTGAAGAAATCGGTCCATGACATGCTGCTGGCCTACGATGACCCGGCCGGAGTGACCGCCGCCTTCAATCGCAATCTGCTTGCCCGGATTAATCGGGAACTCGGGGGAGACTTTATCCTACGATACTTCGAACACCACGTCCGGTATCAGGAAATGGATTGTCGCATCGAAATGCATCTACGCTCGACACGGAGGCAGACCGTGTCGATTCGAGCGGCGGACTTCACCTGTGTCTTCAGAGAAGGGGAAACGATCTGGACGGAAGCCTGCCACAAATTCCGCGTCGAGGAGATTCCTGGCATCGCTCGACGCACGGGATTCCTGTGCGAAGCGCAATGGATCGATACCGAATGGGCGTTTGTCGAGAACCTTCTGATCGCCGATTAGCGAAGCAGCCCGGCGTCCCGAAGGAACTGCTCGGCGACCTCCCGGACAGGGCGATGGGCACCGTCCACCTGGTAGTTCAACTTGCGCATGGTCATGTCGGTGAACAGTCCGGCCAGTTCGGTGAGGGCTTGCCGCAAGGGAGGGTTGGCCTCAAGACTTTCGCTCCGCACGACCAAGGCACAGTCGTACGGGGGGAAATAACGCTTGTCATCCCTGAGAACCAGCACATCAAGAACCGACAACTGGCCATCGGTGGCATTCCCGGCCACCATGCTGACTTCTCGTTGTTCGAGTGCCTTGTACAGCAATCCGAGGTCCATGGTCTTAGGAGATTCAAGGATGGGAAGATTATAGGTCTTCAGTAACCCAGCCAGTCCATCCGACCGCTGCTGAAATTCGTATCCCACACCGAGGATCCAGCCCGGATTATACCGGGCCGCCTCGCTCAAGGTCGCAGTCTTGCTTTTCCGAGCGTCTTCTCCACGGATCACCATCGCGAACGTATTATTGAAGCCTAACGGATCCATCCATTCCACGCCGAACCGCGCATGATATTCGGCTCGGACGAGGGCCATCGCAGCAACCGGATCATGCGCCGGCGGTACTTTCAAGACGGTCGTCAGCGCGGTCCCCGTGTACTCAGGATAGAGGTCGATGTCGCCGTTCACGAGCGCCTGGTGCACCAACAGGGTCCCACCCAGGTTCAGTTGGCGATCAACGTGGCGGCCAAGCCGATGTTCCAGATGTTGTGCCACGATCTCTCCAAGGATGACCTGCTCGGTGAAGTTCTTCGAGCCGACCGTGATCGGTCGTTCCTTGGTACAGGCGACGACCCCGCTCGCCCACAACCCGACAATCAAACAGGCGACAATTTGTGTTCGACCCATTCGAGTCCTCGATCGGCCGCCAATGCGATCAAGGCAGCCGGAACCGCGCCGGCCAGGAGCAGCGTCGTATCGACGGATGCCAGGCCGCGGAAGATAAACACACCGAGCCCACCGCCGCCAATGGCCGCGGCAATCGTCGCCGTCCCGATCGTCGTCACGGTCGCGATCCGCAGCCCGGCCAGGATCGTCCTGGTCGCTAGCGGAAGTTCGACCTCCCAGAGGAGCTGCCGTTCCGTCATGCCCATGGCGATCGCCGACTCACGCACGCTGGGCTCCACGTTCAGAATGCCGGTTAGAGTATTCCGCAGAATCGGCAGGAGCGCGTACAGCACGAGTGCGACAATTGCCGTGTGCTTGCCGATCCCGCCGAGAAATGGAAGAGGAATCAGAAACCCGAAGAGCGCCAGACTCGGCACGGTTTGCATGATATTCGCAAACCCCAGCACCCACCGTTGAAGGAAGGTGCGCCGGGTGAGCAGAATGCCCGTCGGAATGGCAAGCGCTGCGGCAATCGTCATGGAGAGGCTCACCAGGAATAGGTGTTCAAGCGTCAAATCGAGAATGTCACGCGCCAACGAGGAAGGCATCAGATCGTCCCCCTCCACTTCTCTTCGAGGCATGCGTGAAAGGCCTGCACTTCCTGGTCGTGGGCCTCGAGAAACTCGGAGCGTCCACCCAGAAAGACCAACCGCCCGTTGTGAAGAACCCCGATGCGGGTGCCAAGTAACAACGCTTCCCTGACATCATGGGTGACGAGCAGAGCCGTCTTGTTGAGCCTATCTCTCAGGTCGAGGAACTGCTGCTGCAGTTCCTCACGGGTCACTGGATCAAGCGCGCCAAAGGGTTCGTCCAACAGCAACAACGGCGGATCTGCTGCGAGTGCGCGGGCGACACCCACCCGCTGACGTTGGCCGTCGGACAGCTCGCGGGGATAGCGCGCGGCGAACTGCGCCGGAGAAAGTCCGACCTGAGTCAGGAGATGCTGCACGCGGGCATCGATGTCGCGGGGCTGCCAACCCTCCAGACGGGGAACCAGTCCGACATTGGCGGCCACAGTGAAATGCGGAAAGAGGCCCGCATCCTGGATCACGTACCCGATCCGACGCCTCAGCCGGATCAGATCCCAGGCGGTCGTGGGTATACCCTCGATCAAGACATCACCGGCGCTTGGCAGGAGCAGGCCATTCACCATTTTCAAGGCGGTAGTCTTGCCCGAGCCACTACGACCCAGGAGCACCAGGGTTTCTCCAGCTTCGACATCGAAACTGAGATCGTAAAGGATATCTTTCTGACCGATGCGAGCCGAAACCTGTCGGAAGGAAACAAGAGGACTCATGAGCTCGAGGCGACCTTCCCCCTCCAACTTTCCGGCCAAGTGCTCCTAGAAGGGCACCGTGCGTGCGATAGATCAGTGAGTGGCTTCGGCGCCAGCAGGGTGTGGGTCATGCTGTGCTCCTGTCGTTCATTCTCAAGTACTCGTGAACGAACTGCACCGCCATTGCCCCCTCCCCCACGGCAGAGGCCACACGCTTGGTGGAGCCGAGTCGCACGTCGCCGGCCGCGAAGACGCCGGGACGGCTGGTCTCGAGGAAGAACGGTTCCCGATCGGCCCTCCAGTACGGCGAGGCTGACACCAGTCGGCCAGTCTTCACGAAACCCTTGGGGTCGGTCTCTATCTCAGCAGGCAGCCAATTGGTACAGGGGATCGCGCCGATAAAGGTAAACACGGCAGGGGTCTGGACTGTTCGCATCTCGCCACTGCGGAGGTTCTTGATTTCGACGGCCTCCAGCCGCTGGTCCCCCAGCATGCGGCAAATCTCCGCGTCGACCAGTACCTCAATGTTGTCGGCGCCCTCGATGCGGTCCGTCAGATAGCTGGACATACTCTTACGCAGGTCGCCACCACGGAGAAGCAAGAACACGCGCCGGGTCTCTTCCGAAAGAAACATGACGGCTTGTCCGGCGGAGTTGCCCCCGCCGACCACAATGACCTCCGAGCCGCGACAGAGCTGCAGCTCCGTCGGGGTGGCGGCATAGTAGACGCCCAAGCCCTCGAATTGCTCGCGCTTGGGAACGTCCAGCTTGCGATACTCGGCGCCCGTCGCGATCAACAAGCATCGAGTCGAGACATGCTCGCTGTCAAACCACACGAGGGTTTTGTCTTTCTCAAACTCCAGGCGCGCAACCTGGGAGGGGGACGAAAACTGGGCGCCGAATTTCTGGGCTTGCAAAATGGCGCGGTTCGCGAGGTCGGCACCGGAGATGCCTGTCGGGAAGCCGAGGTAGTTCTCGATCTTAGAGGATGTGCCGGCCTGTCCTCCCGGGGCGGTCGCATCGATCACGGCGGTGGCCAGCCCTTCCGACGATGCGTACACGGCCGCAGCCAGTCCCGCCGGACCGCCACCGACGATCACCAAGTCGTAGACCCGTTGCGTGAGCGGCCGTCTGACTCCGATGAGGTCGGCCAATGCCCGAGTCGAGGGATTCCGCAGCAACGGCTCAGATCCGAAGACGACCACCGGCGTGTCGGCCTCGGTGAGCCCGAAGCTTTGCAGCAGTGCGCCTACCTGAGGGTCATGATCCACATCGATCCAGGTGAACGGCACCTGGTTCCTGGCAAGGAAGTCACGGATGCGGAAGGTATCGCGCGAGGAGCCGGCCCCGAGCACTCGGAGCCCTTGAAAGTCTGACGCCACCAGCAACTCGCGTCGCGCAATAAACGCGCGCAGCAGCAGCTCGCCGAGCGCAGGCCGCTCGCCCATGATACGCCTGATGTCATTGGGCGCGATCTCGAAGACCTCGGTGTCCCCCCGAGCCACCGCGCTAATCAGCGCAGGCCGGCCGGTCACCAGGCTGACGTCGCCGCCAAACGCATGCCTTTCATGCAAGGCAACCTTCTTGGTCTCGCCGCTCGAATGTTCGACGATCTCCACCGCGCCGCGCTCGACGACGAAGAATTTGTACTCACGATCCCCTGCCTTAAACAGGTGCTCCCCGTCGCGCAACGCCCGGCGCGTGCCGAACTTGGCCAGCGTGGCAACTTGGACGTCGTCGAGCGTGGGGAAAGCGACCTTGTGCAAGTCTTGGTCGACCATGTCTCAACCTCCTCCTCTCGGGGGCAACGAGCCTGCCTCACTACCGCAAGGACGGCGCGACGAGCTTCGGCACTTCCAGATCCATCTGATCGACGTAACACCAGGCCCACCGCTCGCCGGGCTCGAAAGAGGCCATCACCGGATGGGTCGTGTGCGCGAAATGTTTCGTGGCATGGCGATTGGGCGAGCTGTCACAACAGCCGACATGACCGCAGGTCAGGCAGAGACGGAGATGCACCCAGGACGATCCAATCTTCAGGCATTCTTCACATCCTAGAGTGCGAGCGGGAACGGGCTTAAGAGCGGTCATGTGTGGACAGGTCATAACTCACCTCCCTGAGTGAAGAGCAACCGCACAGTCGTGGGACACCGATACACAGCTGTTGCTAACGATAAAGCGGCCAGACGCTAATGCTATCAAACGGTCTGACAAACTTTCTATGCCCTTGCGTATTCGCCACTGGGGAACATACATACGGGTCGGGTCCTCGGAGCACGATTTGTTTAAAATGTTGTGCCCTGCTTAAAATGTAGACAGGTAGCTTAGTCAACTGGATGCAGGAAACCCACTGAATTTATTCAAAACCCATTGCAGCAGAAGACAGCCGAGGGTCTCTCACCAAAGTCACGAGCGAGCGTGCCTGGATGTCCCTTAGGAAGTAGCGACTCGAAGCGGGCTGAACTCTTTGCAGACAGTATAGTTTACAATGTTCAACAAACTGCGCAGAAATTAAGTGGGGCAGTACAAGAGCGAGGATTTCAGTGTTCCAAGCTAGACGACAAGTTTTGTTAACGGGAGCGGGCTTCTCGAAAGACCTTGGTGGATATCTGGCCACCGAAATGTGGTCTGTGATCTTCAGCCAGCCTGAAATTGAACAGCATTCTGGACTTCGGAAACACCTCCTTAATCAATTGAATTACGAACTCGCCTATAGTGAGGTGATACACTCCGATAGATTTGACGAGGCCGCGCGGAAGGACTTCACAATAGCCGTGGGACGATCGTATCAGCAGATGCACGAAGCGTTTTACGTGTCAGGAATCAGGATCCCAGCAACTGGAGTATGTAAGGCAATTGTAGGTGCTTTTGCAGGTACCGGGGCGAATGAGAGGGGATTTGTTTTTACACTGAATCAAGACTTACTCATAGAACGATTCTTTACAAACGGGTCACATTCACGGTTCGACTTGTGCATTCCGGGAATCGATAACTTCGGTTGCTTTAATTATACACTTCCGAGAATTCAGACAGCGGACTACAAGTATGTACTTCCAGGCCGGGGCGAAGTTCAAAAGCTACAATCCAATTTTTGGAATGATACAGCTTACGGTCGATTTGTATATCTGAAACTTCACGGGTCATATTGGTGGAAATCTTCAGATGGTTCCAATGCGATGGTCATCGGAAGTGAGAAAACCGGGTTAATTGATCGCGAGCCCTACCTAAAGTGGATCCATTCCATATTTGAACAAGTCTTGAGTGGACCAGGCTGTGATTTGGTCGTTATCGGATATGGGTTTGGAGACCAACACATCAACAAGGTTATTGCAGACTCAATCAGTGAACACGGATTAAAACTCTATGTTGTGTCTCCAGAACGGCCAGAAGAGTTCCGCAACAAATTGATACCCGTACACGGCTTAGGCGGAGTTTTTACAAGATCCCAAGATGGTACGAAGTTGTGGGAAGGGATGCACGGGTACTATTGCTGCAGGGTCACAGATCTCTACACCGGAAATAACGGCGATCTTACGCCGCTCGGCAAGTCATTGTTGGAGAGAGTCGGCGTCTAGTCGCCTATGGCTGGACCGAAGTGAATTTCTGATCCCTGGTGCTGGCTGCGAATGGTTCTCGTGAGCATGGTCCACGCGCCGCAAAATGGGGCCTGGCACCTTTATCTTTTCACCCCGATTTCTCCTCTCTTCTACTGCTCTCCTACGATTTCCATTGAAATTTCAAATATCCGTCTAGCAAGTGCTTCAATGAGAGAGTAGCGCCCACATTTAACTGCCATGTGGTGCGTGACAGGACACGGCACAGGGGAGCGACGGTAGGGACGAATCGAGAAGGGTGTGGGAACCTCGTAGGGAGGCCCAGTGTAAGGGTAAGGATCAAACCGCAAGACGGGGGAGTTGAGACATGATGGTATGTATTGGCGGTGCGTGAAGGCCGAGTTTTTTAGCAAATCGGTGCCAAAATAACTATGGCGTAAGTGACCGGGTTATCTCCAGATCACTCGGAGCTAACTCCTTTGCGGTAATCAATTTCCAAATTAACCCAGCTATTCGACCCTTGTAGATGTCTGAATGGGATGAGATGATTGAATCTGCTCGTACGTTCCAGATTCTACCAATATTGGGCGTCCACTCGTTGATGGTTCCGGCCTCGTCAACAGTGAGCACAGGGGCAGAAGGTTCTCCACATGCCCCTATCGAACAGTAGGGCATCTTGAAGTTTAAAGCTTCACTGATAGGGAAGAGAAAACGGTTTGCCCAATCCCGTTCAGAGTAGACATTGAATATTCTAAGATGTTCGGGCTTCATACGCCTCACTCGATCCATTTCACCCAACACCTGATTTATCTCTAAAATAAATTGGGATGCCTGCGAATTCTCTATGCCTGGTTCGATAGCGGGCAGGAGAAGGACAACGTTTACAGAGCTAAAGTAGTGAGGAAGTTTGTCTATGATGCTCTTACTAAAATAATCGGAAACGGCCTTGATAAGCCTCCGTGCGCCAAAACTGTGACCGATAATGTGAAGACGCATCTCATGATCACGTTCTGCTGTGTCCAGGATCGCTGGTAAGAGCCGCTTTTGAACTCCTTCCACTGCAATCGTATCTGCCCGTGCTCTTATGATGTAATAGGAGAAGGGTTTTATCAGAGGGAAGTCTTCGTGATTGCGGAGTATTGTAGAGGGCCAGAACACGCCGATGACTATTGCCTGGTCTTCGGCAAGATACTGGTTGTCCACCCCACGCCAGTATAAGCGACACAGAAAATCTTGATAGTCCCCATCTACGCTCCCCGCGGTTTTGTCCCAACCATGAACGAAGATGATGATGTCCCTCCGTGTTATTGCTGCAACCTTCGCAGCATGCAGCTGATCCTCGTTTAGGATGTTGCCGTCTGCGTCGAACTCCACAGGGTAGAAAAACCTGGAAGCGGTTGACTCGCAAGGAAGGCGCGCAAGGTCCTCGCTGGAGTAGATCGGGTTGAAAATGCTACCGGGCAGCAACAATAAAATTAAAATTGCCAAGACCCAAAACCCACGATTTTCCATTTTCAGAATAGAGTTCACTCCTACTTCTTCATAGACTTGCGTTTATGGAAAGCTAGGGTGTTTGGCCTTCCCTAGAAGTCCGCTCCCGCTCAGGAAATAGGAGTTTGGGCGAAAGCGGGTTCCTTGACTGCTGGAAGGCTAGGCCGTCCGTGAGTAGGTGTCAAGACTTGCAGGTGCGTTTGGGATGGCGAGAGTGATTGCTATCGCTTCGTGTCCATAAAGAAAGGCCCCTCAGGTCTTTCTAGACGTTCAGGACGAGATGATGTAAGAGGAGTCGGTGCTGAGTCTTGTGTCGTGTGAGCCCACCGGTTCGAGTTTTTCTACTCCCGGTTTCACTCCCGATTCACTCCCGGTTTTGCTCCCGATTCCAGATCTCACGCAATCGCACTCCATCGCACTCATTCAGGGAGAATTGCTCATGGTTTCAACGAAACATCGTTCACGGTCTCACTCCATCTCACTCTATCCCTATCTCCACCGATCGCCCTTTTAAGGCGAGGACCCACCAAAAGTCATTGGCTCGAAATTTTATTGGCTCCTCCGAGGCGCATGTGAAACGTGAAACTGTTTGCCTTTGATTTTGAGTTGAGGCCTGGGAGGAGAGGGGTAAGAAAAAACTATTTTCTCTGTTCAACTGCCTACACTGTGCCTACACGGAGATTGGCTGGTAGGGAGAGAAAGTGTAAGTGGTTGATTTGTGGTGGGCCGTGTAGGGGTCGAACCTACGGCCCGCTGATTAAGAGCGCTAACAGAGCAGTTTCTCTAACGGCTTGCTTGGCAACCTGGTTTCCCGTTCCTTTCAACATCAACGTCTTTCCTCGGTTCGATTGTTTCTATCCATTCCATCTGTTCGATCCATTTCGAAGACTGTTAACACAAATTTATCACCCTAGGAGTCCACTGAGTGTCAATCCTCCATGAGGCCCGATGTAGGCCTCTACAGAAACAAGCCTGTTCCAATCGTCTGTCTAAAGTTCAAAATCCTAGCTTAAATCCCTCACGGCGAATCTCGATTTATCATGTCCTAGGGCATATGCCGCGTCCTGCCACTCGGTGAGAGCGGCGAATCGTGGACACCAGCGTGTGCCGGCCCGCAGGAGTGCCATGTCGACTTGCTGTGTGATATTCCCAGGCTGCTCCGCATGAATCCCACACGCACGCGGAGCGGCCAAGCGACAGGGATAGAGCAGCGACTTGGATGCGTCATCGATTGTGTAGGTTGTGACGGTCAGATCGAAGCGGAAGACCGTTTTGAACCAGCAGTAGGCGTGCGGATCGTCGACGCGCTGGACTGCTGGTAACAGTGCAGCACCTCGCGGACCATCGGCAACTGCAGCGACTGTCCCCCGGCAAACGCCTCGGCGGTCTTGTGATGCACCAAGGCTATTGCGAGCGAGAGCGCGTGGCCGAGCTACAGCGGATCCAAGAGTTCGAATGTCGTTTCGTATACGATCGGTGTCGGCCCGATTGTCCATTCGTTAAACGTGCCACGCTTGGCCAGTTCGATGAGCCACGGCAGGTCGCCAGCGCGGGAATGGCAGAAGCTAAAGAGGAGGAGGTTCATCGGGTCAGCACGACCTTTTTATGTTCGCCGGCTTTCAGACGGACCTTCGCATAGGCCCAGCCACCCATGACAGAAGTGTGCCCATACCCATCTGGCACTTCCCAGGAAATTGCGCAAGCGAGGTAATAGTCGCCCAGGGTAAGATTCTCAAATGCAAATCTCCCATCACTATCCGCCACCGTTTCGTGATGGTATCGAAACTCGCGCGGGTCAGGTTCCCGTAGAAGCTGGCCGCCGATGATCTGGCGTTCAAACCATTCGGTTGAATAAGCGGTAACGGGATTCAGAAAGACCTTGTTGCCAGCAGCAGCCTTCTTCACATCGCCGCCTCGGGTTGTGAGGAATGCCTCGCCATCAATGATGCCCGTCCCGAATCCCCCATATGAAGTGTATTCTTCCTGGTTGAATTGGGCATGACGAGGTAGGGGTTGCGCAGTGCAGCCAACCAGCGCCATTGCCGTGAGCATGAGCATGAGCGTGCGCATGGGGCCCTCATTTTTCTTGGCGGTTCCGCCAGGTGCCTTCATCTCGCTGGTTGGAGTACATCCGTTGCAGACAGATCATGACAGACGTGGAGCAGAACTCAGGCAACTATGTGCTACCAGTGCTCATGGCCTTAGCCATTGTACACTATCGTCAAGGCAAAACTGAGGATGCGATATTTTGGTTCAATGCAGGACGGCTTCGTGCCCAGTTTGATGCTGTTGTGCCCCGCTTAAAATGTGGACAGGTGTCTTAGTCAGCTGGATGGAGGAAACCCACTGATTTTATTCAAAACTTCTCGCAGCCGAAGACAGCCGAGGGTCTCTCACCAGAGTCACGAGCGAGTGTGCCTGGATGTCCCTTACGAGCGGGAGACTTGAAGCAGGCTGAACACTCAGCAGCAAGGACGGTTTACACTGTTCAACAAACTGCCTAGAAATTAAGTGGGGCAGTACAGTTGAGGCCCAACAGTAGATAATGTAGGAGATCAAGACCAACTGATTTTGAACCAGGCCTTCATCACGTGGCCCCTGGCTCACCACATTCACCGCTAGAAACGACTGGCCATTTTTTCCGCCAGCGGATGCAACCGTTCGATCGAGACCATATCGTGCTGGCTCTTCGCGGTCACCTCGACCCCGGCGATAGCGGTCGGTTTGCTGACCGTGCATGTCGTATTGAACCCGTGCTGCGCGAGATTCGCGGGTGGTACCATGGTCGAGCACGTAATCGGCCCAAACGTCTTCACGTCGACCTGAATCCCCATCTGCTTCACGACTTCGATGCCTCCCGTCTCCGTGCCGACGGAGCGATCTCTGCCCGGGTCGAGTCCCGTGCTGAGCCGCAGCATCACCGTTGCGGTCGAGGTTTGACCGGTGCAGAGGTCGACTCCC
>VBOL01000274.1 GCA_005887945.1 Nitrospirota bacterium
AGCCCAACCCGGAACGCCTGAAACATCAACGATCCAGATGGGAGCGCATTGCGCGGGACGCGGCACAACAGTCGGAACGATGGACCATTCCCACCATCGCAGCCCCGCTAGACCTCGCACAGATCTGCTGACAATATGCCTCGGAGCCTATGAAGGGGATGTTCGTGGAACGCTCCAGCGGCCCTTCGCTCGCCACCATGCCGTTGCCACAGAACCGTCAGCATCCGATTGTTTTGTTGGTAGGACCGGAAGGGGGATGGACACCAGACGAGCAGCGCCTTGCACAGGAACAGGGTTTCCTCTCGCTCACCCTCGGACCACGAATCTTACGGGCCGAGACTGCAGCGATCGCAGCGCTCAGCATTCTCCAATCAAGACTCGATGTCACTCAAGAACCGTGAAAGGTTAGACGTGAAACGTAAAACGACGGATTGCTGAGCTGTCTTCCTCCGAAACCTTTCACCTTCAAAACCTTTCACGTTTTACGTTTCACGGCTGCCGTTAGCGGCCAATGGTCAGATGAACGATCGTGCCTTTTTCTCCGCTGGCCCAGCCCTGTGTTCCATCAGGAAATGAGAGACCGAACAGCGAGACCTTCGCGACCGCACCCTGCTCTGCCCAGGTGAAACCACTATCGGTGGTCCGGTAGACCATGCCCCGTTCCCCAACAATCCATCCGGTCTGAGGGTCGGTAAAGCGCACTCGCAAGAGGTCGATCAACTTCGTACAAGTGCGGGTGCAGGGTAATGTGCGATCGATCCATTGATGGCCGCCATTGGTCGTTTGGAAGATGGCGCCGGCGTTCCCGACCGCCCACCCCGTCGACGTATCAGAAAAATACACATCGAACAGCGTGACAGCTCCCTGCGTCTCTTGCGGAGTCCAGGTGATCCCGCCATCGTCCGTCATCAAGACGGTCCCCACCGCCCCAACCGCCGTTCCATGCCGTGCAGTGAGAAATTGAACGCCGTAGAGGGCTGCGTTCGTCTTGCTCGCTTGATCGACCCAATGAGACCCGCCGTCCTTCGTATAAAGAATGGTTCCGTTGCCGCCGACCACCCACCCCTCGCTGGGCGACACAAACGAGAGGCTGTAGAGCGCCACCTGGGTATCAACGAGTTGCGAATGCCAGGTATTTCCCCCGTCTTGGCTCCGGCGAATCGTCCCATTGGCTCCGACGGCCCATCCCTGCTTCTCGTCGAGAAAGAAGATGCCCGAGAGGCTTGCTGTAGTGCCGCTGACGACCTTCTTCCACTTCTTCCCGCCATCGACCGTCTTCAGCATGGTGCCGCCAGACCCTACTGCCCAGCCCAGCTGAGGCGTATGAAAATAGAGCCCCATCAGGATGGCTTCCGTATGGCTCACTTGAGGGGTGATCGTAAGAGGAGGGTCAGCAGTCCACGAGGGAGATGCGCACAACAGCGTCGTCAGCACCACGACCACAAGGCATCCACCACATGGCAGAGAGGAAGCCCACCGTGATCCGGACAATCCGTATCTCACTGGTTGGTGTTGGCGTCAGGGCGATTGTTATTGAAATAGCCCGGATCAGGCATGCCCTTGGCTACAATGGTAAAGGTGCCCACTTCCACCGTCAGCCACTTCTTCGGAGTACAACAGGTTTCGTCAGGCTGCACATCCCAGGAGCCGCGCCGCACAATCAGCGGGCCAGTGGCGAGCTCGTTGAAGAACTCATTGCGCTTCCCCACACCATAGAGATTCCGATGAGGCACTCGCACGACGATCTCCGTATCCGTCCAGGACATTACCTGCGCTGCGACGTTGCTGAACAGCACTTCAGTGCGCGAGACGTTCTCGCCCAACTCGATATCTTCTCGTCGCTTGTAGGCCCCCTGGTTGAGGCCCAAATCGGCATGCTCGGCTGTTTTCAAGAAAGTGCCGAACCCCGACCCTTTGATAGTGATCAGCTCATCGAGTCCGCCTGATTGCGGGCTGTAGGAATCGACCTTCGGCGTCACGAGCGTAAAGACCCCCGCCTCAGTCTTCAGGGCTTCCTTCGTCGCACAACAGGAGCCGTCGGAGTTGGGCTTCGTCGCGCCTCGATACATCACGACCGGCCCGCTCTTCGCACTGAAGGGCACCCACACATCAATGCGATCGTCTTGCCAGCGATAGATGACGGCGCGGACCCCGCCGATATCGACTCGATTCTCTCCCGTATTGAAATCGGTAAAGGCGTAGGGGGTCGATCCACTTTCCGAATAGAATCCGAAATGTTCTCCGCTGATTCTGAGCAGAGTACCGATTGGGGCGGCCGGAGGCGTCAAGGCGATCACTTTTGGTATGTGAACCGTAAAGGTGCCGACCGTTCGCTCACGTCCCTGCAGAGTCAGAACGATGGGTCCAGTCTCCGCATCCATCGGAAGATGCACGACGATGGCGTTATCGGACCACTGGGCGATGGTGGCGAGATGTCCGCCGAACGTCACCTTGTCACCGGCTCCATTCGCGGCACCAAAACCCTGGCCAAAAAGAACCACCTTGGTCCCGACCGGCCCATTGGCGGGATCGACGCGAATGCTCGGAATCAACTTCAGAGGAACGGCGTTGCTCACTTTGTACTGGACCGGAGCGCAACAAGACCCATCCGGCAAGGGATCGGACGAGGCCAATCGAACCACCACATCACCCGACGCAGCATTCGTGGGAACTTCGACTTCGATGATGTCGTCTTTCCAGCGACGCGGCCTGACGACCACGCCCCCGATCATCACATCGTTGACTCCGAACATCGTGTTGGGATCGCGAGGGCCAGCCGTGACACCGAAATGCACGCCGGCGATCTGCACGGTATGGCCTGGTTCGATCTCTGCCGGCGTCACTGCGGTAATCGTCGGCTGAACCACCGTCAACGTCCCGGCAGCCATCTTCTTCTTCCCGGCCATGATTTCAACGGGACCGGATTGAGCTTGGAAGGGAACCTTCACCTCGATCAGGTCGGACTCCCATCGCTGAATCAACGCAGGGAACCCACCGACGGTCACGCGATTGACTTGCACAGATTGAAATGCGGGAAACCGCTTCCCGCCGATTGATACGGTGGCACCCGGAACCGCCGTTGACGGATGTAGCTCGAACGCGGAAGGAGTGGCCGCAAACACGCCAGCGCTCAGACTGGCCCACAACGTCATCGTACTCACGCCGGTTACGAACGCACTCATGAAGAGACCCCTGTCAGAAAAGAAATCCATACGGCCGCCATGCGCGCGGCACGAGAACCCTACGCGCCGGACTCAGAAAGGGTACAACGTGGATACCACATGAAGCGAAGAAAGGAATCACCGAACTATAGCAAGCAGTTTTTTCGAGAGTCAAGCCGGCGAGCCCGCACCCGATCAGCGTTCGGAGCCGGTTAGCAGGCTGCGGAAAAACGATGTGAACCGGC